>CANHQK010000012.1 GCA_947462765.1 Bdellovibrionales bacterium
GGAGGGAGGGTTCTTGTTTGCAGTTTGGGTTTGGACAGCGTCTCCTCATGGCCCGAGGTAGAGCAGGACAAATGCCAATGGTTTCAGCGATCTTAAAAAATTACCGCGGTTAGGGGAAGCGCAGCCAAGGGGGGCAGTTTGGAAGTGGTGCGCGCGGAGGGACTTGAACCCCCACACCTTACGGCACCAGATCCTAAGTCTGGCGTGTCTGCCAATTTCACCACGCGCGCATCCGAGAAGTGAGTTCCCACTTTATCCTGTCACTCCGGTCAAATCCAGTGTAAAACTATGGCTTTAACCCCATGAAAACCTACTTCGGTTCGCAATTCCTGGATGCCGAGTTTCCGCCTCAAACCGTGGTGGCTTTGGGGAATTTTGACGGGGTTCACTTGGGGCATCAGGCCATTCTCGGACGCGCCATTGAAGATTCTAGAATCCTCGGTTTCCCGGTCGTCGCGTTCACATTCAAGCCGCATCCCACCCTCGAGTTGAAGCCAGAGTCGGACTTGAGGCTGCTCATGACCTATGACGAGAAGCGGATCCGGCTACAAGGTCTAGGGGTCGATTATTGTGTGGAGGAGCCCTTTAATGCAACTTTTGCAGCGCTTTCTGCCAAGGAGTTTTTCGAGAGAGTGTTGCTCGGACGAGCGCATGCGCGCGTGATCGTCGTAGGGGAGAACTTCACCTTCGGTAGGAATCGTGAGGGGACGATCCCCATTCTCAAGGGCTTTTGCGACGCAGCAGGAGTGGTCCTTCGAGCCCTCCCGCCCGTAGAGGTAGAGGGTTTGCCCGTTTCAAGCTCGAGGATCCGGGTGGCGCTTTCCGAGGGTCGGGTGCATCAGGCCGGTCTTTTGCTTGGAAGGCCGTTCTTCTACAAGGCGGAAGTGGTTCATGGAGACAAGCGCGGACGGACCATCGGATTTCCAACAGCCAATATGAAATGTGACACCAAATTCGCATTGCGTTCGGGAGTCTACGCAACGTCAGTTTTTTGGCAGGGTAAGACCTATCCTGCAGTGACCAATCTGGGTACCCGTCCAACCTTCGACTCATCTGAGCTCCGTATGGAGACCCATCTCCTGCACGAGGACCTGGAACTCTACGGGGAGATCTTGGAAGTTTCCTTCCATGAACGGATTCGCGATGAGAAGAAATTCTCCTCTCTCGATGAACTCAAGCAGCAGATCCGGGCCGACACGGAATTGGCGGAGCAGCTCTTAAGTTCACGAAATTCTTAAATAGAATTGCGATAAGGTACCCTTCAGCCCTAAAATAAGGGGGATGTCCAGGAAACTCGTCGAGCTCCTTTATAAGGAGAAACTCCTCACGCAATCCCAGTATCAGGATGCCGAGGCCATCTACAAAGGCAACGGGGATGCCATCCGTCAGTTCATCGAGAAGAAGGTTCTCTCTGAACAGAAACTGCTTTTGTTCCTGAATCAAAAGTTCTCCCTCCAGAGCATCAATCTTGCCAAGTTCGAGGTGAAGCCTGAAGTGGTGGCTACGATCAGTGCCGATCTTTCCAGGAAGGCTCAGGCGATCCCAATTCAGATGAGCCGAGGGATTCTCGTAGTGGCTATCCCGGATCCGACCCAGATCGCTTTTCTGGATGACATCCGTTTTGCAACGAAGATGAACGTCGAAGCGGTTCTGACCACTTTCTCTGCCTTCGATCAAGCTTTTTTAAAGTACTACTCTGGGACCCAAAACCTAGGTCGTGCACTCGAACAATTCAAGAAGGATACCCAGGCCCCGAAGGGCAAGGAAGAGATCCAGGTTCAGCAGATCGAGCAGTTTCAAGTTCACGATGTGAACAACGCAGCCGGAGACGATGCTCCGGTGATCTCAGTGGTGAACAGCGTTCTGACCGAAGCGATCCGCCGGGGGGCTTCCGATATCCATGTCGAGCCTTATGAGCGGGACTTCAGGGTCCGCATCCGGGTCGACGGAACCCTGATCGATGTGACTCACATTCCGCTCGAGATGAAGCGGGCGGTGGTGGCCCGATTCAAAATCATGGGCCGGATGGACATCGCGGAGTCGCGCGTACCCCAGGACGGCCGGATCAAGATCAAGCTCGGGAACAAGGAAGTCGACTTCCGGGTGAACACGCTTCCCACCTTGTTCGGAGAAAAAGTCGTTCTCCGTATCCTGTCCAAGGGCAATCTTCAGCTCGACCTCCGGACCCTCGGCTTCGAGGATCGCCAACTCGAGATCTTCCGGAAGGGGATCGCCCAGCCGAACGGCATGGTGCTCGTCACCGGTCCGACTGGTAGCGGAAAGACCACGACCCTTTATTCGGCTCTCATGGAATTGAATCAGGTCTCGGACAATCTTTCGACCGTCGAAGACCCGGTGGAGTACAACCTCGAGGGCATCAACCAGGTCCAGGTGAACAAGGACGTGGGTCTCAGCTTTGCAGCCGTTTTGAGAGCCCTGCTCCGTCAGGACCCGGACACGGTGCTGGTCGGGGAGATCCGGGATTTCGAGACGGGCGAGGTCGCGGTTCAGGCAGCTCTGACGGGTCACTTGGTGCTCTCGACCCTTCACACCAATGATACGGTCTCGACCATCACCCGGATGGTGAACATGGGCATCGAGCCCTTTCTGGTCACGGCCTCGGTGAACACCATCGTGGCGCAGCGTCTGCTGCGAACCCTTTGCCAGCACTGCAAACAACCCACCAAAATTCCAGCTGAGAAGATCGAGTCACTGGGAATCAAGAAATTCGCTGCCAATGCGACCTTTTTTGCTCCCAAGGGGTGCAAGGACTGCAACAATACCGGGTACAAAGGGCGAGTCGCAATTTACGAAGTTCTCGAGTACTTCTCTGAACTCAAGGAAATGACCCTTGCCGGTAGAACGGCGATCGAAATCAAAAGAGCTGCGGTCGAGCAGTTTGATTTGCAGACCCTGAGAATTTCAGCGCTCAAAAAAGCGATCGAGGGCAGGACCTCGGTCGATGAAGCAGTTTCGATGACGGCCGAGCAATAAGGATGGAATGAAGAGGATAAAACCATGGCAAAACTGACACTCACCGCATTACTCCGGGCGATGGTCGATCAGGACGCGTCCGACCTGCACATCACTTGCAATACTCCTCCTCAGTTCCGGATCCATGGCAAGCTCATGAAGGCCAAGACCGAGCCTCTGAATCCTGACTCCATCAGAGAGCTCGTCTACGAGATCCTGACTGAACAACAAAAAAAGACTTTCGAGAGTGCGAACGAGCTCGATTTTTCTTTCGGTGTGAAGGATGTCGCCCGATTCCGGGGAAATCTGTTCTTCCAGCGGGGATCAATGGGGGCGGTGTTCCGGAAAATTCCGGTCAATATCCCGGAGTTCGACAAGCTCAATCTGCCCGAAGCGATCAAAAAGATCGTGAAGCAGCCGAACGGTCTCTTTCTGGTGACCGGTCCGACCGGCTCGGGAAAGTCCACCTCACTTGCCGCAATCATTGACCTTTTGAACCGTGAGGACAATGGCCATATTCTCACCTTCGAAGATCCCATCGAGTTCGTACACCAGCACAAGAACTGCATTGTGAACCAACGTGAGATCGGTGCCGATTCACACACCTTTCACGATGCACTCAAGCACGCCCTTCGTCAGGATCCGGATTTCATTCTTGTCGGGGAATTACGGGATCTCGAGACCATCGAGATGGCGCTCACCGCCGCCGAGACCGGCCACATGGTATTCGGAACCATGCACACCAACAGTGCGGTCCAAACCATTGCGCGGGTGGTGAACGTGTTTCCGCCTCACCAGCAACCTCAGATCCGGCAGTTGTTGGCCGCCACTCTCGTTGGGGTTCTGACCCAGCAATTGGTTCCGAACTCCGGAAAGTCCGGACGCTCAGCTGCGTTCGAACTTCTCGCACCCAATACCGCCATCCGGAATCTCATTCGTGAGGACAAGATGCACCAGGTTTATGGGGCCATGCAGGCGGGGCAGTCAGGTACGGGAATGCAGACCATGAATCAGTCGCTGGCCGAACTGGTCCGGAAGGGGAATCTCACTAAAGCAGATGCCCTGCAATTCAGCTTGATGCCCGACGAGCTCGGGAAGATGGTTTGAGGAGACTGGTGAATGCCTGAGTTTGTCTACGTCGCCTCGGACAAAGCGGGGAAAAAAGTCGAAGGAAAAATGGAGGCCAGCAACGAGGGCGAAGTCCGGATGGCCCTTCGCGGGCAAGGGCTCCGTCCGAGCAAGATCGCCAAGGCCTCCCTCACTCAGATCAACGTCGGTACGGCACTGAAGGGACTTGCGGGTGGCTCGGATACGGTCAATGTCGAGCGATTGATGAACTTCATCCGCCAGCTCCAGACCATGATCACCTCGGGGGTTCCCTTGATCCAGGCGATCGAGCTTTTCCATGAACAAGAAACGGATCCGACCCTCCGGAGAATCCTCGGTGCATGTCGAGACCGTATCAATGGCGGGAGTTTCCTGTGGGAATGCTTTGCCATGTATCCGAACACTTTTGAGCGCGTCTTTGTGGCCTTGGTTCGTGCCGGGGAGTCTTCGGGTACCCTCGATGTGATGCTGAAGCGGATCGGGAAGTACCTTGAGAATTCATACCGTCTGAAGAAGCTGCTGAAAAGTTCCATGACCTATCCCGTCTCGGTGACGGTGATCGCCCTCGGGGTGATCACCTTGATGCTCACGGTGGTCATTCCCAAGTTCGAGGCCATGATCTTGAGCAGTGGCGGAGAGATGCCGGCACCTACCAAACTCGTGCTCTGGTTATCACATTCCGTGATCGATAACTTCATGGTGATCTTGGCCGGGCTCGGGCTCGGATTTTACTTGATCCGGTCTTACCTGAAGACGAACGAGGGCAGAATTGTGATGCAGAATTTGGCTCTCGGCATGCCCCTCAGCGGCCCTCTGATTGTCAAAAGCGGCGTGGCCCGGTTCACCCGAACGCTTTCGACACTATTGGCCTCGGGGGTACCGATTGTGGATTCCCTCGAGATCTGCAAGGCGGCGGCAACCCACGTGGCCTTTGAGGACGCTATTACGGAAATGAAAAAGGAAGTCGAACTCGGGGCCAGCTTCACTGCGGCCATGTCCAAATTTCCGAAGCTATTCCCGAGGATGTGCGTCCAGATGAGCTCGGTCGGTGAGAATACCGGTAACCTCGATAAGATGCTCGAGAAGATTGCTGAATTTTATGAAGAAGAAGTCGAGAACGCCATCCAGGGCATGTTGAAATTGATCGAGCCCGTGATGCTGGTCGTGATGGGCGGGATTGTGGGTGGATTGATGATTTCGATGTACCTGCCGATCTTCCAGATGGCAGGCAGTGCCGGCGGGGGGGAATGAGTATGGCAGCGATTGACGAGATCAAACGACCCTTGCTGGGGAAATCGCCACAAGTGGCGGCGCTCAAGAAAATGATCGAGCGAGTGGCACCTTCGAAGACCAATGTGCTCATCATCGGAGAGAGTGGAACCGGTAAAGAACTGGTTGCCCGGGCTCTGCATGAACTGAGTCCCGTGAAGACCGGGCCCTTTGTGGCGGTCAATTGTGGTGCGATCCCTGAGACCCTGATCGAGAGCGAGCTCTTCGGACACAAGAAGGGCAGCTTCACCGGTGCGGTTGCTGACAAAGAGGGGTTGTTCCAGGTGGCCGATAGCGGAACGCTTTTTTTGGATGAAGTGGGAGAGTTGCCTCTCACCATGCAGGTCAAGTTACTCAGGGCTCTGCAAGACCGTGCCATCCGTCGGGTCGGGGGTAACGAGAACATCAAAATCGATGTCCGCATTGTGGCTGCGACGAATCGTAACCTGGAGGAAGCCGTAAAAAAAGGGACCTTCCGAGAAGATCTTTACTACCGTTTGAATGTGATTCTGCTTGAAACTCCGCCTCTCCGGACTCGAGCCGGCGATGTCGCCGAACTAGCCCAATATTTCTTGAAGCGCTTCAACGAGAAGCACAAGAGCCAGGTGGAAGGATTCAGCCCCGAGGCCTTGGAAGTGCTCTTGGCTCACCGCTGGCCTGGGAACATCCGTGAGCTTGAGAATGTGATGGAGCGGGTTTGCACGCTTGAGTCCAGCACATCGATCCAAATCACGACACTGCCTCCTGAGATGGTTTTGGCCGCGCGAAAAGAACTCGGAAAACCTCGTGAGCTTATCTTGAAAGCGGACTTCAGCTTGGGAAGGATCAGGCTGGCCGAGGTGATCGAACAAGTGCGTGCATTCTACAGGACCGAAGCCCTGGTGTTTGTGAAACAGGATGCCACCCGCTTGGATTCGGTTCTGGACGAGAATTGATTTGTTTAAAATAAAAAAACCCCCCGCTGTTTCCAGCGGGGGGTTGCAACTTCAACCGCCTAGGCTTAGTACAATCCGCTCTGGGAATTCTTGAGCTGCTTGTTCTGGTCGATGGTCCAACCGTCGAAGGCATTGGTCAGGGCAACTGTGCCGGCCGCGGTCAGGATGCTTCCTGCTGCGCCAATCGTGAAGGTTTGTTGAGAAACTGTAGTAATGGCATTTCCTCCATCTGTCTTATTTTTCTCAATTCGAGCCCGAGCTGTGTCTGCTTCACCATTTTTTGGTACCAGGTTACCGTCTTCTCCTGCAGTAGCGAGGAAAACTCCCATGTTTTGGGCTTGTTCATCGCACTTCGCATCTCCCTGTGATGCGTAGTCTTGAGTTTGTGGATCAAACTGCCATGCGGTAAAATTGCATTCAAGTTTCCCGTTTGGACCGCAGGTTCCCTGCCCCATTGCAGAGTTTGCGAATCCAATGTTGTAATAGAACCGAACTCCGTCACGATTGTAACCTGCTTGACCCAGGCAAGTTGTATATGACGCGTTCTCCGCAGCGAAGCTCTGCTCGATGGTGTACGCACCGCCGAGAGAGAGACGCGCCTCACTTTGCCGGCTCTTCGCCTGGAACTTCTTGTACTGCGGGACGGCGAGAGTCGCCAGGATCCCGATGATTGCCACGACCACCATGAGTTCCACCAAGGTGAAACCCTCATTACTCCGGATTTGATTCCACTTACGTTCCATATAAGTCCCCTCCTTTGAAAGGATATTCTGGGCTTCCCTACGTCCACCCATATTTCCATAGTAGTTCCACGTTTGCAGAAACGCGAGGAAACTTTAGCCTTAGGGGTGGCAGAAAACGGTAAATCAACTGTTTCAGTTTAAATGATTCACTCTTTCTTGAGCCAGGATCAAGAAGAAAATGCCCTTGGCCGCCTAGCGATGTCACCGGATTGGCACCTAGGGATGGCGAATGTGTCAATCCACGCTTTCCATTGCGAGACATTGTCCCTTATGATGAAGGGGTTGAAATGAAATTCTCATTCTCCCGAACGGGTCGGTGGATCGCGACGTTGCTGGTGTGTAGTGGGGTGTATGCCCTGGCTCTTTCCATGGACTTTCCGAAAGCGAGGCTTCAAAAGGCCTCGGAGTACCAGCTCACCCCTCAGTTTTTCAAATTCATTTCGGTTGGCTTTTGGCCTGCGGCCCACGATTACCTCTGGATCCGCACGCTCCAGTTGATCGGATCAGGAGAAACGGGTGGGGATGTGCTCCGGGACTCGGTCGGGTTTTATCGATTGTCGACCGCGCTTGATCCTTATTTTTATGAAATTTATGACCAAGCTGCTGTGAACTTCTCTTGCATCTTCGATGCGCCGTTTGCTGCCCTTGAGTTCATCGACAAGGGGATCCGGATTTACGAGCGGGCCAATCCGCCCAAGCGCTTCTGGTCCCACCCTTATAGTTTGTACCTGTACCGAGCCTACGTGAACGCTTTCATGCGGAATGATTGGGCTCAGGCTCGGAATGATTACCTCAGGGCTGCTTACACCCCTGGATCGCCTGCCTATCTGCAACAAATGAAAAAATGGTTACAGGACGGAGATGGTGATCGGAAGCTGGCGATCCGGGTTCTCAAGTGGATGATCAAGATCACTGAAGACGGTCGTATCCGTCAAAAGTACGAGGAAAAGCTGAGGCAATATGAGCGTTGAGTCGGCCATTATGGTGAAGGGCCTTGAGTTCAGTATCGGGAAGAAGCGGATCTTGAAGGGTCTTGATTTTTCTGTGCCTCGAGGGAAGGTGTTTGCTGTAGTGGGGCATAATGGTGCTGGAAAGACGACCTTCTTTCATATCCTGCTCGGACTGAAATACCAAACTGCGGGAGAGATTCAGATTCTCGGTAGATCCAACGAAGACTGGCGGTCCCGGACCGGGATTGGCTACGTGGTGGAGCGTCCTTATCTGAATCTGGATCACGAATTCGTTTCGTTTCTGAGGTTTCATGCCCGCCTGGCTGGTGTGCCGCGCCAGCGTGAGGTGTTCGAGAAAGTCGCCGAGGAAGTGGGACTGGCCGGACACCTGGACGAAGGCTTGAGTACCTTTTCGAAGGGGATGCTTCAGAAGGCTGTTTTGGCCCAAGCAGCCCTTGGCGATCCCGAGATCAAGGTCCTCGATGAACCGATGAGTGGACTCGATCCGGAGTCTCGGGAAGTGGTGAAACGGCAGATTCAGAAGTGGCGCGAGGCTGGCAAGACGATTGTTTTCTCGTCGCATGTGATGGAAGACGTGGAGTTGCTGGCTGACGAGGTGTTGATCCTTGAGGATGGTGAGGTTCGCTTCCGGGGGACTGTCGACGAATGGAGGGCCCGGCCATGAGTGGGTTCAGTGCTTATTTTGCACAGTTGTGGTTCATCGCGTATCAGGCCTTTCAGGATCTGCTTCGTGAACGGATTCTTTACAATATCTTCTTCGTTTCACTCTTTCTGCTGTTCTTCGGTTACCTGGCTGCCCTGCTGGTGTTCGGGCATCAGGACCGGGTCATGCTCCATTTCGGAATCATGGTGAATGCGCTTTCGATCTTTTTCGTCTCGGCAGGGGCGGGTGCCCGCTTGCTTCGAACCGAGATCGATCAGCGGATCGCGTACCTGCCGCTCACAAGACCTGTGTCGCGAGTGAGTTATTTCTTCGGAAAATGGGTCGGGATCGCCTTGTTCTGTGCCCTCAATTTATTGCTGCTGACCCTCGTTCTATATATTGCACTCCGGGTGACCGGGGGCGGATTCAACCATGCCTTGGCACAAGCGACGCTTCTGATCTGGTTTGAGTCTCTGTTGGTTTCCTCAATTGCGATGCTGGTCTCTTTGTACCTCCGGCAGGGGCTCGCGATCATGGTCTGCATGGCGTATCTCTTTTTGAGCCACAACCACGAGCAGATCGACTTTTTGCGCAAACAGGCGGGAGATTCTGCACCTGTGTTCGGGCTCTTGAAGTACTTGACTCCGAATGCCCAGATCCTGCTCATGGATACGAGGGTATACTACGACATTGCTCTCGGCGATTTCGAGATGTTTCAAAGGATCCTCTATGGCTGCGCCTGGGCTCTGCTGTTCATGCTTCTTGGAAATGCAGTCTTTTACAGGAAGAACCTATGAGTGGACTTGAGCGATTTCTGGTCATCGCCCTCGGTCTCGTGCTCGGGAGTTTCCTGAATGTAGTCATCCATCGGCTGCCCCGCGATGAGTCTCTGGTTCATCCCGGAAGCCATTGCCCGGCCTGTCAGGCGCCGGTGCGCTGGTTTCACAATATCCCGGTGCTCGGGTACCTGGCTCTCCGGGGTCGATGTGCTTCCTGCGGAGTCCGGATTTCTCCCCGCTATCCGCTGGTCGAGCTGCTGACTGCGCTCCTGTTCTCGTTTTCTTACCTCGGTCTTCCGGCTGATCTGAGTGCGGCAGTGGCTCAGTTCCGGATCTGGATCTTTGTCCTGATCGGAATCTCAGTCACCTTCATCGATCTGGATCACCGGATCATTCCGCACACCCTCAGCTTCGGGGGGTGGGGGGTTGGGTTGCTGACCTGCATGGCGGATTACCGTCACGGCCCCTGGGAGCTGGTCCTGGCCTCGGTCGCCGGGTTCGGGTTCTTTTTTCTGTTCGGGCTTCTCTATGAGAAGATCACCGGACGGGTGGGTCTGGGGGGCGGGGATGTGAACTTCATGGGCACCATCGGAGTGTTTTTGGGCTTCGGTGGAATCTGGTCGGCCATCCTGATCAGCTCGGTGACCGGCAGTGTGATCGGAATCTTGTTCGCACTCTGGGCCAAGAGGCAAGAAGGCGCCAGCTCCAGTGAGGACGGGGTTTTGAGGCTAAAGATTCCGTATGGGCCTTTCCTGGTCTTCGGAGCTCTGGTAGAACTCTTCTTCGGGGTGTCATCATGGATCGGCCTATAGAAGAAGTGCAGTGGAGGGATTTCGAGCTTTATGAGCAGGTCCGGATCCGTCAGAACCGCAACCGCTTTCTGATTTTCGGTTCCGCACTCCTGCTGTTCCTGTCTCTGTGTGCGGTCCCGGTGGTGAAAGAGCGTCTTCCGAAGTGGCATTCCCTTCGGGCAGCACGCGAGATTTCGATCGAGCTTGAGCGGATGAAGACGCTTTCGATCCAGGAAAAACGACCGGTCCGTTTGAAGTTCCAGGAGGACGGCCGTTACCGGATCGAAATCCTCGAGCGGTGTTCCGATGGGGCGGTTTTGCGGGAGCTCGAGCCCGGTGTCTGGACCGCGCGAGCGGCTGAGTTGACCATTCTGAACCGGGCTGATGCGGCCAAGCACTCCCTCGGTTTGGCCACCGATGAAGTGTGCTTTGACCCCGTTTTCGGTCTCGAAGTGAATGAAGCGACGCGTGCAGTGGTGGTGGTGGCTCCAGTCAATGACTTGACAGCGGGACGCCTCGACCGGGCCTCTTACGTGATCCTCGAAGGCGAGTCGGCAAAAATTTCCATAAACTAGTGTCAATGAATTGTAATTCTTAGTTGCACCCTATACTCTGGTATTCATGGGATCCGCTCAAGGAAGGGCAGGAAGTATTCTCGCGCGTCTGAAGGGAGGCATTGACCTTTCTTTCGTGCTCGGTCGTTCTTATGTCGGGCTCAGTATCGGAGCGTCGAGCGTCAAGCTTGTCGAGCTTCGAAAAAAATCGAACTCCTGGATGATGACGGCCTACGCCAATATTCCAGTCGAGGAGATCTTGTCTGATCAACGTGAGGTGGTGAATGCCGCGAATGTGGTGTTCGCCATCCAGGAGGCCTTGTCTGCAAGCAAGGTGAGAGCGAAGGAAGTGTGTTCGTCGCTGGTGGGGAGCGGGGTGATCATCAAGAACATCACCATCAGTGTGAACAATAAAAAAGAGCTCGAAGACCAGGTGTACTGGGAGGCCGAGCAGTACATTCCGTTCGATATCAATGATGTGGCGATCGATTATCAAACGATCCGGGAAACGAAAAAAAATGAGTTCGAAGTGGTCGTGGTGGCCGTGAAGAACGACTACATCGATCAGTACCTCGGCGTAATCGAGGATGCCGGATTGCAGACTCGGGTGATGGATGTCGAGGTGTTCGCGCTTCAGAACTGCTTCGAGTCGAATTACACGGTCCCGCCGAATGAGGCCGTTTTGATTGCCGACATCGGTGCGATGAGTACCAAGGTCACGATTTGTGCGGATGGAGCACCTCTCTTCACCAAGGATGCGCCCTACGGCGGAATCAATGTGACCAACGAGATCCAGAGGGAACTCAAGCTTCCGACATTTGTCGATGCCGAGACCTTGAAAATTTCGGAGACCCTCCCTCAGGAGGTGGCCGAGATCGTATCGAGGATGTGCCACGTTCTCGGAACGGAACTGAAGCGGTCGATCGATTTTTACAATGCCTCGAATCTCGGACCGCCGGTCTCTGCGGTTTACCTGTCCGGTGGAGGGTCTCGGGCCCAGGGCATGATCCCCATTGTTCAGGAATATGTGGGCGTACCCGTCCAAATTGTGAACCCTTTCGAGCGGATCCAGGGAGATCCAAAAAAAATGAGCCAGGAGTACCTCGATAGCATCGCTCCAGAAGCGGTGATCCCGATCGGCCTGGCTATCCGTGCGAGGGACAAAACATGATCAAGGTCAACCTGGTCAGGAAGCGCACGGTCCCTACCGCTGGGGCGGGGGGAAAGGCCGACGATCTCAAGTCGAAAATTAACCTCGACGCCTTGAGGAGCATGGGGCAGGGCGGGGGAAAGACTCTGGCACCCCTGTTTTTCAAGATCGGAATTCCGGCTATTTTCGCATTCGCCGCGAATTTCTTCTACGACGAGACCTTGCAGGGGATCCGTGACGAGCAGGCAAAAGAATTGGCCGCCGTCGCCGAGGCCAAGGAGAAAATCAACAAGCAGCTCCAGAAGATCAAGGGCTTCGAATCGATCAAGATGGAGCTTGAGCGCAACTCCATGGTCATTCGCGCAAAAATGGACACGATCGAGAATCTGATCCGCGGACGAGAGTTCACGGCCAGATCCATGACCAGCCTCGTTCAGGCTCTTCCCAGGGATGCCTGGATTGTCGAGCTGAGCCAAGTGGACAAGAGCTACACCATTCGCGGAGGGGCCATCGAGTACAGCATGGTGAGTGATTTCATGTCCCGTCTGGGACGGACAATTTACTTCAAAGATGTGGCGCTCAGGAACTCGTCGAGTGATCAGACCCAGAAGCGGATCAATTTCGAGCTGACTGCGAGGAGAGACTGATGGAGGGCCTCAAGTCCACGCCATTCTACCTCATGCTGTTTGCCTTCCTCGGGTATCTGGGGTTTCAGTACTACACCTTCAGTTACTCTCCGGACGGTGAGGTGGAGCTTCATCGGGCGGCTTTGGCCAGTGCCAACTCCGAGCTCGAGGGCCTGAAGAAGAAGCTCAATGACGGAAACAAGTTCATGAAGTCCCTGGATCAAAAGCGCGAGGAAATCCGCGCGCAGATTGCCAAGCTTGGCGAATATCAGGGCGCGCTTTCAGAAGCGCCGGACGTGCCGGTTTTGCTCAGGTTGCTCGACACCGAGGCCAAGCGAGCTGAATTGAGGGTCGATCGAATCGAACCAGGAAAAAAAGATCAGAAGGAATATTACCTCGAACAGGAATTTAAACTTGATGTTCGAGGGAGCTTCCAAAACCTCCTGCTTTTTATCCACCGGGTCTCCCAACTCCAGAGGATTTTGAGAATCGAGGGGCTCACTCTTCGCATCGCTTCTTCGAGCGTGACAGCCAAGGCGATCACGCTCTCTGCCAATCTGTCGGTCAGAGCCTACCAATATACCCTGAGCAAAGAAGACAAGCTACAGGTGGCCGAGATTCCGAAAGACATGATGGGCTCCGACGGAGCGATGAAGAAAGATGTGAAAAAAGAGGCCGACAAGTCCAATGTAGAACAAACGAAGGGACCTAAAGCAGGCACGAATGAGCGCCCGAAAGGAGCTGGTGGGCAATGAGGTGGTGCATTTGGGTCTTGCTCGCATGGCATCCCCTTCTGTCTGTAGCGGCGCCGCCATCAGTCGCACCCCAAGCGGTCGCGCCCGCACCGGTGGCTGAGTCCGAGGCCCCTATGGACTCGCTCCTGACCGAGGACTTGATCCGCGCCCTCCGGGATCCGTTCCAATTGCCCACGAGCGCGATTGTCAAAAAAGAGACTCCGAAGTCGGAGCTCGAGACCCTTGCCCTCAAAGACTTCAAGCTCCAGGGAGTCATTTCCGGGCCGAGAAAAATCCGTGCCATGCTGGCTGGGGCAGGTGGAAAAACATACTTCGTGAAGGTCGGTGACCGCATCGGGGTCCGGGGCGGCAAGATCACCCAGATCACGAGTGATTCAGTGAGAGTCACCGAATTTTATCAGGACGAGAAGGGTCGTAGCGTACCCGATATCTACGAGTTGAGGCTGGCGGGAGAGTTGGTCTCTCTCACCAAGAAAGATGAGGATAAGCAATGAGATCATTCATGCTGGCGATTTTGATGATGATGGCGGTCTGCGAGTCCGCTGAAGCCGGTCAGATTCAGTCCATGCAAATGAAAACTGTCGGCAACGAGAGTGTGATCGAAATTGTCGGGAACGGGATCGGTGAGTATGTCAAAGAAGAAAAGGTTTCGCCGCCCCAGCTGGTCCTGACTTTCAAGGATTCGACGGTTGCCGATGTCGCTCGGCAGACTTTCGATCCTTCAGCCGAGTTGCCCAATTCTCCCTTGGTTCAGATTTCGAGTTACCCCCACTCGGATCTCGATGCCCGGGTCGTTCTCGACTTCAAGACAAAGGTCCAGTACAAGATCGACGCCAATGATCGGAAGATCACGATTCGGGTTCCACTCTCCACTGAAAGAGCCGCCGTGGCCATCCAACGCGAGCGGGCACCCGACTTGAAGCCTGCCGATCTCGATCCGCTCACCACGATCATGAGTGCCGAAACCGACCAGAAGTTCACCGGCTCTCCGATCACGCTGAAGCTGAAGGATGCCGATGTTCACGAGGTGTTGCGCCTGATTTCAGATGCGAGCGGATTCAACATCGTGATCCACCCGCAGGTCAATGGAAAGCTCACCTTATCCCTCGAGCAGGTTCCTTGGGACCAGGCTTTGGATGTGGTCCTGACGACCTTGAGGCTTGCGGCAGAGAGAAAAGACAGTGTGCTTCGGGTCATGCCCCGTGATCAATTGATCAACGAAAAACAAGCCGAGATTGATGCGAAACGGATCGTGGCCCAGGCTGCTCCCCGGATTACTCGGATTTTTCCAGTGAGTTACGCCGAGCTCGGGCCGCTGCAGTCCCTTCTGACGACTTTTGCAAACTCGCAAACCACCACCGCCGGAGGAACCCCTGCCACCATTCTCACCAATGTGAACACGCAGTCCTTGATCGTGCGGGATACCGCTGAAGGTGTGGAGCGGATCAAGAAGATGATCCAATTGCTCGATGTACAGACGCCTCAAGTGATCATCGAGGCCAAGGTGATCGATGCCCTGGAGTCCTTCAGTAAGACCATTGGGGGGCGCTTGAGCATGTCGTTGACCTCCGATAACCGTAACCAGATCAGCATTAACGGGGGAGTTCCTCCTGCAGTGGCGGGTGGAGGCGGCGGAGCAGGGGGTGCCGGAGGTGGCGCTGCCGGCACTACCGGTAACAGCAACAGCTTCCGCTTCGGGATCGGTAATACGGCCACCCTCGATGCCTTGCTGGCGTTTTCCGAGACTCAGAACACTGCGAAGGTGGTTTCATCGCCTCGTGTGATGGTGTTGAGTGGGCGGCGTGCCCAGATCACCCAGGGATCGAACATTGTGAACTCGGTCTCAACGGTGACGCCCACCGGGACTCAGATCACCCAGAACTTCATTCCCTACAATACCAGTCTCGGGGTCACTCCACGGGT
This sequence comes from Bdellovibrionales bacterium, assembly GCA_947462765.1. Lineage (GTDB taxonomy): Bacteria > Bdellovibrionota > UBA1018 > UBA1018 > CAIMNF01 > CAIMNF01. Next base: position 15,220 of record CANHQK010000012.1, read on the forward strand.
GACCAACGATGGATCGGTCTTCTTGAATTTGAACCTGACCCGGGACACGGTCGAGACCATCAGCGGCACCTCGGTGACCGCTCCTCGGAGTATCAATACCGAAGTGATCGTCGAGAGCGGGAATACCCTGGTGTTGGGTGGCGTTCACAGCATGGATGAGACTGCGAATGAGGGCGGGTTTCCGATTCTCCGGAAAATGCCCATCATCGGTTGGTTGTTCGGTGAGGCGGGCGGGAATACGAAAAAAACCGAATTGGTGTTCTTCGTGACTCCGCGAATCGTGAACCAGGAGCGGAATGTGGGGCGCGATCAGGCCATGAGTGAGGCAGCTTCCGGAGCCGTTGAAGGCGAAAAGGAAACAGGAAAGTTATGAACTCGGTCCGGGGCACTCCGCAGATTTACCATTACCTGAGAAAGTACCAGGAAGATCCCCGTTCCCGGGTTTTCGCCCCTTTGGCTGAGGCTTACCGTAAGGCGGGCCTGCTCGAAGAAGCGATTGAAATCTGCCGGGACGGGCTCCGGATTCATCCCCATTTCATCGGGGGGCGGGTGGCACTGTCGCGGGCCCTTTTCGACAAGGGGCAGTACGCCGAAACAGTGAAAGAGCTCGAGCCGGTGGTTCTCGATGCTCCGGACAACCTGGTTGCGCAGAAGTTGCTCGCTGAAAGTTACCTGATCCTCGGACGGATGTCGGACGCGCTCTCGGCTTACAAGGTCCTCCTTTTTTTCATGCCCCAGGACGTCGAGGTGGCGCGGTTGGTCCGCGAGATCGAGTCCCAAGCCTATGAGGACGGACTTTTGGTCCTTCAAAAGGACCCGATTCCACTCAGGAGTTACTCGGTCCAGCCTGCGGAGAGTGCGATTTCCGGGGATCCCGTGGTCCGGAAACGGGAATGGGTGGCCCGCATCGAGATGTTGCAGGACCTCCTGGTCCGCGTCCAGCGCTTTAGGCTTGCGAAACAAGCCTGATTCTTGATACCCCTAGGCAACCGGAGAATCTATGGCATCTGTATACCCTACCAATGAGTTCAGGAAAAACATCAAGCTCGACATCGACAATACCCCTTACCAGATTGTCGAGTTCCAGCATGTGAGCCCCGGAAAAGGAAGCGCGTTCACACGGACCAAGCTGAAGAATCTTCTGAATGGGAACGTCATCGAGAGGACTTTCAAGTCCGGAGACCGGATTCCAGCCGCGAATGTCGAAGTCAAGGAGATGCAGTACCTTTACAAGGACGCGAGTGGCTTCAATTTCATGAATACCGAGAATTTCGAACAGACCATCATCAGCGAGGAGCAGATCGGTGAGCTGGCGCTTTTCATGCAAGATAATATGCAGGTCCAGGTGGTGTTCTACAATGAGAAGCCGATCACCGTGGAGCTACCCACCTTCGTGGAACTGAAAGTGATCAAAACGGATCCGTCTTTCCGTGGAGACACCGTGACGGGTGGATCGAAACCCGCGACGATGGAAACCGGGGCTGTAGTGCAGGTTCCGTTTCATATTTCCGAAGGTGACGTTCTGAAGATCGACACCCGGGATTCCTCCTATGTCGAAAAAGCGAACAAGTAAGCCATTGCCGGCAACCCGGCCACAGGCGCCCTCCCGCTCGGTACTGCCGTTTTCCATATCGGATCTTGCGCCGCTTTCAGATTTCATGCGTGAGCGCGGAATCGTTGAATTCGAGTGGTCCGACGGGAAAAACAGGATTGTACTGAAGACCGGTCTGGTGGCCCAGCCCGCTCTGCAGCCCGTTCATCAAGCGATGGTCCAGACCCCGCAGGCTCAGGCCAATGTTGTCGCGGAAGAGCGTGATCCTCCAACCTATAAAAAAGTACTTTCTCCCTTTGTCGGGACTTTCTATCGGGCTCCTTCACCCACCTCCGCGCCTTATGTGGAGGTCGGTAAGCGGGTTTCTCCGGGGGATTCCCTCTGCATCGTCGAGGCGATGAAGCTCATGAATGAGATCGAGGCTGATTTTGCGGGGCGCGTGGTGCAGGTCCTGGTCGAGAACGGGCAGCCGGTCGAGTTCGGTGAACCGCTTTTCGTGATCGATACCGCGTGAGTCGGGTGCAACTGTGAGTGCGAAGAAGCCGCCTTTCAAAAAAATCCTGATCGCAAATCGGGGCGAAATCGCCCTCCGGATCATCCGTGCTTGCCGAGAGTTGGATATCAAAACGGTCGCGGTTTACTCCAGTGCTGACGAGAGCTCCCTTCATGTGAAACTAGCGGACGAAGCGATCTGCATCGGTCCGCCCGCACCGAAGCTCTCCTACCTGAACATGATGAGCATTCTGTCCGCGGCCGAGGTCACGGGTGTGGAGGCGATTCATCCGGGCTACGGGTTCCTGTCGGAAAACGCGGAGTTCGCCAGGTTGGTGCGGGAATGCAAGCTCACCTTCATCGGGCCGACTCCCGAGAACATCGAGGCCATGGGTGAGAAAACACGGGCGCGGGCCCGTGCCAGGCAGGCAGGTGTTCCGATGCTTCCCGGGACCCTCACTGCGGTCGCAGGTGTGGATGAGGCGATCGAAGCGGCTCGCGAAATCGGCTATCCGGTGATCCTGAAGGCGGCTGCCGGAGGGGGCGGACGCGGAATCTTCATCATTCGTAGTGAAAAAGACCTCTCGGACTCCTTCCAGCGTTGCAGTGAGGAAGCGAGGGCGGCTTTCGGAGATGGATCTCTCTATGTCGAAAAATTCTGCGAGCGTCCCAGGCATGTTGAAATTCAAGTGGCCTGCGACCGCCACGGCAACCGGGTGTTTCTCGGGGAGCGGGATTGTTCGATCCAGCGGCGACACCAGAAGTTGATCGAGGAGGCACCGAGCCCGATCCTCACCTCCGCCATTCGCGAGCGGATGGGACAGGCCGCGCTCGCGCTCTGTGAGCACGTCGGGTACGAGTCCGTGGGGACCGTGGAGTTTCTGGTCGATGAGGACCGTCAGTTTTATTTCATGGAGATGAATACCCGGATCCAGGTCGAGCATCCGGTGACCGAGATGGTGACCGGGATCGACCTCATCCAGGAGCAGATCCGCATTGCGGCAGGGGAGCCTCTCGGATTCAAGCAAGAGGACATCCGCCTGCGTGGGCATGCGTTCGAGGTGCGGGTGAATGCCGAGGACCCCGAGACGTTTCATCCTTGCCCCGGGAAGATCACCGCCCTCCATGTCCCTGGAGGTTTCGGGGTGCGCGTCGATTCTTTCATTTACGATGAGTACAAGGTGGTGCCGTTCTATGATTCGCTTCTCGCGAAATTGATCGTGCATGGCCGGACCCGGGAAGAGGCGATCGCAAAGATGCGTCAGGCCTTGGACGAATTTGTCGTCAAGGGCGTCAAAACGACACTCCCCGTCCACCGTCAGATTTTTGCAAGTCAGGAATTTGTCGAGTCGAAATATACAACACGCTTTATTGAAGAATTCCTCCAAAAAAAGACCTGAAAGCCTTATTCTGAATCCGAGAGGGTTCAGGTCAAAAGTGTCTGGAAATACTGACGAAAGCGCATCTCCGTTGAAATCCCTGGCGCCCGAGAGACCCTCGCTCGAGGATGATCTCGCGAGTGCGAAGATTCTTTTCTCGGAAGGATTGCTCGAGGAAGCCAAGCGTCTTCTTTATCGCATGCTGATGCTGAGTCCTCATTATCGTAAGGGACGGGAACTTCTCGAGCAGATCCGGAAGTATGAGATCGAGCATTTGTATGATTCGTCTCCGAGAGCGCAGGCCAAGACGGTGCTTGAGGATCCGGACGAAGTGATCAGGAGGCTCGAGAGTGATCTTGGCATCGATGAGTCCGCAGGTGTTCTCGATGCCGGGGATCGGTTGTGGATTTATCCTCCCGATCTCGATGCCCGTTCCTCTCTCGATCTCGGAATCGCTTTTTTTGAAATGGGCTGTTATCGCGATGCTGAACGGGAATTGAGGCACACGATCAAGCAGGTGCTCAAAGAGACGAGTGACCTCGGTGAGTTCGGACTTTCGGCGACCGCACTGCTTGCGGAATCCCTGATCCTCCTCGGAGAGGCATTTGATGCGAAGATCGTCCTTGAACCGGTGCTCTCCGACCCGGAGCTCCTCCACGAGGATAAGACCTGCCTGTTCTACTTGATGGGTCGGGTTGAGGAAAGCCTCGGTCATCCGGCTTCAGCGAAGGGCTGGTACGAGAGGGTGGTGCAGGCGGAGGCAACATTCAGGGATGCGGAGTTCAGGCTGAGATTCCTTTGAGCACAGCCCGTAAACTCCGTACCGCGTTTTTGACTTTTGCTCTGATTGTCGGGACAGCGACGACCGGTGGGATTCTCTATCTCCAGAGCCAGTCTTTCGGTGATTTTGTGAAGCGACTCATTTCGGAGCGTTCACCGAGAAAACTCGGGATCATCGGTGATTTTTCGCATCTGAAGCTCTACCTGTTTCCTCCGGGTGTTGGTGTGGTGAATCCACGAATCCGGATCGAGAAAGAGAACGTCTCGAGACTGCCCATTGACGGCGAGATTGAAGCGGGTGAACTGAGAGTGGGTTTCGCGCCCATCCAGATGCTCTCCGGAACCCTGCACGTGTCCGAGGTGCAGGTCCGCTCCGGGAAGGTCAAAGCCTTGATCCACTCGGAGGCTTGGAAGGGAAAGAGCCGCAAGGGGACGGGTGGAAAGCTCGAGTGGCAGGATCTGTTCCAGTTACAGATCGACGGATTTCGATTTGTCGACACGAAACTGGATGTGCGTTTCCAGATGCCTGATCGTGAGGAGTCGGTGCTTGGTGCGGAATTGGTTGTGACCGACCTCGCTCTGGGCCGAGGTAAGGTCGGGGGCAAAGAGGGGATCGTCTCTCGTGCAGAAGTCAACTCCATCCGCATCCATCCTCCCGCCGCTTGGAAGCCCTTGCCTGTGCGAGAAGCGGCTAGCCTCAAGTGGAGTCTCGGTTTGAATGACACCGGACTCGACCTCGACCCGTTTTCAGCCGAGCTGCCGGGTGTTCGAGTCGAGTTGAAGGGCAGGGTAGATGGAAATCTGCTCGATGCTTCCGCGACACCCCGGGTCCGGGCGAGCGTCAATGCGGAAGCCGACCTTTCAACATTCTTCCTCACGAATCTTGGAGCAAAGGATTGGAACGGCGAACTCAGGATCTCTTCCACGATTCAGGCGCAATTGGCTGATTTCATGAAAACCCTCAAAGCCCGTTTCGAACTGGAGGGGCGCGGAATCCAGTGGCGCCGGATGAGGGCCGACCAGGTTTCGGCCGGTGGCACGCTTGATTTAGCGGGGCATCGTATCGAACTCGACTCTTTCGAGGCCCGGGATGCGACAAGCCCTGGTGGAGGGGGAAGGCTCCGGATCGGTGGGGCGCGGATTCCGCTGTCATTCGGAGAATCCTTCGATCTCGGCATGCAGATCGAGAATGGAGATCTGCATTGGTTGGGGGGAATGGTTCCGGCTGCATTGGCACCATTGGAAGGGGCGGTCACGGGAAAAATCGACGCGCGCTTCCAGCCCGAGCGGAAGAGCTGGAAGTTGAAAACAAAGGTGGGGCTCACCGTAGCCGGGTTCCAGCTGACGAACCGGGTGCTCGATAGTCCGAGGCCTGTGGTCAAGATCCTGAATCCGAAAAAGGCGTTACGTCTTGACGGAGGACTGGAGATCACTCCCGAGGGTGTCGACTTCCGGGATCTCGGACTGGCGATCGAGAAAACCCGGTTCAAGATCACCGGCGGGGTTCATGGCGACACCGGATTCGATTTCAGGGCCAAGGGCCCGGTGGACATGAGGGAGATCCACGAAATCGCAGGAAGCCGGATTCTCGGTGAAGGCGAGCTCGAAGCCCACATCCACGGGAAAGCCGACGGTGTCATCCTGGACTTCGATACACGCCTGACCGATGCCGAATACCTCGACCTCAAACTCGGTAAACTGAAAGGGCGTGTCACCTACGACGACGGACTCTCCGAGCTCCGGTTCACCGGGATCCATGCCAGTCACAAGAACACCTATTATTCCCTACCGCAAGGATCGATCGACCTTTCGGGTACGGATGATCTATATCTGCCGATTGAAATCCATTCCGGCCGCATCGAAGATCTTGCCGAGGTGCTCGGTAGTCTGGTTTCAAAAATCAGCTGGTTTCCGCATTCACTTCGGGGTGAGGTCCATGGAAACCTGGAGATCGGCGGCAAGATCCAGCTTCCGGAAATGCTCATCGCAGCCCGGATTGAAGGGTCCGACTGGTCCTGGATGGGCGAGAAGGCGAGACGGGTCAGAATGGCGCTCGGGTATGATCGGGGCATCTATTACGCACGTGAGGCGGACATCGTCAAATCATCGGGGAGTATCCGCGGGGGGATTGAGTTCAAGACAGCGACCGAGGAAATGACCTGGAACTTCAGGACAGAAGGCCTTAGTTTCTCGGACATTGATTTTCTCGAGAGGCTCGAGATCCCTGCCAGATCCAGGGTGGAAGTTTCCAGTTCGGGAACCGGTAAGATGGGGCGATTGAAATCAAAAACCGAAGGCCGGTTTTTCGAAACCCGGATCAAAGGGGAACGCTTCGACTCCTCCAGCTTTACTCTCGAAACGGGAGAGAACACACTCCGGGCGACTGCCGGGATCTTCGGTGATCAATTGGCCGCGCAGGTGAGGTACTCACTTTTGCCTCGGCAACCGTGTTCGATTCGGCTCGATGTGAATGAGTTCGATTTCTCTCCCCTATTGCTCATCCTGAATCCGAAGCTGCTCGATGATTTCGGGTTGGTCGGGGTGATGAGCGGACGGCTTTCGCTCGAGTTTTTGAGTACCCAGGCGGAGCTCGCTCGGGGGCAGTGGTCGGTGGATCGTTATGAGTTGGCTAAAACCGGTGTCTCCATGCGTTTGTTGCGCCCGTTCAGCGTACCGATCCAACTCGGCTATTTTCAGATTCCGCCCTCCGTATTCAAGTTCAACGACTCGGAGTTAACGGTTGAGGGAGAAGGGCGTAAAGGGGATGTCGACATCAGGATCGAGGGGAAGGCAGATTTGGCGCTGACCGAGTTCCTGAGTCCGATGATCCTTTCTGCCAAAGGGGGGGTGGCTCCGGACATCCGGATTCACGGTCCTCTCAAGAATCTGAAGCTCGACGGTGAGCTCGGGATCACTTCGGGAGGGCTTACGCTCCGGGGCTTGCAAACTCCTGTGGAGGAAATCGACGGAACCATACGCCTCCAGCAGGGCAATATCATTGTCGAGAATCTGGAGGGATTCCTCGGAGAGGAGAGCGTGTCGCTCGGCGGACGGATCATCACTTACACCGACCGGTTTCCCGAGTTCGACCTGAGGGCCCAACTCGATAACAACAAGATCAAGATGGAGCCTTTCGATCTCATTCAGGCAAAAGGCTCCATCTTGTTGAAGGGCAAGGAGCCTCCGTATCTCATCACCGGAGCCTTGGAGGTGGTCCAGGCGCTTTGGACAAGGAGCTTTTCGAAGCAAGGTGGAGCAGTGGGGAACCGGGGTGACCGATTCATGCCGAAAGACCTAGAAAAGCGGACTTCCGGGGGCTGGTGGGTCATGGATCTCGGGGTGAATGCTCCCCAGGGATTTTATGTCCGGAATGAGATCCTCGATGCGGAATTCAAAGGGCGTGCAAGGTTGATCGGCGAACCCGAGAGTCCGAAGTTGCTGGGTGAAGGGCAATTGGTCCAGGGGAAGGTCTTATTCAAAGATCGTCCCTTTGTGTTCGAGAGCGCCAAGGTGATTTTTGATGACCCTTATTCGATCAACCCGCGCTTCACCGCGACAGCTGTGAGTGAGGTGAACCAGTACAAGATCCGTGTCTTGGCATCAGGACGATCGACGCAGTGGAAGCTGGAATTCAGCAGTACGCCTTTCCTCCCGGAAAACGAGATTTTTTCGGTGCTCTCTTCCGGGAGCGCTTCGGGCGATGCGGGGCGCTTCCAGTTCCGTGATCGGAGTCTGGTCAATCAGGGCGAGGCGGCTTCCCTGATCTTGCATTCCATGGACTTCAGTAAGGATGTCCAGAAGAAGACGGGGTTCCAGTTCGACGTCCAGGAGGCGATCGACAACCAGGCAGCTGCGAGTATTTTCCGGCCCCAGAACCTTTCAGAGAATATTGCCGCGCCCAAGTTGGTTCTGAAGCGGAGTCTGGGAAGAAATCTCAGTTTCTCTTTCGGGAGTACGGTCGGGATCGGGTCGAGGAGTCTTCGCGAGGTGAACGCCGAGTACAAGGTTTCCACTGGCGTATCCATGATGGGGGTCTGGAACAACATCGAGGAAGCCAACTCCCGTGAAACCCGGACTTCATTCGGGCTCGATCTCAAGTTCAACAGGAGGTTCAAGTGAGAGGACTGTTACGGTTCCTCGCACTTCTGCCTGTGTCCTGGCTCCACGCGAGTCTGGCTCTGGCCATTCCGGTTGCCGAGATCCGTTTCGAAGGGGTGCCTTCCGAATTGCTGGACCAAGCGAGGGTCGTCGGAGCCTTCAATCCGGGCGACGAATACGAGTCCGTCCGTGCCGAGCGGAGCAGGGCGAAGCTGACCGAATACTTCATTTCTAAAGGTTATCCTGAAGCCCGGGTCGCAGCAGAAATTGTTCGGGACTCAGGTGAGGCAGAGTTGCTGTTCAAAGTCCGGCTCGGAAATCCTCTCAGGATTTCGATGATCCGTTTTGAAGCCAAGGAGGGTAGAATCCAGCCCGAGTTGCTGCAAAGACTGCAGGTCGCGGTCGACTGGAAGCCCGGAGAGCCCTTGGACCGGGACCGGATCCGCGATATGCGCAGGGCGGTCGACACCGTACTCGGGTCACTGAACTTCATCGATTCCAGGGTGGTCGACATCGTAGTCGAGCCCGCCACCGAGGGGCCAGTTGTCAGGTTCGATGTTTTTCTCGGTCAAAAGGTGGTCCTTTCGGTACAGGGTAACGAGGTTTTCTCGCGTGCTGAGTTGATGGCCATCATCGACGCGCAGAGGGCTATCGGTCTCGGGCGGGATTATGTCGGAGTCCTCATTGACCGGATCCGGAATGAGTATGTCGATCACGGTTACCGTCTGGTTCAGATCACCCCTCTCACTTTCGAGGCGAACGGGTGGGAGCCCAAGAAGCTTGTCTTGAAAATCGATGAAGGTCCACAGGCGAGGATTCGCGCCCTCGAGTTCGAGGGGAACGAGATTTTCAGTGACGAGGAGCTCGCCGGGATTTTCTACCGGGGCGCCTCCGACCGGATCCGGGCGAGGATCTACAATGGCAGAATGGTGGATGAGTCGGCGGCAGCCTTGATCGAGGAGCTGAAAAACCGTGGTTATCTATCGGCCAAATTGATTGCGATCAAGACTGAAGAGGCGGAGGGCGGGGCGGGCGTCCGGATCCGTTGCTTTGTGAACGAGGGGCTGCAGACCCGAGTACAGAGTGTCGACTTCAGGGGGAATGTGGTCATTGACCAGCCGAGGTTGTTGAGTCTGCTCGGCGTCGCCGAGGGGGAGCCGCTGAGTCTGCCCAAGTTGGAGGACGGGATCGATCGCATCAAGCAGGAGTACAGAAACCTCGGGTACATGGATTTTCAGATCACCAATGAATCCGAGCAACAATTGGTCAGTTATTCTGAGAAGAACCAATTCGCTTACTTGAGCTTCGACCTGGATGAGGGGGGAAGGTATTCCCTCGGGAAGTTCGAGATCTACGGGAACGATGCCACACGCAGGAAGGTGATCGAGCGAGAGATCCTGGTGCGCCCCGGAGAGACCTTGGGAGAAGGCCAGATTCTCGCCACCGAGGACAATCTTAGGCGTCTCGGGATCTTCAGTCAGGTGAATCTGGAGTCGCGCAATCGCCCCGAAGAGCCTTTGGTTCGAGACCTCAAAGTCTCGGTACAAGAAGCGGTTCCCGGGAACAGCACAGCGGGCATCGGTTTCAGGAATGATCTCGGCATCCGAACCTTCGGTGGTGTTTCCTATTCAAACCTTTGGGGACTCAATCACACCTGGGCACTTGACGTGACGCTGAACCGGCGCCTCACGCTCTACAGGTTCATGGAGTATACCGCACAGGTGACTTACACCATGCCCTGGGCTTTTCTTGGGCCCACGACCTTCAAGCCGAGCATCAGTGCAGAAAAGCGGCAATACATCCAGTTCGACGCCGAGACCTTCGGTTTCAACATGAATCTCGATCGGATGCTCTACTCACCGCTCAGAATCTCGGGTTCACTCGGATATTCGCTGGAGCGGGTGAGGCAGTTCAATGCCGTGGATGCCACTCAAAATCAGCAAATCACGATCGGATCGATCACTCCGACCTTGAGACTGGATCTGCGGGACAACCCCTTCTCACCCAAGAGGGGGTTCTATGCCACGGGCTCTTTCGAGTTCGCCGACTCCTTTCTCGGCACTCAGACTGAACCCGTTCCGGTGAGCTACGGACGCTTCCGGGCACGGGCGGACTATTATCTGAACTTGATCCCCAATCTGGTTTGGTACTGGAGCGTCAGGGGCGGATGGCTCAAGAATTATGTGAGCCCCTTCCGGGAGGATGGGTCGATCGATCCCCGCATCACGGTGCCTTTGATCAAGCAGTTCGCCCTGGGAGGGGTCAATTCAATCCGCGGATTCGCGGAGCAGGAGATCAACGTCCAGGCGCGTGACCCCGATCGTAGGGTCCAAGGAAGCCTGACCTATGTAAATTACCGGACTCAAATGGATTTTTTCGCCAACCCGAATTTGGCTGTCGGGCCGTTTCTGGATGCGGGCAACCTTCAACTTGATGCATTCTCCCTTGGAAATTTACGGTTGGGCAGTGGAGTCGGGATGCGTTATCTGACGCCCGTCGGCCCGGTTAACTTCGATTGGGGATTCAAGCTGCACCCGGAGCCGGGAGAGTCGCCGAGCGTCTTTTATTTTTCCCTCGGTGTGATTTAGTTTCGAATTGACTGTGGGTCCACCCTGCGGTAATCCTTCAAGGCTATGTTTCAACAAAAGTCTTATTTAGCTAAAAAAGCGGGCGCGCATTTCTTCGAGATCAAGGGCCCCAACGCTCCCAAATGGTACGTCGTGGACGTCAAGGACCAGGTTGCAGGCCGTATTTCTTCGATGATCGCAAAGATCATCACTGGCAAGCACAAGGCGACCTACACCCCCAGCGTAGACACCGGTGATTTCGTGGTCGTGTTGAATGCCGATAAAGTCGTTCTGACCCGGAATAAAATGGACACCAAGATTTACCGTGATTACTCCGGCTACATCAGTGGCTTGAAGGAGAAGACCGCGCGTCAGATGTTGGCGACCAAGCCGGAAGAAATCATCCGCCGCGCAGTTTGGGGCATGACCAATAAGTCGACCCTCGCGCGTCACCAGATGAAAAAATTGAAAATCTATGCCGGATCCGAGCATCCTCATCAGGCACAGAAATTTGAAGAGCTCCCTCTCGCGGCCAAGCGTCGCTCGGCTCTGACCAAAAAAGTCGAAAAGAAGGCGTAAGGTAGAATATGTTGGAAAAAGAAATTCATCAGGTTGGTAAGCGCAAGACTGCAGTAGCCCGGGTCTATCTCCGTCCCCGTAAGGGCGAAGTGGGATCGATTCAGGTGAACGGCCGTTCCCTCGAGGACTACTTCCCGCGCCCGGCGCTCCAGAAGATTGCGATGCAGTCTCTGGATCTGACCAACAATAACGGTCAGTACGATGTGTTCGTGAATGTTTCGGGTGGCGGCATTTCCGCTCAGGCGACTGCTGTCCGTCACGGAATCGCGAAAGTCCTGAACGCAATGGACCTCACTTTCCGTCCGGTGCTCAAGAAGGCCGGATTCCTCACTCGCGATGCTCGCGAAGTCGAGCGTAAGAAGTACGGCCTCGCTGGCGCACGCCGTCGCTTCCAGTTCTCGAAACGTTAATCGATTCTTCGAGACGGTCAAACTTATGGCGGTCTGGATCCGGTTCGGATCCAGACCGTTTTTGTTTGAACTTTATTGTCGGAGATCGTTGATTTCATGCATAATATGAGCATGAAATCACTATTCGTCCTGGGGTTGCTTGTGTGGGGAGTCGGGTTGACCATGCCGGTTTCGGCAGGAGTGCTGGCCAGTGTGAACGGAAAGAGCATTACCGATGAGGATTTCCAGGCCTTGATTGCGGGCCTTCCGATGCACCAGAGGGATCTGGCCCAAAAGGATCCGAATACCAGGAAACGCATCATTCAGGACCTGGTTGACCAGGAACTCATGGTCCAGGAGGCTGTGGGTGACAAGCTCGATGCTTCCAAGGAGTTTAAGGACGCTCTCCAGGTGATGAGGAAGCAGGCTTTGGTGAACCTTTTGGTCTCAAAGAAGCTCTCCCCCAAGGTGAATGAAGCCTCTGTGAAGGAGTTCTATCAGCGCAACAAAACCCGCTATTCGACCGATCAGGTGCATGCTCAACACATCCTTCTTGCGACCCAGGCCGATGCGGAGAGTGTCCTCGCTGAGGCCAAGCGTGGGGGCGATTTCCAACGACTTGCGGAGCAGCGCTCGAAAGATCCTTCTGCAAAGACCACTCGCGGAGATGTCGGATACTTTTCCCGGAACATGTTCGATGAGGCCTTCACCCGTGCGGCTTTCGGTGCAGGTATCGGTGAGATCGTAGGTCCTGTCAAAACCTCATTCGGTTTTCATGTGATCAAAGTCGTGGACCGCAAGATCGGGAAAACTCCGGACTTTGTCGAGGTGGAGCAACAGGTCCGTGCCGACGTCCAGCGTGATCTGCTCCGGCAGTATGTAACCGAGTTGCGCCGTAAGGCGAAAATCAAAGAGTGACCCCTGGCATGCGCCCGCGAAAGACGGCGTCGTTTCGGTCGGGAGAGGCTGCCCTTGCCTTCATCGGGTTCCTATTCTCATTTCTGGGCGCTTTGACGGCGCGCTTTCATGCATCGGTCCGTTTGGATCAGGATGGCTTCTCCTCTTTTGTCATCCTGGTTGCGTTCTTGCTGGTGTCTGCGATCTGCTCGGGGATTCTGTTCAAGAGCCTGCGCGGCGGGGCCCGCGGGGGGAGCATGACCGCGTTCGCTCTCGGCTTCATCCTGGTGGTACCCTTGTTTCTGGGGGTGGACCGTTTGGAGACCGTGCTCACTCGTGAGTTGTTGTTGAGTAAGAATGAACCCCGGGATTTTTCCGATTTGAGCGGACACTGCGGAGTCAGGGCGGGCCGGGCTATCTTCCGGCTCTACCAGCAGTCTTTCCGTACTTCTACGCAGGCTGCGTTGGCGGATTTCGAACTCGGGAACCGTTGTCGGTTGAGCCATTACCAGCTTTTGGAAAAGGAGTCGGCCCCTCTCTGCAAAGAGGAGGAGCATCCGGTCGAATGCAGAGTTCGTTGGATGAACGCTTTCTCGGAGCTCGGGTTCTGGAATTACGAGGCGAGAAAGTATTTTTTCGACCAGGTGATGAGGGAGTGGTCCGAGTCCCGCAAGGATGAGGTTTTATTGAATTATGCCCTCCGGGATCATGAACTGGAGACCCGTCGCCAGAATGTGCTCCGTCAGGCGGGCCTGGATGAGAGTCTCAGCCCCTGGGCGGTCCTCTTGCAGCAGCGTGACGAGTTGAACCATCTCGAGCTGAGCATTGAATTGTTCGAAAAAGTGCAGGAATCCCTTCCAGAGCAGAAGGGACTTCCTTCTCCACAATACCTGAAGTTCAAGGATCTCTTCGCCGAGATGGAACCCAAAAAGGAACGTCTGGTCGAGATCAAGAAGAGTATCGAATCGATCGAGCAAGGCAAAAAGCCGGCTCAGTTGTAATCTTTGGCGGTGATCCCGTATTTTTCGAGCTTTCTCAGGAGCGTCTTTTTCGGGATATTGGCGTGCAAAGCGGTCTGATTGATCTTGCCTCTGAATGCCCTCAGGGCATTGATGAGGAATTGCTTCTCGAACTCTTCCTTGCTGGCCTGGAAGTCGAACTTCTGGATGCTCATCCTGAAGCTCATCGCCTCTCCCTCCATCGGAACGGATCCCGCTTCGAGTCCGATCTCGGCCACGTCTTCGGACTGATCCGAACCCCGGATCCGCTCAGGAAGTGATTCCTCGGAGATCCACTCACCGGACTCCAGTACGAAAGCGTGCTCGAGCACGTTTTCGAGCTCCCGGATATTTCCAGGCCAACGATGGGCAAGCAATGCAGAAAGGGCTTCCGGGGTGATACCCCGGATCTCCTTGCTGTACCGCTGGTTGAATTTATCGACAAAATACCGAGCAAGAGACTCGATATCGTTCTTCCGATCCCGAAGCGGTGGAAGATGGATCGGAAGGACATTCAGGCGGTAAAAGAGATCCTCGCGGAACGAACCTTCCTTGATCATCGTCTCGAGATCGCGATTGGTGGCAGCGACAATCCTGACGTTCATCTCGATCTCCCGATTGGATCCGACCGGGGTGAATTTCTTCTCCTGGAGAACCCGGAGCAGTTTGACCTGCATCGAAGGTGGGATTTCTCCGATCTCATCGAGGAAGAGTGTGCCTCCCTCCGCATACTGGAACTTGCCGATTTTACGAGTGTCAGCCCCGGTGAAGGCGCCCTTCTCATGGCCGAAGAACTCGCTCTCCATCAGGGTTTCCGGAATTGCGGAGCAGTTCACTGCCACGAACCGGTTGTCTTTCCTCGGGCCATTGTAGTGCAGGGATTGGGCCACCAACTCCTTCCCGGTACCGCTTTCACCACGGATCATGACAGCCGTCTCGACCCGCGCGAGCCGGTCGATGACACTGAAAATCTTCTTCATTTCGTTGCTCTGCCCAACGAACTCATTGCCGCTCGGGAGATTGAAGACCGGTGCCGAGTAAGAGAGTTTTTTCACCATGTTCTGGCTACGGAAAGCCTGGTCGATCATATGCACCAGGTTGTCCGAGCGCACCGGTTTTTCGAGGTAATTGTAAGCACCAAGCCGTGTCGCCTCGACAGCGTCTCTGATATTCGAGAATGCCGTCAGGATGATCACCATGATGGAGGGGTCATGAGCCTTGATTTCTTTCAATGCCTCGATGCCCGACATTCTCGGCATGTTCACATCCATGAGGACCATGTCGTATTCTCCGGCACGAACCCGCGTGACCGCTTCATCACCATCCGCGGCCTGATCGACGAGGTACATTCCCTCGGTGAGGGCCGAGGTCACGGTGCTCCTGAGACCGGCATCATCATCTACGACCAGGATTTTACGCATGGGATTTCTCCTTGTTTTTCAATGTTCGCATTCCAGTGAGGGGGAGTCCGGGGCGGACCACCTCGGTTTGGGTGAGTTCAAGTGGAAGGCGGATCAGAAATTTGGTGCCCTGGCCCGGACGGCTCTCGACAGAGAGCTCTCCGCGATGCGCCTCGATGAAATATTTAGAAAGGTAAAGGCCCAGGCCGGTTCCCTTCACGCTCCGCGTGGTGTCATTGTTGATCCGGTAAAAGCGGCTGAACAGGTTCCCGATCTCTGACTCAGGGATTCCGATTCCTTGGTCCTCGAGGGTGATTTCCACATGGTCCCCTGACTCACGGGTGGTCAAGGTGACGGTGGTCCTCTCAGGGGAGTATTTGATGGCGTTGTCCATCAGGTTCGAGAGAACTTTCGAAATCAGTGTGGCATCCATCCGGATCGGAAACAGAGGCTCGAAGTCGAGTTTGACCTCGATCTGTTTTGCCTGTGCGCCGAACCGGTGCTTCAGGACCACCTGCTCGAGAAGCTGATTCAAATCTCTGGACTGGAGGTTCACCCGTATGCCCTGGTTATCGAGCTGGGTCAGCTCGAGGAGGGAGTTGATGAAGTGGTTCAGTTCATCATTCGCCGAAAACAGCTGGTTCATCGTCTCGATGTCCCGGGATTCGAGACGGTTTCCGAGGGAGCGTTTCAATTGTTCTGTCAGCCCCTGGATCTTGGCCACCGGGGTTTTCAAGTCGTGTGTCACCAACTGGAGGAAGTTTGTCTTCAGCTCCTCCACTTCGAGGAGCGCGCGATTCTGTTTCTCGAGTTCGAAACGCTTCCGGTTCTCCATATAGAGCCGAACGGGAATCATCAGGTAGAAGCTCATGGCCATCGCGAGATAGGGCGCGCCGAGCGGAAGCCAGATGCTGCCGATCCCCGCCAGGGGCTGAAGGAGGATCATGGATCCGGTGAAAGTTCCAGCGATCAAGGCGAGCGTGAGCAGGACCAAGCGGCTCGGCCTGATACGAGAAGATGCGAGAATCACGATGATGGAGAGCAGGAGCGAAAGGAGCACGACGAGGGCATGCGGGACTTCGCGGATGCCGTGGCCATTCAGGATGGAGTCGAGGATATTCGCCTGCACCAGGATCTTAGGTACCTGGGTGCCCCCTCCCGGTGCGCTGACGAGCGTGTAATCGTTCGGATTGTCCCGGTGGAAGACGCCAACCAGGACGATCTTGTCCCGGAGCGTTCCCTGGGGGATTTTTCCCTCGACCAAATCGACGAAGGAGTACCTGGGGTAGGAAAAAGATTCGTACTCGGCCTCATAGACCTTGCCGTCGGACTGATGGAGCCCAAGCATGAAATATCTGGCCTCCGTGTCTGCGGCGGCGTAGCTACCGGGGGGCTCCGAGAAGGACTGCTCCGGAATGATCCGGTTTGCCAGAGCCAATTCGAAAGCCGGCTTTTTATAGAGGGAGAGCAGGGCTCTGCGGGTGACCTTGTCTTTTCCGAACACGGTACCGTCTCGATGGACGACGGCCATCGCTTGGGGAAGTTGACTGAGTGGATAGGGTGCCATCACCTCTCCCGTCAGGTCATAGGGGATACCCAGAACGAGCGGAACCCCTTTGGCGTTCAAACGCACCATCGAGCGGTAAAGCTCTTTCGCCGCATCGGTTTCAAAGCTCAAGGCGTCGATGCGTTGGACTCGGGTGAAGTCGATCGCATATCCGATGGCCCGCACTCCGTGAGCATCCAGCGCGTGAATCGCTTTCAAGTGGGATCCCACGGTGAGGGGGGAAGTCTCATTCAGTTGGTTCAGGGTCTGGTCATCAAGGGTGATGATCACGATGCCCGGGTCCACCGAACGTTTTCCTGAGAGCCAGAGACGGAGATCGTAAAGAGGGGCCTCGAGAAAGGACAGAGGAGAGGTCGAGGCCGTGGCCGCGATCACCAAGGCGAGAAGCCCCGGAAGGAGGAGTTCCTGCCAGGGTTTCCGGGTTCGTGGGATGCGGGAGAGGCGGTTCAAAAGTGATTTCATGCGAACGGTGACGCATGGTATCAAATTGACACCGGTTTGTAAAGAGGGGCTCTCCTGTTAAATGGATTCTATTTAATCTGAACCCGATCGAGCAAGGGGACGCCCATATGGTTGAATCGGAGATTCTTGAGTGTCTTCGAGACCGCGTGTGTGGCGGTCTCTTGGAACAAGGGGCTGATCACGGCCTCGTCTTCACAAAGAAGCTTCTGTGCCAGGCCGAAGGACTTCGCTGCTTGTGCCGGAGTCTTGGCCCGAATGCCCTCGAACAAATATTGGTCAAAGAAGGGGTTCCGGTAGCGGACTCTCGCGTGGGCTGCTTCCCCGCTATAGGGCAGAAGGAAGTCTTGTGGGGAGAGCACCTTCGCCGTCCAGGTGATCAGGGTCGCGTGGTATTCGCCGAGATCCATGTAGGTCGTATAATCCTGGCTCGGTAGGGCGTCGAGCTCGACCGCGATCCCCAATTGCTCGGAGATCCGAGTTTGGAGCTTCTTGCCGATGGTGATGTAGGGCTCGGAGATCCCGGTCAGGATCCGGAGCTTGAACTGGTTGCTCACCATGAATCTGGATTTTTGGAGACGTTCACGCGCGAGTTTGCCGTCTTTCGGGAGACGGTGATTCTCGGCTGACCCGTTCAAAGGTGGCAGAATCAGTGAGGAAACCGGCTTGAGCAGATCGGACTGCTCGGGGCGGATCTCTTCGGGATCGAAGGAATGCAAAATGGCTGCGCGGAAGTCGCGATTGGTCATCGGGTATCTCGCCGCATTCAGGGTGAGGAGGTGGCCCCGCATGAGTGGTTGTTTCACCAGCGAGGACCGGTTTTTCACGGTGGGAATGACGGCTGAAGGCAGGTTCCAGAGAAATCGGAATGACCCGTCTTCGTATCGCTTCACCGCCTCCTGGTGATTGCTCAGGATTTGAAACTCGATGCGGTCGACGTTCGAGCCGCCTTCGACGGCATGGTGCGGATTACGCTTCAGGATGACCCGCTTTCCCGGTTCGTAACTCTCCCAGACGAAAGGACCTGCCGAAACCAGGACCCCGGCGCGCCACCAGTTGGACCCGTATTTCTCAATGAGGTCTTTCCGGACCGGAAACAGGGGCCAGAAGGCGGTATTCTGCTCCCAATTCGCCACCGGTCGTTTGAGTTTGATCCGGAGCGTGTGATCGTCAGGAGTCCGGATTCCGACTTTCTCGGCCTCTTGGATTTTTCCGGAGTTGTATTCACGCGCGTTCTCGATATCGAACAAGTAGTAGGTGTAAATCGAAGAGGAGGTCGGCGCGAGCAGGCGGATCCAGGCGTCGGCGAAATCCTTCGCGTAAACCGGGCGCCCGTCCGACCATTTGGCGTCCTTCCTGATCTTGAAGATGTAAGTGGTCGCCTCGTCCTCGCGAAGTACCGACTCGGCCAGGGCCGGCGTCAGGCGTTCGCCCACACCGCCTTGTTTGAACAGGCCCTCATGGAGGGCGAACACCAGGGGGGCCTCGATCATGGTCGAAGCTCCGTTCCAATCGAGGCTGACCGGAGCGGTCGGCAGATGGGCCTGAAGGACTTCTGCTTGCGCTCCGGCGCAGGCAAGGAGTACGGCTGAAGTGCTCAAATACCGGGTCAGTGGGTTCATGGGAGTCTCACTCCAGCGGCGGTTCAAAGTCGGGCAGACAAGTTGTTTTCTTCGGTTCACGCCCGATAATCACTTTTTCGAGCACCACCTGTGATTCCGGGCAGGATTCCGTCGCACGTTGACCCGAACGGGAGTCGAGTCTCATGTCGACCAGGTGATCGCTTTCCGGGAAGGGCAGGGCCGGCTCGTACTGAAGGGTGCGCTTCATGATCTCGACCCAGACTGGAAGTGCAGCCGAGGCTCCCGTGAGCCTGACCCGCTTCGGGATGGTTTTGTCTTTTTTACGCGCCTCTGAAATGGCTTCTTCGATCAGGCCCTGATCGAGCCCGGCCCAAACGAGTGCGGTCAGTTGGGGAGTGTATCCTACGAACCACGAGTCACGGTAATCGTTGGTGGTTCCGGTTTTTCCAGCGGCAGGGCGGTCGAATCCGAGTTGGGAGACAAACGAGGCAGTTCCGTCGGTGAAAACGCCCTGGAGCAGGTAGGTCATCATATCCGCGACCCCCGGATCGATTCTGGGGGAGGCGCGGTACTCGCTCCGGTAGAATTCCGAACCGTCCGGATTCTGGATCGCCTTGATCACATACGGATCTCCCCCTTTACCATGATTGGCGAAAGTCATGT
Organism: Bdellovibrionales bacterium; assembly: GCA_947462765.1. Classification (GTDB taxonomy): domain Bacteria; phylum Bdellovibrionota; class UBA1018; order UBA1018; family CAIMNF01; genus CAIMNF01. The sequence continues at coordinate 34,623 of CANHQK010000012.1, forward strand.
AGACTTCCAGCAACTCGAGGGGGTTCACCTCGACGCTACCGAGTGTGATCGAGGGGACCTCGGGAACCCGGGTGGACATGCCGAGCAGTTTGGCCGTCTCCGCGATTTCCGCCAGTCCCACGCGCTTCGCGACCCGTGCGGCAGTGGTGTTGATGGATTTCGCAATCGATGACTTGAGGGGAATCCAGCCGAGTTTTTCTTTCTCGTAGTTCGAGGGTTTCCAGATCGGTTGTTTTGGATCGTAGGTCCATCCCCATTCCCGGTCGAGGAGCGGGTAGGCGGGCGTGAAGCTGTTGCCCCGTTCGTCCTCGAAGGTCCGGAATGCCGTGGCATAAACCAGTGGTTTGAAGGTCGATCCCGCCTGGCGTTTCATATTCAAGATCCGGTTGAAATTGCTTTTCCCGTAGTTCCGTCCCCCGATCAGGGTCCGGATCTCTCCGCTGGTGTGATCGACCGCCGCAACAGCGCCCTGGAGTTCGAGGACGCCTTTGAGCTTGAGGCGAGTCTCGACGGATTCGAGCCCGCGCTGAAGTGCCTCTTGCGCGATCTGGTTCAGACCGAGGTCCAGGGTGGTGTAGACTTGGAGACCGAGCTCGGGAATCTCGTTCTCATCGAAGCGGTCCTTGAGCAAGCCGGTCAGCTCTGCTTTGACATAATCCACAAAGTACGGCGCACGATTTCCCGCTTGTGGTGCTTTCGCAAGACGGATCGGCTGTTTCAATGCCCGCTGGAATTCGTCTTCTTTGATTCTTCCGGTTTCGAGCATCCGTTCGAGAACGTACCGTTGCCGGGTCTTGGCCCGGTCCATGTGTCGATGGGGTGAGTAAAAAGCCGGTCCCTTGATCAAGCCCACGAGTAACGCGATCTCGCCCGTATTGAGTTCGCTCACGCTCTTGCCGTAAAAGTACTTGGCCCCTTCGGAAAAGCCACGAATCTCGAAAGAACCGATTTGCCCGAGGAATACCTCGTTCAGGTAGCGTTCGAAAATCTGCTTCTTGCTGTACTTGATCTCGAGCACGGGAGCCAGGAAGAGCTCGTTGATCTTCATGAACAGATTCCGGTTCCGCCGCTCCATCAGGTTTTTGACCAGCTGCTGGGTGATGGTGCTTCCACCTTGGGAGAGCGACAGCGTTTTGATATCGACGAAGATCGCCCGAAGAAATCCACGGGGATCGATACCGAAATGCTCGTAAAAACGGTTGTCCTCTGCCGCCATCACAGCGAGGGGAATTTGCTCCGGGAATTCTTCGAATTTGAGGACTTCGCGAATCTGGTTCTTGTCCGCGCTCAAGGTTGCGACGAATTCCGGCTCCAGGTACACGTCGTCGATCGTGCCGTTGTCCGTCCGGATCGAAGCAAGCGGTGAGGTGGGGCTTTTTCCATCAAACTGGAAGGTGATCCGTTTGTCTCGAAGAGAGAGGGTGGGGTGCTGATCCGGGATGAGAAAGTCCGGATAGCGGGTGGAGTGCAAGATGATCGAGAGTTCATTTGCCGAAACCCTGACCGAGTACCCGAGTGCCCTGATCTTGCGTTCAATCGTTCCCCTTGCCATGGGCGGAGCGATCCGGGTGACACTCGAATAGATCCGGGTCGGAATGAACTCGAGCGGAGTTTCGAATGCGGTGTCCACCTGGCGGTACAGGTAGAGAAAGAAGGTCAGAAAGGCGAGAAAGAGGACGGCCGATGCGATCACAAAGCCTCGGCGATTTTGGGCGATTTTATTTGTAAAATTCATTCTTTACCCTTGACTCCACCACTATGCGCTTCGTATTTTCGGATTTCAAGACGGAGGATCACACCATGAGGATTTTTGCCACGGCGTCACGCACCGCGTTCCTGGTTTCTGGGGTCATTTCAGCGCTGTCCCCTTCTGCAAAAGCCTTGGACCTGGATTGGCACGGGCAGTTCCGCGCAGAAACGCACACCCTCTTCGGTTATGCGAACGCCCCTCAATCCGCCTTGCCTCCCACCGGTTACTCGATTCCGAGCAACGGAGAGAGTCCCGCCTCTTTTCAAAACCTGTTTTTAAGATTGCGTCCGAAAGCGATTGTGAACGACAACATCACTCTCCATTCGGACATCTGGCTGGGCGCCCCGGATACCGGGATCTTCGGCATCGACGGTCAAGCGACTCGCGTTTCCCAGGTCGGACAATCCCGCGCGGGGCAAGCGACCCTCAGTGCGCAGACACTGTTCGCTGAATTCGCGAGTGACTTCGGTACCGTGCGCGTGGGACGGGTGCCGCTCCACTACGGGTTGGGTCTCGTTTGGAACTCGAATCCGAACGGGTGGGATCGTTTGCCCTCCAATGGTGACGCAATCAGCATGGTCACCAAGCTCGGGTCGTTCAAATTCATGCCCGCATTTGTGAAGTACCAGAACGCCAATCCGACTCCTCCCGGCCAGGTCGGGAACGCCGGAAACAGCGATTATGTGCTGAGTCTCACTTACACGAACGAAGACGAGCAGATGGACGCGGGCATCATGTTCATGCGCAGGATCGCCGGCCCGAATGCGAATGTGACCAACCCCTTCTCGGTCGGTGGTCTCTCGACTTCCGGGTTTGCCTACAACCTCTGGGACGTTTACGGCAAAAAGAAGCTCGGCATTCTCACTCTAAAGGCCGAGATCCCGGTTGTTTCGGGAACGTACGCGGGGAATCCCTACAGCTCCGTGGCGGGTGCCGTCCAGGCGGAGGCGGACTTGGGCGATCATTGGAAGCTCAAGCTGAATGCCGGATCCGCGAACGGTCAGGGGAACGGACCCCAGACCTCGCTCGGGACTTTCGCCTTTCATCCCGACTACCGTCCGGCTTTGATTCTTTTCAACTACAATCTCCGTAACATCACTCAGGGTTCGGGTACCAACGGATCTCCTTTTGATGCGGGGATCACCAACGCGCGCTTCCTCGCGCTTTCTGCAGACCTGACTGCGGGCAAGTTTACCCATGTGTTCAAGGGAATGTATGCCATGGCTGATCAGGCTGCCGACGGGGTGAATCAGTTTTTCAATACCTTCACGGGGGCGTATGAGGCAGGCGGTGGCAGTGCTCAAAGCACCGATCTCGGATTCGAATTGGACTACCAGCTCGGATACCAGTGGGATGAGTCGATCCGTTTCGGTGTGGATCTGGGTCTGTTGATGCCCGGAGAATTCTTCAAATATGCGGGGAATGCGGCGGCAGAAAACGTGAACAAGACAATCTTCGCCTCCAGTCTGAACATGATGGTCCGCTTCTGAGGGCGATTAGCCCCGGATGGTCCGGTACAGCCTCGACATCAAGAAATCGAACCAGCTTCTCGGAAGCATTTGAATCAAGGGGTAGATGATCCGGAAAGGTGCGGGAGCGATGCTCCATGCCCGTTTGGCGATCACCCCAGAAACAAAGACGCGGGCCGCATCGTCCACTTCCATCAAGAAAGGCATTTTGCCTTTGTTGTGTGTGGTCAAGGCCGTCCGGATGAATCCGGGAACGATGGTCACGACGGCTATCCCGTGAGGTTTCAGGTCCACACGCAACCCTTCGAGGTGATTCGTGAGTGCCGCTTTGGAAGTCGCATAGGCTCCGCTCGTCGGCATGCCCCGTGCCCCGGCGATACTGCTCACTCCCGCAAGGATGCCCCTCTTGCGGGACAGCATCTTCAGTTTCATGTGTTCCAGTCCGTGAATCGCAGACAGCACATTCACCTCGAGAACGCGCTTGGCTGAGCTCCAGGCATCGGGCCCCAGTGAGCTCCGACCGGTGATCCCCGCATTGGCGATGAATGCTGTCGCGCCCCCCAAATCATGATCGAGACTGTCGAGAGCTTTCTCGAATTCGGCCTCGTTCGAAACGTCTACGGCCCGGACGAACACCTGGGGGGCTCCGGACTTCAGGCATTCGGCCCGGACTTGCTCGAGGAGCTCGGCTCTGCGGGCGATGAGCCCGAGGCTCCAGCCTTTCCGTGAAAACTCCAAGGCCATCGCTTTTCCGATTCCGTCGCTGGCTCCGGTGATGATGACGCTTCCGTTTTTCATCAGAGCCATCCGTTGAGTTTGTACCAGGCTGCCGTGTGATGGACCCCGGTTTCGAATGTGAACTTCGGCTTGAATGCGAGCTGATCGAATGCCTTTTGTGAGGAGCAAATCCAATAATCCGGATCGAGCTCGTTCAGCTTATCCCGGTTGAGTGGGAGGCTTTTTTTCAGGATCCGGCCTGCGATCGTTCCGCCGGAGGCGAGCAGTGAGACCACGCCGCCCGGAAGCCGGACCCGGATCGGATTGACCTTGAGCTCTTTTGCGATCAGGGTCATCAATCTTTCGTAGGTGTAAATCTGTCCGTCGCTGACAAAGAAACGCTCCCCTTTCTCAAAGCAGGGCTCAGGTGCGGCGAGTGTGTTCATCAGAACCTGGATGAGATCTTCAACATGGATGGCACTGTAATACTTGTGTCCTGTCGGTGATTTTGCAGGAAGAATGGGCATCCAATTCCGTTGGATCGATTTAAAGAACAGGTAGAAGTTCCGGTCGCGTGGGCCATAGACCGTGGGGGGGCGGATCACGATGTAGGGCAGTCTGCCTTTCAGCTCGTCGAGGTAGAGTTCCCCCCGAAGCTTGCTCTCGCCGTACATGGAGACCGGATGATCCGGTTCGGACTCGGTCCTGGGTGCGAGGCCGACAGCAGGGCCTCCGGCGGCCAACGACGAGACGTACACAAAGCGTTTCACCCCCGAGCTAGCAGCGGCCTGAGCGAAATTCCGTGTTCCTTCGGAGTTGAACCGGAAAAAGGTGGAGCGATCGGGTGCTGCGGTGAGACCGGCGAGATGGAAAACCGCGTCCATCCCCTCGCAGGCGCGCTTCAGTGAATCCCGATCAAGAATGTCCCCGCTTTTGCGTGAAAAAGGGATGCCTTTCAGAAACTCGGTCGACGCACTCGGACGCATGAGCGCGTGCACTTCGTGCCCGTCTTGCGCCAGTGAGGCCACCAGACCGCTTCCGATGAATCCGCTTGCTCCCGATACGAGAATTCTCATAATCTCCCTTATATCATGCTGGAAAAGGAAATGCGCGTCACGGTTCTGGGATCCGGGACTTCAACCGGTGTTCCCCTGATCCATTGCAAATGCCGGGTGTGCCGATCGACCAACCCCAAGAATCACCGCACCCGGACTTCGGTGTGGGTCCGGGTTGCGGGAAAGAGTCTGTTGATCGACGTCTCTCCAGACTTCAGACAGCAGGCGCTTCGGCACCGGATTCCCCGATTGGATGGCATTCTGATCACGCACCCGCATGCCGATCACATCGGGGGGCTCGACGAGATCCGGAGTTACAATTTCGTTCAAAAAGAGAGAATTGCCGCATGGGGCCACGACTGGACGTTGGATGAATTGCCCACTCGTTTCCCCTATATTTTCAAACCTTCCGGAAAAATCGAGGGGGGTGGAATCGCCCAAGTCGACTTGAAGCGGTTCGAGTGGAACCGTCGATTCCGTGTCGCCGGGATTCCGGTGCTTGCCCTCGAGCTTCCCCATGGATCCCGGAGCACGGCCGGGTTTCGAATCGGTGATTTCGCCTATTTGACGGATTGCAGTTCGGTCCCGGAACAAGCGCTATCCCGGTTGGGCGGACTGGAATTGTTGGTTCTGGACTGTCTCAAGTTCGCTCAGCACGACACTCATCTCCATTACGACCTGGCGCTCGATTACGCGGCGCGAATCGGCGCTAAAAAAACGATTTTCACTCATTTGAGTCATGATTTTGACTACGTGCGGGATTCGAGAAGACTCCCTAATTCCACCGCTCTGGCGTATGATGGTCTGACTATCAACATTCGGAAGTCCGTGAAGTCGAGGAGAGTCCCATGATCGTCGGAGTGCCCAAGGAAATTAAAAACAAAGAAAACCGAGTCTCCATGGTGGTCGCCGGAGTGAGAGCGCTCACCCAAGCGGGCCACAAAGTTCTGATCCAGAGCACTGCCGGTATCGGAGCCGGCATCACGGATCAAGAATACGCTGCAGCCGGTGCGACCATCGTCGATTCCGCCAAGGAGGTTTTCGCCAAGTCCGACATGATCGTGAAGGTGAAGGAACCTCTTCCTGAAGAATACGAAATGCTTCGTGAAGGGCAGATCCTTTACACTTACCTTCACCTTGCAGCGGATGAGCGCCTGACCAAGGCCTTGCTCGAGCGCAAGATCGTAGGGATTGCTTACGAGACGATTCAGCCTGCGGATGGTTCGCTTCCCTTGCTCGCTCCCATGAGCGCGGTGGCTGGCCGTATGGCGACACAAATCGGGGCCACTTATCTTCAGAAGGATCACGGCGGAAAAGGCATGCTCCTCGGCGGAGTGACCGGTGTCGCCCGTGCGAATGTCACCATCCTCGGGGGCGGTGTGGTCGGAGTGAATGCCGCGAAGATGGCGGTAGGGCTTGGAGCGAAGGTCACCATCCTTGACGTCAATGTCGACCGTCTCGAGTACCTGAATGATATCTTCGGAAACTCGATCCACACACTCTATTCCAACAACGAGCAGATTGAACGCTCGGTCATCGAGTCGGATCTCGTCATCAGCGCAATTCTCGTTCCCGGGGCCAAGGCCCCGAAGTTGGTCACCCGCCAGATGATCTCCAAGATGCAGCCGGGCGGAGTGATCATCGATGTCGCGGTCGATCAGGGCGGAGCGGTCGAGACCTGTCGCCCGACCTCGCACGAGCATCCCACTTACACCGTGGACAACATCATCCATTATGCCGTCCCGAATATGCCGGGAGCGGTGCCGCGCACTTCCACCTACGCCCTCACCAATGTGACGCTGAAATACGCACTCATGCTCGCCAATCTCGGTTGGAAAGAGGCGGTCGGCAAGGACCCGGCGCTCTTCAAGGGAGTGAACATTTGCGGTGGAAAGCTCACTTACAAGGCCGTAGCCGAGGATCTTGGGTTGCCTTACGAGGCGCTCAAGCTCTAAACTGATCAGGATGAGCAAACTTCCCTTGATCCTGGGACTCTTGAACACGGTCGCCATCGCGGCGGTGTTGGGTCTTTTCGTGTTCACGAAGGTTCTCTACAAGCGGCCGGCGATCACCGAGGCCCAGGAGCGTGCCCGCCTGGCGGGCAAGGCCGGCAAGTCGGTTGTAGCGCCTGATGCCAAGAGGGCGATGGTGAAGCTTGATCCGGTCACGGTGAATCTCGATCCTTTCACCGGGGCAGACGGGAAGCCGAAAGTCCACTATGCGGCCATCACCCTCACGGTCGAGATCCGTGATGAAAAGGAGCTTGAGCGCTTCAATGCGGCCAAGGCCGTGGTGCTCGACAAGGTGATTCAAGGCTTGTCCAAAAAGAAATTCGAAGACCTGAATCAGGTTCAGGGGCGATACGTCTTCCGTTCTCAGATCATCGACTCGGCGAACCAGTTCTTCAAGTCACCCCTGGTGACAGAGATCTATTTCAGCGATTTCCTTTTGCAATGATCACATCTTGACCCGGGCTTCGAAGATTGCGCCCGGATCGACCTGCAAATTGGGGGTCTTCAGTTGACCCAACACCCGTCCTTGTCCGGTGATCCAGACTTTCTTGGTGCACTGGATTTCGCCGTGTACGAAACCATCCACGATCAGGGTTTCACCGGTGACTTTTCCCTCGATCACCGATCCTTCTTTCAGAATGACGGTGCTCCCGGGGCGCCCGCGGACTTCTCCGATCACTTTTCCATACAGGTGGAGCTCGGTCTTCACTTCCAGGCTGCCTTCGATAGTGATGTCAGAGGCGATCACGGTGAGTTCGCTGTGTTGAAGCCGATCATTTTCCATATTTGAAGGTCTGATTCAGAATCAGTCGGTTGCCGAGATCGAACATGAATACTTGGATCTCGGCGAGTTGGCGGGGTGATTCGTAAGGACCGAAGCGAGCCTTGAGGACCCGAAATTTCGCCACTGAGTAATATTCGCCACGGGCGACGTCGAAAAGCGCGGCTCCGCTGGAAGTGTTGAGGACGCCTTCGGGGTGGGCGAACAGACGATCGTTCGCTCTGCCCAGGGCGACGAGGCGCCCCTGTTGACTGCCCTTGCCCGGATCCCTGTAGACCACATTGACCGAGAAATTAGCGTATTTTCCCTGCCATTCGATCCGTGGATCATCCAGGCGGATGGGCGGGGTGACTCCTGTCGGGGGTGCGGCGATGTTTTCTGCCAGACCGTTCCAGATGCCATCCTTTGTCGCAAGGGCCTCGCCCGGACCCGGAGTGGGAGCTTCTTCGCTTGCTTTCGGGTCGCTACCCTGGGGGGCGGGCGTCACTGAGCCGCCGGCCAGTGGTGCGCCTTTCTTCTCAAGAGCGATTTTCAGTTCTTGGACTTCGTTCTCGAGTTCCGCAACCAATTCAGGTCGAGCCAGGCGCTCGGAAAAATACATCCGGAGAGCGAATACCGAGGATACGATCGAAATTGCGAGGAGGAGCCATGCGGACCAGGATGCGCGATGGATCCAGCGGACGGGTACTTTGAAGGTGCGCGGGTTCAGGTTCTCCTCGTGGACCTGAACCGTCAGAACCTTGTCGTTTTTGCCGGTGTTTCCCATTTTGAATGAAGATAGCACTTTGAGACGGGTGGGGTCAAACCGCTTAAAGGTTTTGAGCGGGAAATCCGATCCGATGATTGATGAAGATCCTTTTCGTCGATTCCAGTGCAGACCTCCCGATCCAGTACCTGGAGCCCCTCCGTAATCGGGGGTGGGGTGTGATCCGTGCCCGTAGTCTCGAAGATGCGGACCGCATGGTGCGTTTGCACGGGGATCAGCTCGATGGCCTGGTGGTCGGAGAAAAGTTTGTCTCGTTCGCTGAAAAACATGAGCCTCGTTTTCTCGTCCTCACCCGGGAGTGGGGCGAATCCGAAATCCAGGCGCACCGGAGCTCGGCGAATCCGGCTGTTGCATACTTGTCCTATGGTGTGGCAGTTGAAAAAGTGATCGAAGCTTTCAATTCTGCTGCGGCGCCGGTGGCCCTTGCCGCAACCGGAACCGACGGACCCCAGATTGCCGAGCTTTCGCTCGAAGAGTTTTCCGTAATCTCGAGTCAGAAGGAACCTACGAAGAATTTCACGCGGACCCTCACGCTCAATGCTCCGAGATTTCTGCTCGGAGGGGTCGATACGCTCGTTCCGGAGCCGGCACCAGAAGAAGTTCCACAAGTGGCTTCGCAAGGTGTCTCCGGTTTCGATGTCGAGAGTACCACCATCCTCGACCGGACTCAGATCGCCGACGCGCTTGGCTTGACGGATGAGGCGGTTAACACGGATGGCGGTTTCAATCTCGAGGCTGAGCTGGGCGCCGCAGTGGAAGAGTCTCTGGGGGTTTCCGGAGTCGCGGGGGGTGGAGCGCCCTATGCAGCACGTTTTCAGCACATTCCGGTCAGTGGTGGCTCTGATCTCGATACACTAAAAAATTACCTCGCACTCCGCGAGCAAGACGTCGCAGTCCTCTCGGGCCAGTTCCGTTCTTCCCAAGAGCGGGTCAAGCAACTCGAGGGGCAACTCAAGATGGAGCGCGCCCGGGGTTCCGAGCTCCAACAGCTGCTGCTGAAGAGCGAGCAAAAAATCAAAGGATACGACCAGGAGAAACAGATCGAGCTCGAGGTCATGGAAAAGCAGATGGAGGACTTGAGCTCGCAACTGAAGGATCGAACCGAGAAGGTCCGGACTTTCGAAGCCAAGCTGAAGCTCACTCATGAAGAGATCTCCCGGGTGAAAGAACGGGTCAAAGTCGACATCCGTAAAATCCGGGTCCGTGAAAAGGAGCTGGAGAGCCAGCTCGAAATCCTGAAAAAGGACTCCTCGGCGCTGATCCAGGCAAGGGACGAGAAAATCCTCGAACTCAAGCGCAAAGTGGACCTCCTTGAGTTCAACATGGAGCTCGTTCAGGAGCAGTTCCAGAAAGAGCGCCAGACCGCGGACGACCTCAAGATGCGACTCCGGGATGCGGCCGAGGCGATGAAGCACGCTAACGGACTCCTCGAGCAATGATTCCCGAGCATAATTCGCTCACGTGACGCAATGCGCATGGTCTAGAATGGTGTTCCATGAACGTCGTGGCCGTCATTCCCGCCCGTTATGGATCAACGCGTCTCCCCGCGAAGCCCTTGGCCGATATTCTCGGCAAACCCATGGTTCAATGGGTGGTGGAGGGTACCCGTCAGTCCCGTCTCTGTTCTCGGGTCGTGGTCGCGACCGATGATGAACGCATTGAGGCGGCAGTTCGTGCCTTCGGTGGCGAGGTGGTGATGACCTCGCCTGACATCCAAAGCGGAACGGACCGGATGGCAGCGGTCGCCCGGATGGTTCCCGGTGATGTGTTTGTGAACGTCCAGGGGGATGAGCCCCTCATCGAGGGTGCTGCGATCGATCTCGCGGTCGCGCCTGTGTTGGAAGGTCGATATGATCTGACCTCGCTCAGAGTTCCTCTCCGGTCACGTGAGGATCTGGAAAGTCCGAATGTGGTGAAAGTCATCGTCGATGATCACGATCGGGCGTTGTATTTTTCCCGTTACCCCATTCCCTATTCGAGACTCCTTCCTGCATCAGCCGAGCCACCCTACCTTTGCTCTCAGCACGTAGGGGTCTACGTTTATCGCAAAGAAACGCTTCTCCGGGTGAGCGCTCTACCTCCTACCTCGCTCGAGCGGGCGGAGAGTCTCGAGCAGCTCCGGGCAATGAAGGCCGGGATCGCAATCGGAGTTTTTGAAACCTCGTTCCAGTCGGTCGGTGTGGATGCGCCCGAAGATCTGGAAAAAGTGAGAAACATCCTTTCAGGGAGACATCATGGCTAAGCAGAAGAAGTACATTTTCGTGACCGGGGGGGTGCTTTCGAGCATCGGAAAAGGGATCTCCGCAGCTTCTCTCGGGATGCTCCTCGAACAACGGGGAATCAAGGTCACCATGGTCAAGATGGATCCTTACCTCAATGTCGATCCCGGAACCATGAGTCCGTTCCAGCATGGAGAGGTCTTTGTTCTTGATGATGGAACCGAGACCGATCTCGATCTTGGTCACTATCAACGCTATGTTCAGAGTGCGACCTTCACCCGCAAGAACAGTTTCACCGCCGGGCGCGTGTATGAGGCGGTGATCCGTCGCGAGCGCGAAGGCGGATATCTCGGCAAGACCGTGCAAGTGATTCCGCATGTGACCGATCAGATCAAAGCCAACATCCGTGCCGCCATGGAAGACGCCGATCTCGGGATCATCGAGGTGGGAGGAACGGTCGGAGATATCGAAGGCCTGCCTTTTCTCGAGGCGATCCGCCAGATCAAGCATGAGGAGGGGGCGCAGAACGTGCTGTTCGCTCACCTCACTCTTGTTCCGTACATTGCGGCGGCCAAGGAACTGAAGACCAAGCCCACTCAGCACAGTGTGAAGGAGTTGCGCGAGATCGGTATCCAGCCCGATATATTGATTTGCCGTACGGATCGCGCACTCGAACGGGACATCAAGGATAAGATCGGCTTGTTTTGCAATGTGCCCGGAGATTCCGTATTCAGCGCCCGGGATGCCGAGAGCATTTACGATGTGCCGCTCTTGCTGGCGGAAGAAGGGCTCGACGACAAGGTGCTCGAGAAACTCGGCATCTGGACCGGTCGCCCCGATCTCTCGAAGTGGAAAGCAATGGTCGAGGCGATTCACAAGCCCAAGCACGAGGTCCGGATCGGGATCGTGGGCAAGTACACCGATTGGGCCGATACCTACAAGTCGATTTCTGAGTCCCTCGTTCACGGCGGGGTGGCCAATCAGGCCAAAGTCCTGCCCGTTTACATCGACAGTGAGAAGCTCGAGAACGGTGACCTTTCCGAACTCGCCACGGTGAGCGGGATTCTGGTTCCCGGTGGCTTCGGCGAGAGAGGCATCGAGGGCAAGATCAAGGCGATCGAATACGCACGGACCCAGGAGATCCCGTTCTTCGGGATCTGTCTCGGCATGCAGCTCGCCACCATCGAATTCGCGCGTCATGTTTGCGGTCTCGAGCACGCCAATTCGGCTGAGTTCAAGCCGGGCAGCGATCAAAACGTGATCGACCTCATGGATTCGCAAAAGGCTGTCACCGATCTCGGCGGAACCATGCGCCTCGGAGCTTATCCTTGTGATGTTCTCCAGAAGCACAACGGGAAGGCCACTCATGCGTATGCCGCCTATCAGAATACGCGGATCTCCGAGCGTCATCGTCACCGCTTCGAGGTCTCGAATGCATTCCGCTCCCGGTTGGAAGAGAACGGACTCCTGGTGAGTGGCCGTTATCGTCACAGCACCGGTGAGGAACTGGTCGAGATGGTCGAGCTCCCCGAGCACCCTTGGTTCCTCGGTTGTCAGTTCCATCCCGAGTTGCTCTCCCGCCCCCTGTCTCCCCATCCTCTTTTTGTCCAGTTCATCAAGGCCTCTTTGCAGGCCGCTAAGGGAACTCAAGCCCGTTTGAAAGGGATCAAGTAAATGTTGCACACATCCGTTCCACCGATGACTCTGATTGCCGGCCCCTGTGTGATCGAAGACGAAGGCCTAGTCATGGAGATCGCCACCGAGTTGAAGCGCCAGCTGCACGGGATGCCGGTGCAGCTCTTCTTCAAGGCCTCCTTCGATAAGGCGAACCGCTCTTCCATTGACGGATTTCGTGGTCCGGGAATGGTGGAGGGTCTCAAGATCCTCGGCAAGGTGAAAGAAAAGACAGGATTGCCGCTGGTGACGGACATCCACACCCCCGATCAGGCCGAAGAGGTGGCCAAAGTAGTCGATTTTTTGCAGATCCCGGCCTTTCTCTGCCGGCAGACCGATCTGATTGTCTCGGTGACCGAGGCGGCCATCAAGTGGAACCGCAAGCTCAACGTCAAGAAGGGGCAGTTCCTGGCTCCCTGGGATACCAAAAACATTGTCGAGAAAGTCCGCGCAGTGGAATCGAAACACGGCTCCAAGAAAGTGGATCTCCACCTCACTGAACGGGGATCCAGTTTCGGTTACAACTCGCTGGTGGTGGACATGTCGTCTTTCCAGACGATGAGCAAGTTCGGAGTCCCGACCATTTACGACGCCACCCATTCGATTCAGAGTCCCGGCGGCGGCCCCGGCGGTAAATCGACTGGCGGTAAGCGGGAGATCCTCGAAGTCCTTGCCCGCGCTGCTTTCGCAGCGGGTGCGGACGGTCTGTTCATGGAGTGCCACCCGCGCCCCGAGCTGGCCAAGAGCGATGGCCCGAATGCTTTCTACCTCGAGCATGTCGGAGAGTTCATCCGGCAGATCCTCGAATTCCGGAAGCTCGCCAAAACCTTTCCGAAACTCCTGCCCGAGACCCGCACATGAAGCTTCTTTCGATCGATGAACAGGAGTTCCAGAAACGGCTGGCCGGGATCCGTCTTTTACTTCTGGATGTGGACGGGGTTCTCACCGACGGGACCATTTTCCATGTTCCAGGACAAGGGTGGACCCGGAGCTACAACATTTACGACGGTTACGGTATCATGCTGCTCCAGAAATCGGGCATCCCGGTGGGGATCATCAGCGGAGGGGCTTCCGATGAATTGAAGGAACGGATCCGTTACCTGGGAATCCGGTATGCGGTCCTGGGGAGCGAGGACAAGCTCGCCTCGCTCAAGCAATTATCGGTGGAGACTGGGGTTCCCCCTGAATCCATCAGTTTTATGGGAGACGAGCTGTTTGATATGCCCGCATTGAAAGAGGCCGGACTCGCCATCACCGTTCCGGATGCGATGCCCGAAGTTTTCGGGGTTGCTCATGCGGTCACTGCCCGAGCGGGCGGTAAGGGTGCCGTCCGTGAAGTGATCGATCTCATTCTGAAAGCCCAATCGGGGGCGGTCAAGGAGTGAGCGGGTTTCGTATCGCGGTGGTGTTGTTGCTGACCTCCTGCGGTCCGGGTGCCGGCTGCATCCCGCGATTTGCGGACCTGAAAACCCAATACCCTCATGTCATCTATCATGGGGTCCGTGAACCCAGCGAGGTCGTCCTGAAGCGTTACCCTCCGGAGCACTGGGCATCTCTCGGACAAATCGCTAGAAAAGCTCAGGGTGCGATCTTGGTCTCCGAGGATTGGGCATTTTTCCAGCATCAAGGATTCGATGAGAAGCAGATCCGGGAGACATTGAAGGATAGCCTGGAGGAGGGACGTTTCACCCGGGGTGCC
>CANHQK010000013.1 GCA_947462765.1 Bdellovibrionales bacterium
AGACCATCGTCAGGAAATTCAGAATGATGGCAGTCCGGGTCCGGTCGGAGCATCAGGCGCGCATCCAGGAGCTCCACTCAAACCCTGTAACGGAGCTTCAATTCGATGACCTCGAGACCTTCGAACACACCAAGTGCAAGCCCCTCAGTATTTCGCTTGCCGTGGATAAAAAAACACGTGAAATCATCGCCTTTCAAGTGAGCCGGATGCCAGCCAAAGGAAAACTTGCGGAGATTTCCAGACGCAAGTACGGGAAAAGAAAAGACGAGCGTCCGGTCGGGTGGGATCGTTTGTTTCAAACGATCAAGAGCGTGGCTCATCCCAAAGCAACCATCGAATCGGATGAGAACCCCCACTATCCGAAGTTCATCAAAAAGCACCTAGGACCGGTCCGGCATGTCCGCCACCCGGGTGCACGTGGGGCGATTACGGGTCAGGGAGAATTGAAAAAACTCATATTCGATCCCCTTTTTTCACTGAACCATACCTGCGCGATGCTCCGGGCGAACATGAACCGCTTGGTTCGACGCACCTGGGCCACCACGAAAAAGCCAGAGGGGCTGATCGACCACCTCTGGCTCTATCTCTGGTACCACAATCAGGTCTTAATTCGACCCAAGCCCTGACTTCAGGCGCAGGGAAAGGGGGCAGTTCGTTAAGGTTCCCCTCCGTCCTGCCGATCCGCAGATCATGAGATTCTCTCTCACTCCCCTCTTATTCATATCCATCGTGAGCACTCAAGCCTTTGCCCGCCCGATTGACCTTTACGGTCTTTGCATGGGTCTCCGATCCGGCGACCCAATGAGTGCCGAGGCAAAGCACATCCTCTCCGGCAAAGCGCTCGATCAGGAACTTGACGCAGCCCTGAAAGATGCCGACCGTGTTCGGGATGCCGCTTGCATCATTGCTGAAACCAAACGCTCGGTCCACCTCGGGGCCCTACTCCAGGTCCGAAACGAGCATCTGGTACCCGAGGTATTCAGCGCGCTCATCCGGATCATCTCGCCCAAGAACGAGGAACAGATCCGTACTGCCATGAAGTCCTGGATCCAATCGCCCAATCGGGAAGATCACATCCTGAAAACCCTCGGAGCCTTGCAAGTACTGGGGGCCGTCCAACCCCGTCCGACAATGAAAGATTTGGAAGGCCTGCTCGAGTCCGCGATTCCAGAGGTTCGAATGGGAAGCCATGATTTCCTCTTTCAACGGTTCGATCAACTGAGTGGACAGGAACGTCAGGAGCTAATGAAAGCCGCCCTGAAACGGGATCCAATCCAGGTTCGCGTGAGCGCACTCCGCACCTTCCGGGCACTCAAAGACCGGGAAAAGAAGGCTCTTCAGATTGATCTGAGAGACTGCAAGAAAGATCCGGAGCCAGAAGTCAGGGAGGAATGCCCATGAAATCCCTGATGGTTCTCTCCGGCTTAGCACTCCTCCTGCAATCTCACGCCTCGGCCACCGCACCCACACCCGAAGATGCGACCCGCACCCTCGGTCAAGTCGAGCAAATCAACAAGAAGCCTGCCTGTGATTCCTGGGGCTCCATGTCCCGGTTGCAGAAGTGCCGGGAAAAAATGCGCCGTCTGTACAAGGATAACGTTGCAAACATCCACTTGTTCATGGGTTACGGGGACGCCGGAGGCAAACCGCCAGTAGCCACTGACGCGATCGAGCGCGCTTACCTGGTGCAAAAGCTTTATGCGGTTTGCGGAGTCGAACCCTGCGGATTCCGTGCCGATCCGAAAAACGCGAATCACCTCAGCAAATCCCTGCCCGAGGGGAAGAAGATCGTGGTGAAGATCTACACGAGCGCCCTGTCTGACCGGGACGACCTGAACCGGAAAAACCCGAAACAGGCCGAGCACACCAAGTGGATGAACGAAAAGTTCAAAACGACACTGGGCTCATCGGAGGCGGTTTTCTACATGGGCCACTCCCGCGACGGGGGCGGACCGGACTTCGGCCCGCCCGTACTCGATGCGAACGGACACACCAACTACGCGTGGTACCGGAAGCACAAACCCGGATTGAAAATGATCCAGGAGAACATGAAAAAAGGAACGCCCGAGCTCTACGGTTCCTTTTCTTGCGACTCGCTCAAACACTTCGCGGCTCCGATCCGCAAGGTGAATCCGGATGTGATCTACTTCGGCACCACACGCCTGGCATACTACAACTACACCAACAAAGTGGTGAACAAAGTCACTCTGCCCGACCGGATCACCAACAGTGAGGCAATCGATTCGACCCTGCTCGCAATCGGCGGAGTCGCGAACCAGAAGTGCGAATTCAACAAAACCTTCAAGAACAACAAACAGCCTACCGAAGCCGACTACGAATGAAGGTCTAGAGTCCCGCTTCCTGACGGATGAGATCGCTGTAAGTTTCGCGCTTCCGGATCAATTTGACTTGCCCACGATCCACCAGCACCTCGGCCACCCTAGGACGGGAATTGTAGGTACTGCTCATCGAAAACCCGTAAGCTCCTGCGGAAAGAATCGCCAGGGTCTCACCCGGAAGACCTTCGAGGGAGAGCTTGCGGGATTTGGCGAAATAGTCCGTACTCTCGCAAATACCCCCCACGACATCCCAGCTCACCGGGGGAGTCCTACCCTGCTCCAATGGCAAGATCTCATGATAAGCCTCATAGAGCGCAGGGCGGACCAGATCGTTCATTCCGGCATCGAGAATCAGGGTTCGATCTTTTCCCCGCTCCTTGGAGTACACCACCTGACTGACCAGCGCTCCCGCATTGGCCATCAAACTCCGACCCGGTTCAACCAGGATTTTCGGCACATTTGAAAAATGCTTCCGAATGAGTTCGGCGTAATCCTCGAGGTCGATCACTTTCTCTTGGTGATATCGCACGCCGATCCCTCCTCCGAGATCGACATAATCCAATTCGCGCCCGAGATGCTCCTCTACTTCCCACTTCAGATCGGCCAGCCGTTTGAAAGCACGGTCATAAGGACGGATCGACGTGATCTGGCTTCCGATATGAATCGAAAGTCCCGCAATCCTCACATAGTCGTCATCGCCATAGGTGACCGCGAGATCGAGGATCTCCTCCCGGGTGAGCCCGAACTTATCGTGCCTACGTCCGGTCGAAATCTTGTCCAAGGTGCCGGCGTCGACATCCGGGTTATACCGGAACGCCACCGAAACCGGTCTTTTCATTGAATTCGCGATCAGAACGATCATTTCGAATTCCATGACCGACTCGACATGGAGTGAGCCGACTCCCCCTTCAGGAAGGCGGAACAACTTCTCGAGTTCATGCGCAGTCTTGGCGACACCGGAAAGAACCCGTTTTTCACGCGGAATTCCGGCACGCTCGGCGCGGTCCCACTCCCCGTAGGACACCAGATCGCAACCCGCTCCGAGACTCGAAAGCAGGCGAAGAATCGAAAGATTCGAATTCGCCTTCACAGCGAAACAGATTTGAACGGGGGATTTCCGGAAGGCTCTGGAAAGAGCCGCATAAGATTGCCGGATCGCCCCTCCCGAGTAGACATAGAGAGGGGAACCGTGGCGTTCGATGATTTCCTGGAGGGGGATGCCCTCAACGGACAATTTCCCTTTTTTATAATCGAAATGCTCCCGGGGGCCGGGAAGAACGGGCTTAACGGATTTCATGCCCTGAGTATGAACGAGAACGAGTCCCCGGTCAAAGGACCATCCTTCGACCGGGGCTCATTGAGAGAGAGATGAGGGTTGAGGGGGACAGTTGGGAAAATTTTCAGTTCCGGGTTCCGTTGATGGTGATGCTCCCGAGGCAGCCATAGCCAAATGAAGATGCGGGATTCAAAGTGCCCTGAATGGTGTTTCCATTCATCATCAAGATGCCTTGATAGGTGCAATTGGTGCTCGATCCGGACATTCCGCCACCAAACATTCCACCACCAAACATCCCCGCGCCTTGCTGGCCGAAGGCATTCGCACCCCCCGTGACGGGAATCAGGGAGAGCGTGACATTGACCTGCCCATTGGCAGTCCGGGTACCCGACAGGGTCTGGTTGAAACAAGGATTGGATCCGGAACCGCTGATTTGGTTACCGGCTTCGTTTACAGAAAGACGGATGGTCGAACATTGTGCGCTCGAAAACTGGGCTCCGCTCTGGGTCAGATTGTAAACACTCGTGCCCTGCATCCCGCAGCCGATCGCCGATAAGAGGGTCAGGAACATCAGGGGACTATACCATCTGGGGATCTCGAACTTCGTCTTCATCATCATCTCCGTACGGATCCCAATAGAGCAAAGAGGGTGCCAGCACATGGGCCCTCATTGAATTCGAGCAGGAGCATGATTCCCCCTGAAAGAGGCCCTTCAGGGTGTCTAAAATCGAAACAGCCGAGAGCCGGACAGACATCAATGAACTCAGTTTAAGGATGAAGCTGGAGTTCACGGGCCAATTTTTGGCGGATCCGCTCGACTCCTGAATAAATGCGGACTGGATCGAGCGTCTCGAACCGCCCCTGATCCATCAGCACTCGCCCCTCACAAATGACCGTATCCACCTCGAGGCCCTGGCAGGCATAGACCAACTGACTGAGCACCGAGTGCATGGGCATCAAATGAGGATGATCTGTCCGGATGAGGATCAAATCGGCGCGCTTGCCCGGTTCCAGCGATCCGATCGAGTCTCCGAGACCCAGCGCCCGGGCCCCCTCGTAGGTGGCAAGATTGAGCGCATCGAGAGCGACCATGGCCGTACTGTCGTGATGGGCCACCTTCTGGGCCTTGGTCCCGAGATCCATGGCGCCAAAGAGGGACAAATCATTGTTCGAGGCCGAACCATCCGTACCCAGTGCGCACTCCACTCCCGCTTTCCTGAACTTCACGATGGGTGCAATGCCGGAGCCCAGCTTGAAATTCGAATCGGGGTTATAAATCACAGTAGCACCGGTCTCACGGAACAGACGGATCTCCTCATCTGTCAGGTGCACCCCGTGTGCTGCAAAAAAACGGTGATGAAGCGCTCCGAGATCATACAGACGCCGGCCCGGAGTCTTGCCATACTTGGCAAGTGATTCACGGACTTCCTTCTCGGTCTCTGAAACATGCATGTGAACCGGAACCTGAAAACGAGCCGACAAGGCGGTCACTTCGCGGATGAGATCATCACTGCAGGTGTAGGGAGCGTGAGGCCCCAAAGCGGGGCGGATCCGGGGATGGTTTCGGTATTTTTCAAAAAACGCCTCGAAGCGCGAGGCCCTGCCAGCCAGAGCCTGTTCTCCCAAGTGCTTCTCGTCAGGAACCGGAAAGTCCATGAACGGCCAAGCCAGCGTGGCCCGGAGACCGGCAGCATCGAGCACCTGAGCAGCAGACTCGGTGAAAAAATACATGTCATTGACCGTGGTTGTCCCGAAGCGGATACACTCCAGTGCAGAGAGAGAGACCCCGACTTCCACAAAATCCGAATCGACCCACTGGGCCTCGACCGGGAATACCCGCTCGAACAACCATTTGTGAAACGGAAGATCATCCTCATAGCCCCGCAGTAGACTCATCGCCAGGTGAGTGTGGCCATTCACAAGCCCTGGCATGACGATCCGACTTCCCCCGTCGATGAATCGCGAACATTCGCTTTCGCGACCGTCCCTCCAAGGACCCGATTCAACGATGACTCCCGCCTTCACACCGAGGAATTGGTCTTGAAAAACCTTACCCTCTCCTCCGGTCATCGGAAGAAGGGTTCTGCACCGGATACCGAGATCGAAGGTCATCTCATCCTCCGCAATTCTTTTCGACCGAGAGGAGAATCGCCCTCAGGATTCCCGTGGACGAAGTTTTGCAAGCGTCAAGAATGGCGAAGTGATCGAGCTCCTCGGGCTCACCATCGGCCCCATCGGTCAAACCAGCGGCAATATTGCTGATGAGCGAAATTCCACAAACTCTCGCACCGCTGTGCTTGAGTGCGACCGTCTCCCAGACGGTGGACATCCCCACCGCATGGGCGCCGATCCCCTGAAAGAAGCGAATCTCGGCAGGAGTCTCGAACGCCGGACCGGCTACCCCGACATAGACTCCCTCATGAACCCTCAATTTCTCGCCCCTGAGCGCTCCAGCAAGCACACGGGTCCATTCCCGATCAAAAAGCCGGGTCAGATCCTGGAAACGGGGGCCCCAAGGCGTGCCATCGGGACGTGCGGGATTGACTCCACTCAGCGGGTTCTTGCCGGACAGATTAATTTGATCACGGATCAGCATCACATCGCCGGTCGAATGAGCCGGATCCATTCCTCCTGCCGCATTGGTCAGGAAAAAATGCTCCACCCCGAGCTCACGCGGAAACATGACTGTTCGGACCACTTCACGCGGCTCAAGGCCCTCGTACCCGTGCAGTCGCCCAACCTGAATGATTCCACAAAGTTTTTTGGCACGGTGGTGGATGAAAACATACTTCCCCGAATGGCCGGGTGCTGTGGAGGGGTGGATTCCGGGAATCGCTGAAAAGGGCACTTCGGCAGCGATGACAAATCCAGACGGGATCCCCTGCTCGAGTGAATCCTTGAAGCCGGATCCTAGCACCACTTGAAATGAAGGAGCGGGGAGCCCTTGGCTGTTCAACAAGGACTGAATCGCACGGGCTCCATCGGACAAAACTGGGGTCATAGCCCCCCACTATAGTCAAAATCCCTTTGAATCCAAACGAAAAAGGACCCCCGGGGGATTGCCCGGGAGCCCTTTTCGAAGTGCATTTCTGCCAATCGACCGATCAGCCGTTATTGTTGTTCGACTCGTTCGAGCGGCGCATGAAAGCCGGGACATCGTAGTCCTGACCTTCGGAGCTCACCATACCGAGACGCTTGGCAATCTCACGGGCACGCGCCAGTTCGGAGTTCTCATTCCCGGCAGAAGACAGATTCTGTACCGTCTGGGGATTGAAGTTCTCGGAAACAGCACCCAGGCCATTCGATGCGACATTCATCGCAGGCGGATTGGCGTTTTGATTGTTGGTGTTGCTGTTGGCGTTGATATTGGTGTTAGCATTGGAAAGGTTGCTATTCACCGCATTCTGGTTGGCAACCGGGTTATTTTTCGCAACCGGGTTCGCATTTTTCATCTCAGTGATCTGAGCCGTGGCATCGCAACCGAGACCGGTTGCAATCACAGTGACCTTCACCTTGTCGTTCAAAGACTCATCGATCACGGTACCGAAGATGATCTGAGCGTCCTCATCGGCGGCTTCCTGGATGATCGAGGTCGCTTCATTCACTTCGTGGAGGGTCAGGTTGGAGCCCCCGGTGATGTTGATGATGATCCCGGTCGCGCCATTGATCGAGATGTCCTCGAGCAAAGGAGAGGAAATCGCCGAAGTGGCGGCTTCGACGGCGCGGTGGTCGCCCTGGCCGAAACCGATCCCCATGAGGGCGAGGCCCTTGTTTTCCATGATGGTGCGGACGTCGGCGAAGTCGCTGTTGATGTAGCCGGTGTGATTGATCAGGTCGGAGATGCCTTGCACGGCATTCAGGAGAACCTCATCGGCCTTACCGAAGGCTTGCATCATCGACAGAGAAGCGCCCGAAATGTTCAGCAGGCGGTTGTTCGGGATGATGATCAGGGAGTCCACGCTCTCACGCAGTTGATTGATCCCTTCGAGGGCCTGCTTCATGCGCTTTTTGCCTTCGAACAGGAACGGCTTGGTCACCACACCGACGGTGAGGGCGCCCACTTCTTTTGCGATCTTGGCGAACACAGGAGCGGCACCGGTCCCGGTTCCACCGCCCATTCCGGCAGTGATGAACACCATGTCGGCACCCGAGAGCATTTCGGAGATCTGTGCGTAGTCTTCGAGTGCGGCTTTACGGCCGGTGTCCGGATTGGCGCCGGCACCGAGACCGCGGGTCAGTTCCTGACCGATGGCGATCTTGGTCGGAGCGAGAACGCTCTCGAGGACCTGTTTGTCGGTGTTTGCTGCGATGAACTCCACGCCGGTCAGACCGGCACGGATCATGGTATTGACAGCATTGCATCCGCCACCGCCCACTCCGACGACCTTGATTTTAGCACCCAGAACCTTGTTTTCTTGAATTTCGAACATATGTACCACGCCTCCTTGTGTCAGTTGTTTTCGAAAAGTTTCAGAACAAATCCTTCATCCAGTTTTTCATCTGTCCACCGATCTTGCTGAAGACCCCGTCGTCACCGAGCAGTCCATCAGCCAGCAGCGACGGTCCTCCCTGATGAATACGGTTCAGCTTGTCGGCTCCGAACTTGAGCAAGCCCACAGCAGTGGAATATTTGGGAGAATTGACCACGTCCTTGAGGCCTCCGAGACGGATCGGCGCCCCACGCTTGAGCGGGACCTCGAACAGGAAATCACCGTACTCGACCATCCCTTGAAGCAGAGTGGTCCCGCCGGTCATCACAATTCCGGCAGCCAGCAGATCGGCATAACCAGAGCGTTGAATCTCCTGCTGGATCAGGGAGAACATCTCCTCGATCCGGGGCTCGACAATCTCCGCCAGAATCTTGCGGGATACGACTCGTGGCTTGCCCTCACCGACCGAAGGGACTTCGATGGTTTCGTCATCTTTCACCAAAGAAGACATGGCACAACCGTGAGCGATCTTGATCTTCTCGGCAGCATCGAGCGAAGCCCTGACACCGACAGAGATATCGTTGGTGATGTGCATCCCACCTACCGGCAGCACTGCAGTATACAGAAGTGCGCCTTCGCGGAAGATAGCGATATCCGTCGTTCCGCCGCCAATATCGACCAGAGCCACGCCGAGCTCTTTCTCGTCATGGGTCAATACAGCCGAACTCGAGGCAATCGGTTGCAGACACAACTCAGTGACACTGATTCCGGCGCGATTCACGCACTTGACCAGATTCTGAGCGGCACTGATGGCCCCGGTCACAATATGCACCTTGGCCTCGAGGCGGACACCGTTCATGCCGATCGGGTCACGAATGCCGTCCTGATCATCGATGATGAATTCCTGAGGGATCACATGGAGGACCTCGCGGTCCTGCGGAATCATGATGGCCTTTGCTGCCTCGATCACCCGTTGGACATCCTGCTCGGTGATCTCTTTATCCTTGACCGCGACCACTCCCGAAGAATTAAAAGACTTGATGTGGGTTCCGGCAATGCCGACATAGGCGGAATTGATTTTGATTCCCGCCATGTTTTCAGCTTCTTTGACCGCTTTTCGGATGGCTTCGACCGTAGAGTCGATGTTGATGACCACCCCTTTACGAAGCCCGGTCGAGGGCGATTGGCCAAATCCGATAATATCAATAGAGGAAGTTTGGGTCGGAGTCGCCGGATGGACTTCCCCGACGATGCAACACACCTTGGTCGTCCCGATATCGAGACCAATGACTAAATCTTTTTTTGACACTTGACCCTCCTCCTCCCATGAGCCCGGGTACCGTTCAAGCTGCGACAAAATTCCAACTGACGCAACTTAGCTGAAAGTCTATGGACCCCTTGAAAATTTGACAACGATTTTCTTTCCATCCCCCAGCCATATTTTTGACGCCGGCTGGGACCGGGTCGAGAGGTAGTCGAACACCTGCTTCAAATGCGCCGAGGAGACCCCGCTGGCCTCCTCGAGATTGAGCCCCAGCTCGATGACCGTTCTCATCAGTTTCTGGTTCTTCATCGGGTAGAGAACCATCGCTTTGAGACCCGATTTTTCGTCGTAACTCAAAGAAGAAAGTCGTAACCCGGGAAGCCGGTCCGGAGAAAACCAGGTCATCATGAACTGGTTCAGCGCCTTCAGGGTCGGAAGGTCTCCTGCCGGGAACCCTGTCAAAATGGGAAGATCCGCGGGATAGACCATGGCACGGTCTTCGAAGGTTGAACCGTCGTCTTCCAGATACAGGATACGGCCGGAACTTTCGCTCAAGAGCGCAACCGGGGTCCGTTCGATGATTTTCAAGGAGAGCGTTCCGGGAAACTGCTTCCCGATCACCACTCCTTTGACCCAGGGGTTCCGGGTAAGACGGGTCTCCATGGGCTCGAGATCGAGATGGAAGAGCGAGACCCTGCCGACCGGGGCTTTGGTCATCTCGAGGACATCCTCGCGACTGAGAGGGTATCCTGGCGAAAGGGACTCCACCTTGACCCCTCTCAAAAGGAAGATGGACGAGCGGGATGCTTGGAGGACTCCGAAGCCCATGGCCAAGAGCACCAACCCGGCGGCCCCCGCATGAAGCAGGTTCCGGTAGGACTTTCCGTCAGAAACATAACGGAAAGTCTTCTTCTGAAATGCCGCCACGGACATGCTCGTTCCCCCCAGAACAGAATTTAGGCCGGCCTGAGGACTGAGTCAACACATCAACACTGACAATCCTGAAACAATTGAAGGATAATCGCTTCATGCGCACTCATTTGTTCCTCCTGATCTGCGGAGCCCTTCCGCTTCTGTCTTCCTGCTCCCACACCGGATCCGTCTCGAAAAAAGAGACCGGAGACGGGAAATTCGAAACACTGCCCTTTGTCGGGAGCTTCCAGGTGAAGCGAGCCACACTCCCGAATGGCTTGCGACTCATCATCCAGAAAGACCCTTCATCTCCCACATTCGCCTATCAAACTTGGTTCAACGTCGGATCGAGGAACGAGGTCCCCGGCAAAACCGGCTTGGCCCACCTCTTCGAGCACATGATGTTCAAGGGAACCTCCAAGTATCCGGATGGCCGTTTCGATGCCCTGCTCGAGCAAGCCGGGGCCGAGGGTGAGAACGCCTTCACCTCCAATGACCACACTGTTTATATCCAAGAAATGCCCAAGGAAGGAATCGATCTGATCACCGAGCTCGAATCGGACCGGATGGTGAATCTGATCGTGAACGACGCCTCATTCAAGACCGAACGAGAGGTGGTCCAGAACGAACGGCGCTTCCGGAAAGAAAACTCGCCCGAAGGAACGATGTACCAGACCCTGTTCGAAACCGCCTTCAACACCCACCCCTACCGTTGGCCGGTCATCGGCTACGAGCAGGACCTCATCTCCATGAGCGCCCAGGACGGCCGTGACTTCTACACCCGCTTCTACAGTCCGGATCGGGCCGTGATCGTGGTGGTCGGTGATGTCGATGAAAACCGCGTTCTGAAACGGGTCGAGCGGCTCTACGGTGACCTCCCGGCCCGAAAGACCCAGAATCCCCCTTACGAACAGGAACCCGAGCAGACCGCCCAACGCCGAAAACGTCTGGAGCTCAATATCGAGGTTGAAAAGGTCTGGCTTGCGTTCAAGATCCAAGGCTTGAACTCCAGCGACACCCCGGTCTTCGAAGCCATTCAAGGGCTTCTCACCGAAGGCCGTAACGGACGCCTCAATCGGGCACTCGTCGATGCAGGCATCGCCACGGCAGTGGGATCTGGATCGATCGCACTCCGCGATCCGAGCCTCTTTTTGATCGAGGCCGATCTGCAAAAGGGAAAAAACGCACTACTCGCAGAATCCGTGATCCTGCGCGAGCTTGAACGGCTCAAGCAAACTCCGGTCCGAGCGGACGAATTGAAACGGGCAACCAACGTCATGCGCTTCCGCTTCATGAGCCGCTTGCTCACCTCTCACGGCCGCGCGCATGTCCTCGGCCAGTTCGAAACCGAAAACGGCAGCATAGAGGCTGGACTTGCTCAGCAGGAGCAAGTCTATTCGGTCACTCCCGAACAAATCCAGGAAACTGCCAAGCGGGTGTTCCAAACCGCGAAGCTCTCCGTGATCACCGGCATACCGAAGTCCGCCAACGCAGGAAAAGATCAGCCATGAGATTAAACATGAGGCCAAACATGAAAACCCTTTTCACCCTTCTCTCCATTTTCTCCGTCGCCCCATCATCAGAAGCAGCCCAGTTCTACTTCGAGAAAGACGCCTCCTTGCCGCTGGTGTATGTCACAGCGGCCTTCAAAGGTGGCGCCACCCAAGACCCGGAGGGCAAGACCGGGGTCTCGAGCCTCATGGGGAAAATGATGCTCCGGGGAACCAAGAACAAGACCAAGCAGCAGATCGACCTCGCACTCGATGCAATGGGCGGCTCACTCGATTTCGAAACCCGGGCAGAGTTCATTGCCTTCCGGGGGATCGTGTTGGCGGATCAGCTTCCGAACTTCCTGTCCTTGCTCTCTGAAATCCTGACCACCCCCTCATTCAGAGCCCAGGAACTCGAACGCCTCAAAAAGGAGGAGATTTCATCGCTCCTGAATGAGCTCTCCAATGACCGGAATCTCGCACGCCTTCGCTTTGATGAGACTTTTTTCAAGGGTCATCCCTTTTCCAAACCCGCGAACGGCAAACTCAAGGACTTGAAGGATCTCACGATTGCGGACATCCAGTCGCAATTCCAGAAGCTCATTCATGACGAGTCGATGATTCTGCTCGCGACCGGAAGCGCTGAGAACAGCGCTTTCCAACCGATCCTCCAGTCTATCCGGCAAAAGCGCCCCGGAGCGGCCAAAGCGCTGGGAGTTCCCGAGTTCACCGGTGAACCGGCCAAGCTCCGTGTCGTGATTTTCGACAAGCCCGACCGGACCCAAACCCAGGTGGTCATCGGACAAAAGGGAGTCTCCATCCGTCATCCCGATCTGGATGCGCTCCAGTTGGCCAACCATGCCTTCGGAGCAGGAGGCTTCCAAGCCCGACTCATGGTCGAACTCCGGGTCAAGCGGGGCTGGACCTACGGCGCAGGGAGTGCGTTCCGACTCGGTACCACCCCTCACTCTTGGAAAGTTTCCTTCTTTCCGAAAAACGCCGACACTCCGGCTGCCATCCGCGAGGCCATCCGGATGATCGAAGACCTCGGCAAGAACGGGGTCACCGAGCAGGAATTTGAGAACTCGAAGAAAAGCCTCCTGAACGGTGCGGGCTTCAGCTTCAATACACCTGCCAAACGGATGGAGAATCGCCTGACCGAGATCCTGTTCGGACTCCCGGAAGGTTACTTCCGTGACTTCGCTTCCCGCCTCCGGGAGATCTCCCGTGAACAGGTCAATGCTGCTCTGGCCAGGTTCGTCCGCCCCGAACACCTCATGGTCGGACTGGTGGGCACCGCAAAGATTTCAAAGGCCGCCATCGCCCAGACCCTCGGTCTCCCGGAATCGCGGATCGAAGTGCAGAACTATCAGAAGGAGTGAGCCACCTGATAGAGCACCTTCAGACCGACCCCGCCCACCAGTAAGTAGGCAAAGGTCTCGATCCTCGGAAAACGATTGAGGAGCGAGATCATCTTCTCAGCTGCGAAGCGGATCAGGATCACTCCAAGGATCCCCCCCGAAACGATACTCCAGTAGTCGGTGGTCACGGCTACCGCGGCCAGAATGGAATCGACGGCGAAAATCAGGTCTGTGACCTCGATCCAGAAAACCACCACCCAGAAATTCGGCGAGGTCTTGCGCGTCTTGGCCTTTTCCTCGCCCCCTTTACTGAGAAAGTACTTGATCGCAAGCCAAAGGAGGTAGGCCCCACCCACTGCCCGCAACCAGGGGTACTTCACCACCTCGGTAGCCAGGGCCACGGCCATCAGTCGCAACACCACCGCTCCAATCAAGCCGTATCGGAGGGCTCGCTTCTGGAGCTCGGGCTTCAGCTCCCGGGCCATCAAGGCCAGAATGACCGCATTGTCAATCGACAGGAGGGCTTCCAGCAGAGCCAGGGAGAGGACGGTGAAGCCAGTTTGGATCAGGGAAGGTTCCACGTTGGAAGTGTTTGAAATCGTTTTGAAAGTGGTGAGTCCAGAAGGATTCGAACCTTCGACCCTTTCATTAAAAGTGAAATGCTCTACCAGCTGAGCTATGGACTCTTCGACACTGTGAAAGGAGCCTCAGGAATAGCAGAAGGCTGGAATCCGATCAAGGGATTTTTCATCAAATTTGGGTTATCCTGAAAGGGTGGGTTTTCGCGGTCTGCTTGCCAGTCTGATCGGATCTCTGTCGCTCCTAAGCGCCTGCAGTCTCGACTCTTTCCGGGTCAAGGAGCCGGCTATCGCCAAGATCGCCCCCGAGTCTCCGGAATCCAGCCCCGGAACCACAGGCACTCCTGGCTGCCTCTCCATGCTGAACGAGTATTGCGATTCCTTATACCAACCCGGGGTAGAGGGAAATCTGATCATCCAGAAGAAGAAAGGTGGCTCCCTCAGGGTGCTTCAGGGCAAGACCCTGAACGGGTTCCGCCAGGTATTCGTGGAGTTTGCCCGGAGCAAGCTCCGGAATCGTCGTCACCTGCCCCCGGACCTTCAACTCATCCTGAACGCGCATCAGTATTTCGAACGCCTCGAGCAACTGCTGAACCGGACCCCGTTCGAACGCATGACCTTGATGGACCGAGTGGAGGCGCACGAAGAGGAGTCCGGAATCTCCCACACCTGGGATCTTGCCATCCGCGATACCCTCATCATCCGGATGAGCCGGCGCTTCCGGGAATACGCCCAAACCCCGGCCGATCTCCAGCCTCCCGAGGTGATCCATGCTGAAAGGATGGAACGGAAGGTCCTCCTGGCGCAGATCTCCTCGGCCATCTGGAAGGATCATCCGAACTGGAAGAAAGTCCAATCGACCTTCGAAGCCCTCCGTAAAAAAACCCTCACCCTGA
Source organism: Bdellovibrionales bacterium (assembly GCA_947462765.1). Classification (GTDB taxonomy): domain Bacteria; phylum Bdellovibrionota; class UBA1018; order UBA1018; family CAIMNF01; genus CAIMNF01. The sequence continues at coordinate 14,547 of CANHQK010000013.1, forward strand.
TCGATTCCTTGCCGATCGCGCTCGAGATCCGCAAGGAGTGGAAAGAACGGATCACCTCGGTACGACTCGTCCTTCCGGGCAGCCTTCCTGAAATCATCGATCGGGATTGCTCGACCACCATGATGAACGCCTACTACTACACACCGCTGAATGTGATCACGGTTTGCGCCGGGGACTTCAACAGTGAAGAGATATTGCCCACCCTCGCACACGAGCTGTCGCACGCATTGGACAATGACCGGAGTCTTTACATCTTTTTCAAGAACAGCCAGATCAGCAGGGAGCTCGAGGACTTCAACCGGAACCTTTGCTCGCCCCGAGCACCGAGTGTGTCATGCGATCGATGGAAAGAATTCAAAGAAAAAAGCCCGGACCTGATCTCCAAACTCGGCTCTTATCGCCCGAATCTCCCGGAGCTTCAACGTTGCCTGAAAAAGGATTCCGAGACGGAGACCGCCTCTACGGAATCCATCCGTCGGATCGCTTCTTCAACGGTTAGGGACACCATCCGGGAACTCGCAGCCGAGGACGCATTCATCCGACTCACACAGGAAAAGCTCCCTCTCAAGAACGGACGGAAGGTGGAGAACCCTTCCCACATGAACCCTTGCCATTTTCTACAGACCCATTGGAACGACGAAGAACTCGACAGCGAACTCTCCCTTCTGACCGCGTTCACAGCCGAATACCGGTGCAGTACCGAATCCGACAGCGCCGTCCGGCTGGAAAAATCGATTCGTAGCACACAGACCCTTTTCGAAGGGCTCGTCGAAGGAATGATACGGTCGGAAGGGGAACTCTCGGAGCGGAAAGCGATGATCGCCGAGGGCTTCAGTTCCTCGCCCTCGGAACGCTTTGCCGACTTCATCGGCAGCCGCTTGATCGCAGCCCAACTCGAGGAGTCGGCTTCTTTGTGGGATCGTCGGATGACCTTCCTGGCGGGGAACTCCTGGCAATGCCCCGGCCCCTCCCTGTCGCAAGCTTTTCCGAAAGAGAGCGCAGTCCTCCGGCGCTACCTGCTGAATGCCCACACCGATGGTCAGGATCGTCGGAAAGAATCCTTTTCGCAACCATTGAGACAGGTCCTCGGTTGCGAGAAAGATTTCGAATGGAAGGAATGCACCCTCAACGGGAATGTTCGCGATGGGTTCTGAGCACGGCTCCCACCCCTTTTCCGAACTCGACCGGATGACCGAGCTCGTGAAGAGCCAGCTCCAGCGCTCCGATTCCGGTAGCGACGTCGAATACATCGCAATACCCGAAATGTGAGAGTCGCAGGATCTTGCCTTGAAGCTCGTCCTGGCCCCCCATGATGATCACCCCGTATTTTTCCTGCATGAGCTTTTGAATCCCCTTGCCTTGATCGACACTGAACGAGGATGGAACTTTGACCGTGGTGAGCACCGGCGAGGGTGCCTTCGAGAACAGCTCGAGTCCGAGAGCTTTCGCCGCCTCACGGGTGCACCGGGCGAGAAGCTCGTGGCGCACGAATAGGGTTTGAAGCCCCTCCTTGCGGAGGAGTCCGAGGGACTCGACCCCTCCTTCAATCAGAGAAATCGCAGGTGTCCACGCGGTTTGTTGCTTCTCCTGCATTTTTTTCTCGCGGGTCAGGTCGAAATAAAAGCGCGGGTTTTTGGAAATTGCCACTGCCTGCCAAGCCTTCGCACTCAGTGCAATGAAGGCGAGTCCGGGGGGGAGCATCAGCGCTTTTTGCGAACCGGTGATGAGCACGTCGATCCCCCAGGCATCCATCGGAAGATCCAGAATTCCGACGGCAGTGATCCCGTCACAAACACTGAGCACCCCATGTTCCCTGCAAAGATCCACGATGGCCTTTACAGGATTCAAAGCACCGGTGGAGGTCTCTGAAGCCTGGAAGAGCACCGCTTTCACGGCGGGATGGCTCACCAAGAGTCGCTTCACTTCCACGGGGTCGGCGGCCAATCCGCGCTCTACGACCAGCTCATGAACCGTGAGTCCGTAAGTCTTCGAAAGCTTCGTCCAACGCTCTCCGAACTTTCCGAGATTGAGAACGATCACCTCATCGCCCGGAGAGAACAGATTGGCCACAGCAGCCTCCATCGCGCCCGAACCGGTGGCGGTGAGGGTCAGCACGGGCTCCCGGGTCTGGAACAACCAGCCCAAATGGTCTTGAAGTTGCTTGAACCGCGCCTCGAATAACGAGGTGCGGTGATGGATCACAGGCTCCGCGAACTTGGAAAGGACCGACTCAGGAATGGCAGTCGGTCCGGGCGTCAAAAGACGGATCTTCTTCATGGGTCGAAGGTACCACAGTCCCCCGCGTCGGTGCACTTCCTTCTTGCCCGCTCAGGCCCCCGACTTTACCCTGAATCCATGTCTGAAATCTCGTCGGTTCTCAAGGAAAAGCGCAAATTCGCGCCGTCTAAAGCCTTCTCAAAATCGGCTCATCTTTCTTCTCCTGCCGCGTACCGGAGGCTCCGCGATGAAGCCAACCGTAACCCGAAGTCATTTTGGGCGGCCCGTGCCAAAGAACTTCACTGGCAGAAGCCTTTCAAAAAGACTCTCGAGTGGAAGCATCCTTTCGCCAAGTGGTTCATCGGCGGAAAGCTGAATGCGGCGGAGAACGCTCTCGATGCACATTTAGGCACTTCACGGAAAAACAAAGCCGCTCTGATCTGGGAAGGTGAACCGGGCGAAGTCCGCACCCTCACCTACCAGCAACTGTCGACTGAAGTGAATCGTTTGGCCAATGCTCTGAAAAAGCTCGGCATCAAAAAAGGCGATGTCGTCGGAATCTACATGGGGATGGTTCCCGAGGCGGTCATGGCAATGCTTGCCTGCGCCCGGATTGGCGCCACTCACAATGTGGTGTTTGGCGGATTCTCGGCAGAAGCTCTTCGTGACCGGCTGAACGACTCAAAAGCAAAAGCCCTGCTCACCCAGGATGGCGCCTTCCGCCGGGGAGCGCCGAGCGCCCTCAAGAGCGCCGTCCATGCCGCACTCGATGAAGTCCCCACCCTGGCCCACGTGCTCGTCTTGAAAAGGACCGGGCAAGAAACCCCCATGAAAAACGGTCGCGATCATTGGTGGCATGAGGTGGTGCCGGGCGAGTCTCCGATCTGCAAGGCCGAGGCACTCGATAGCGAGCATCCGCTTTTTATTCTTTACACGAGCGGCTCGACCGGCAAACCGAAGGGCATTTTGCACACCACGGGCGGCTACCTGACCCAGGTGAAGTACACCACGAAGCACGTTTTCGATTTGAAGGACGAGGACATTTACTTTTGCACCGCGGACGTCGGCTGGATCACCGGGCACTCATATATTGTTTATGGCCCGCTCATGAACGGAGCCACCGTGCTAATGTACGAGGGCGTCCCCACTTACCCCGGTCCGGACCGCCTCTGGTCGATGATTGCGCGCCACCGCGCCACGGTTTTCTACACCGCACCGACCGCGATCCGCTCCTTCATGCGACTCGGAGACGATCATCCCAAGAAACACGATCTCTCCTCGCTTCGGCTGCTTGGATCGGTCGGTGAACCGATCAACCCGGAGGCTTGGATGTGGTACCACACGAACATCGGACGCAAGCAGTGCCCGATCGTGGATACCTGGTGGCAGACCGAAACGGGTGCCATTCTCATTTCTCCGATGCCCGGGGCGGTTCCGACCAAGCCCGGCTCGGCCACCCTCCCACTCCCCGGAATTCTCGCAGAGGTAGTGAACAAGGATGGAAAACCCTGCAAAGCGAATGAAGGCGGGCTCCTGGTGGTGAAACACCCCTGGCCGTCCATGCTCCGGACGGTGTTCGGAAACACCGAACGCTACGTGACCGGCTACTGGGGCGATTTCAAAAAGCAGAAGTGGTACTTCACAGGTGATGGGGCGCGCAAAGATCGGGATGGATATTTTTGGATCATGGGCCGAGTGGACGATGTCGTGAACGTGAGCGGGCACAGGCTCGGTACTGCGGAGGTCGAAAGCGCACTCGTGGCGAATCCGAAAGTGGCCGAAGCGGCCGTGGTCGCGCGACCGGATGAATTGAAGGGAAGCGCTCTCGTGGCTTTCGTCTCGCTCAAGGCCCAGATCACCGGAAGCTCTCCCGACTTGAAGGCGATCGAGGGCGAACTCAAGAACTGGGTTGCCAAGGAAATCGGGCCCATCGCCAAGCCGGATGAGATCCGCTTTGCCGACGCTCTCCCCAAGACGCGGTCCGGCAAAATCATGCGCCGCCTCCTACGCGAGATGGTGACCACCGGGAAAACCTCCGGGGACACTTCCACGCTCGAGGACTTTTCGGTCCTTGAGAAACTCAGGGTTCATGACGAAGAGTGAGTGAATCTGAAACAACCTTAAAGAAAGGAACCATTCGATGAAATCGATTCTCATGGCTATGACCGCAATCTGTTTTCTCTCCACCCCGATGGCTTTCGGCAAGGAGGAGCTCTCAGATGTCCATAAAAAGCATCGCCAACTGCGCCACGAAGAGAAAAAAAAGTGGTCGAAGATGGAGGAAGAGTGCAAGGAAAAGTACCCGAAGGGACTCAACCCAACCGACAAGGACTATGATGCGCGGTTCAAATGCGATGAAGCCGTGAAGGACGCGGAACAAGCATTCGAGAACAACCTCAAAAAAGAAATCTGCGAAAAATTCCAGATCTCCTGCAAGAAAGAGTGATCCGGGCGAGACTGGGATGAAAGCCTCGATCCTCACCATCGGCGATGAACTCCTGATCGGGCAGGTCCTGAACTCGAATGTGCAATGGATCAGTGAGCGCCTCACCGGAATCGGAATCACCGTCACCCGTCATTTAAGCGTGGGAGACGAGATGGCCGAGATCACGGGGGCGCTCCGCTTTTTACAGAGCTCGTGCGACGTTCTGATCATCGGAGGGGGGCTCGGCCCCACCCATGATGATCTCACGGTCGAGGCACTCTCCCGATACTTCAAGATCCCGCTTCGCTACGACGAGGAATGGGTCGGCAAAATCGAGGAGTTTTTCAGATCACGTGGCCGACCCATGACCGAGAACAACAAGAAGCAAGGCTACCTGCTCCGGGACGCCGAGCGGATCGACAATGATTGCGGAACGGCTCCCGGACAGTTTCTGATGGAGGGCCGGACACGGATCTTTGTCGTGCCCGGGGTTCCACACGAAATGAAAAGCATGATGGAACGGGTGATCCTTCCAAAGCTCATGAAGGACCCCGCTCTAGGATCGACTCGCATCCTGAAGGAAACGCTCCTCACCTCGGGAATCGGGGAGAGCGCTCTCGCCCAAAGAATCCACTCTGAAGTTGAACGGATCCGGAGCATCCCGGGAATGAGCCTGGCCTTCCTTCCTTCTAATGTTGGCGTTCGACTCCGCTTGCAAATGGCGGTGTCCACGACCGAGGAGGAAGCCGCCTTCCGGAAAGAGCTGATAGCGCTGCGTGAAGCCTGTGGAAAAGACACTTTCGGCTCCGAGCCGGGAACGCTCGAAGAGGCGGTTCATCGCTTGCTTCTCGAGCGGAACGAGACTCTTGCGGTGGCAGAGAGTTGCACGGGCGGCTTGGTTTCCCAGCGACTCACCCGGATCGCAGGCGCCTCAAAAATCTTGCGGGGTTCCCTGATTCCGTACCAGACCGAACTCAAGACCCTCGAGCTCCGGATTCCAGCCACCCTCTTCGATCAGTTTGGCGTGGTGTCCGAAGCCAGTGCGAAGGCCATGGCCGAGGGCATACGGAGCAAATGGGGAACCGATTGGGGCCTCGGGATCACCGGATACCTGGGACCCGAAGGTGACACCCACTCCCCCGGAGGAACCGTCTGGATCGCGGTCGCAAATGGAACACAGACCCTCGCACGGGAGTTTCACTTCGAGAACCACCGGGAGCGCGCTCAGGAACGCGCCGCCGCCTACGCGCTAGACTCGTTGCGTCGTGCCCTCAGTTGACCCTCCGCGGAGCCAAAGTGCACCGGCAAAAGTCGGGGCCAAAGGGGAACCAGGGGGCCTCGTACCAGATTACGAACTCCTGAGGCTTTGAAATCATTGCTTAAATTTATGATACTAATTTGGCACGTCCCTTGCTGTTTGGCTGGAGTGAATCACATGATGCCGACACAAGGGGGGGCATCTCTATGAAAACGATCTCTATCTTATTCAGCCAAACCGGAATTCTCATCCTGACTCTCCTTTCTCTCACCGCCTGCGAAACCGTCGTGGTTCATGGGGGTGGCGGAGTCTATGTCGATCCCTACCGACGCGCCTGGTATGACGTATACGGTAATCAGTGCACCTCTTTCGGGTACCCGATGTCAGGCTGCAACTTCTATGCGGATGGCTCGAAGATCACCGCGAATCAGGACCCCTTCTTCGCCAATCGCACTCTTTATTTCGATTACTGGACTTACACCGATTCTTACGGCTTCCGCAGGGACTACATGGGTTATGCCTGGCTGAGCAGCACCGGCATCCTGTACGACTCCTACGGAAATGCATTGAACGAACTGGATGAAGGCGCCGCTCAGTCGGCCGATATCATTGCCACGGCAGCGGAGCAGGAAGAAGCGAGCTCCCGGGCTGCGGGGCGCACCCTTTCTCAGAAATACGCACTCGCGGAATCCGCTGGCGTGAACATCGCCAAAACATTGCAGGATTGGGCCGTCCTCGGACGCGATCGGGCACGGACCCAGGCAGATGTGGCCGATTTCAGCAAACGACTCTATGGCGTCGACCTTTCACGCGCCACACGCGCAGTGAAGGAGGCAGCGAATGGAAACCGTCAAGCTCTCACCGAAGTCAATATCGATGTGGCCGCTCACTGGGGAACCAATCCTGAAACCTCAAAACAGATCTTGAGCGAATGGTATCGCGAGGAGCTTGCACGACTCGGAGCGAAGTGAACCTTTTGACATCACAAACATTTGGCACCTGGAACACCCAGTGTTTCAGGTGCTTTTTTTTGGCTGAGCCTTTAACCTTGAATCATGGATCAAGCGAAGGAGTTCCTCTCCCAGTACCAGGGGATCCAAGCCTATCTGGTTTTTTATTTCACATTGATCGGCTGTGGAATCGGAATGCCGATCAACTCCGATCTCACCCTCATCGCGGCATCGGTTCTTGCGGCACTCGGATTCTTCAAGCTTCCGATCCTGATTCCGGTCGCTTTCCTCGGACTCCTGAGCGGAGACACGATCAACTATCTGGTCGCACGCAAGTACGGTCCCCGAATCCTGAAAAAAGCCCCTTTCCGCTGGGTGCTGCCGCCCGGAAAAGTCGCGGCGGCCGAGCGGTATCTGGAAAATCGAGGCACCCGCTTCCTTTTCCTGGTTCGCTTCCTGCCCTTGATCCGGACCGCTCTCTACTTCACCGCCGGATCCCTGCAAGTCCGGGCGCGGACCTTCTTCCTCCTCGATGCAACTTCGACGGTGATCTATCTTCTTGGCCTCATGAACCTCGCTTACTACGCCGGTGAGAACATCGAATCTCTCATCGAGGGGTTCAAGCGATTCCAATTCGGACTCCTTGCCTTCCTGCTGACCGGATCACTGTTCATTTTCTACCGGAGCCGCCAATCGAAAAGGATAAGCACCCCATGAACCGTCTCTTTCTGTGGTTCACCGCACTTCCCATCATCTTGATCTCGGCTTTTTGCCAATTGACCCTCGATCGCGGGGAAAGGGGTGAGCTGGAGTCCGCTCTCTTGCGGGAAAAAGTCTACCCTGTGGTCCGATCGATCTCGGGAGCGCTCACCAACGTGAAATTCAAATTGAGGGGCCCGGAGCCGGCCAATCCGAAAATTGTCATTCTCGCCGTGGATGAGAACTCCGTCAGCATGATCGGTCGCTTTCCGTGGCCTCGCGAGGTTTTCAAGGACATCATCGTTCAACTGATGCAACACAATGTCAGCACGATCGGGCTCGATGTCGTTTTTTCCGAGCCGGAAGAACGAATTCATCCGAGAGCCAAAGACCTCATCCAGAAGCACAAGCCTGGCTTGATGAAGGAGATTCTCGCTCTCGAGAGTGATCCCCAATTCGCTTGGGCGATTGCCCTGGCCCAAGAGCGACTGGTTCTCGGGTATTTTTACGATGGCGCTTGCCAACCGCGCTACGAACCGCGTGAGTACTGTCCGGTCGACGACGTCGGAATCAACTCAAAAATCCTGAACTCAGTCGGTAAGTTCGCCCTTGAACAACGTTACCCGTTCGACGAAAAGGTTCTCTGGAACACCTCTCTCAGGAACATCATCAACCTGACACCGAACATCGAGCTGTTCCGCGACAATGCGAAATATGCCGGATTGTTCAACATTGACCCTGATCCGGACGGATATGTCCGACGCTATCCCCTCTTCGCATTCTCGGGAAAGATGATCTATCCGTCCTTGGCCCTGAAGATGGCCGAATTGGCCCGTCAGGACCGGATCCGGATCGAGTTCAGGGATGACGGACTGGTCAAGAAGGCTTATTTCTCGAAGGACCCAGACCATCCGATCCCGGTCACTCCGCTCGGATACATGGATATCAACTTCAAAGGCCCCTATCAGCCGCTCTACTATAACGATCTGGATGCGAATGCCAACCCGCCCTCAGGTTCAACCGGCGCCGCCCCCTTTGTTTACATTCCTGCGGTGGACCTGTTCCGCGAGGATCTGACTGAACTTGAGATTTCCCGATTGAAAAACCTTCTGAATGGAGCCCATGTTCTGGTGGGCGCGACCGCCATCGGCATTTACGACATGCGGGCTTTTCCGTTCGAATCGAACAGCCCCGGCGTCGAGGGACACGCCAACACCCTCGATAATCTCATCAAAAAGGACATGTTGCGGTCGGCGAGCGCCCTTCACCTGAGCTGGCTGCCCTTGACCCTGATCGTCGTGTTCGGACTGATCTTCGCCTTCCTTTTCTCTACGCTTGAGGCGGTTCCGAGCGTGCTCGTGTTCCTGGGATTCCTGCTGCTATTGGGTTGGGTGGATGTCTGGATTCTGTTCCGCAATCACATCAATCTCTCGACGGTTTTCCTGCTGGTTGAAACCCTGCTCATCTTCCTGACCCTCCAGTCGATTCGCTACATCATCGAGGAGCGGAAGAAGAAGTTCGTAAAGGAGGCTTTTTCAAAGTACCTCGCACCCCAGGTCGTGGAGCTGGTTCTCGAGGATCCGAGCAAGCTCCAGGTCGGTGGCGAGCGGAAGGATGTCACCATCCTGTTCAGCGATCTACGCGGATTCACAAACTTTTCCGAGAATATGGATCCGAAAGTGCTCACCCAGTTTTTGAACGAGTACCTCTCTGAAATGACGGAAATCATTTTCCAGCATGAGGGGACTCTCGACAAATACATCGGTGACGCGATCATGGCCTTCTGGGGCGCTCCGATCGACCAGCAAGACCATGTCGAACGGGCATGGAAGGCCGCCGTGGCCATGAAGAAACGCCTGGACGAAATCGCGCCTGACTTCAAAAAGCGATATGGCATCGATGTGAGTGCCGGGATCGGGATCAACTCGGGCGTGGTGAGCGTCGGAAACATGGGATCGAAGCGGATCTTCGAATACACGGTGATCGGAGATCACGTGAACCTCGCTTCACGCCTCGAGAGCCTCACCCGGCTCTACGGGGGGGATATTCTCAGCACCGAGCTCACACGAGAGCGCCTGCCCGAGAGCATCCGCAATCAATTCCACACCCGGATCCTCGATTCGGTGATCGTGAAGGGAAAAACAAAGGCAATCGATCTGATTCAGATCTCCGAGGTCGAGTTCGACCCGAGACTCATCATGAATTTTACCGAGGCTCGCGAAGCATTCAAACGCCGTGAATGGGAGACCGCCAAGGCCAAATTCAGGCTCGCCAGCGAGATCCAGAAGTCCAGGACCGGCTCGCCAGATCCGGTTTCTGAGATCTACCTTTCACGCTGTGAAGAGTTCGAGAGGGAACCCCCTCCGGCCGACTGGGATGGCACCATAGAGATGCATAGGAAGTGATATGAGCGCTAAAGAAATCAACCTGAAACAGAAAGACATCCTGTTCGAGGAGGGGGACCCCTCGAAAAACCTGTACTTTGTAAAAAAAGGCGCCATCAGGCTTTTCCGGCGCAAGGGTGATGGCAAGATCGAGATCGATACCGTTCGCGCCGGTTCCGTTCTCGGAGAGCTGGCATTTTTCGATGGTCAGCCCCGTTCCGCATCAGCCGAAGCCCTGATTGCCACCGATTTGATCGAGATCTCAAAAGGTTCATTGGATGACGCGCTTTCGAAAATTCCCGAATGGCTTGTGACCTTGATCAAAACGATCAGCTCGCGCCTCCGCTCCGCCAACAACAAGGTCCGGATGCTCGAGAGCCTTTCGACCGAGTACGAGGTGGACAAGCACGGCAATCGCTCCAAGGAATACTGCTTTATCACCACCCCTGAATTGCTCAAGTTCTCGACTGCATTGCTCGCCGTCGCCTCCCGGTACGGCAAGAACGAGAAACCGGAGGGAATCGAGTTCACCTCGGCGATGCTCGAGCGCTTTGCCTCCCAGATCCTGCAAGTGCCCTCTGCCAAGGTGCTGAGCCTGATCGAACTTTTGAAGACGGTCAAGATCCTGAAAGACGATCTCATGCTGACCGACATCCGCTTCCTCGACCAGTTCATCCAGTATCTGAACGAGCAGAACCTGACATCCCACGAAAAAAGACAGACCCTGACCGAGTCCGGCTTCAAAATCCTGGGACTCATGATCCAGAACCGGGCTCAATCCAAGCCCCTCGCGGACTCGATCGAACGCTTGAACATCGGACCGGCAATCCAACAGGCCGGTATCCCGGTCGGACAAATCCAGGAACTACAGGACCAGGGATTCGTGAAAAACATCACCCTCGTGTCAGCGAGTGAGGTTCTTCTCGATTACGAAGGCAGCAACCTGTTGTTCCTGTACCGGGTATTCTGGTTGCTGACTGAGATCGACCGCCTCAACGAGGAGAAGCGGAAGAAATAACGACGAAGCTCTCGATCTTGCGTTTCGAAACCAGCTCTTTCCCCTTCGCCTCGGCGGCTTTGCGGGATTTGAATCCGGAGAGCACCACCCGGTAACGGGTTTCTCCATTCACTTTCGCAGTCCGGACCTCGGTCTTCAGTCCGCGCTTGGTGAATACACTCATCTTCTTCCGGGCTGCGGACATATTGGGATAGGAACCCAACTGAACGGCGAACACTTCAGTGGGCGCCACTTCTTTTTCTTCGGCCGCTTCTTCTTCCTCTTCCTCGTCTTCGGCGACCGGAGGGTGACTCACAGCCGTCGGCAATGCCATCGGCGGACGGACGGTTTTTTCAGACGGAAGCTCGACAGGCTTCGGGTGATCCAGTTTGATACCGGAATCGGCTGCTGCCTTCTCGGTAGCCCCCTCGATGGCCTCCTTGGCCGCATGATCCACATACTGGGCGCCCTGATCCAATACGGCCCTGGGAGGAGCGGCTTCGTGGTTGCCTTCGACCCTCGGAGCCGTGACCTCGGCCACCGGCTCATCGTTCCGGATCTGCTTTCCGTAGTGCAGTCCGAGCGTAAAACAGAACCCGAGGGCCGTCACCACGAGTAGCCCGAGAACGAACAATTCTTTCCAGCTGAAAATGAAAAATTTCTCGCTCTTTTGCATCTCACCCCATTCTGCTCTCGCGCGTGGGGACTGTCAAATGTCTGAACACCTCTTGGCCCGGTTTTTGTAACCATTCCAGGCATGAACCTGACATCCCGAATTCTTACTGACCGGAGCGGCCAAGGCCTGAGTGAATACATCATCCTGGTCATGCTGATCGCGGTCTGCTCCATTGCCGCGTCTCGCATGGTGGGCTCCACCATCAAGTCCAAGCTCGATACCATCAATCAGAAACTTCTGGAGATCCACATCCCCTGAACCGGAAATGCGGACAAACCCTGATCGAACTCCAATGGGCACTCTTGCTGATTCTGCTTCCTTTGACAGGAGGGGCGATCCGGATGGGATGGGTCGAGTTCACCCGGATCCGATGCGGGCTGCTTGCCTTCCGGTATGCCCGCGAGGAACTCCTCCTCACGGCATCGCCTGTGAACCGGGTGGAACCCTGCGGGCGCGGAATCGAGGAGCGGGTTCGACTCTTGCCGCTCGAACGACTCGATCGGACCGGGAGGGCTTCTCAATCCTGGGAGGACTCATTCTTCTCATGGCACTCAGCGGGGGAGTCGGACTCTGGATCTCCGCTCGACACCTCAGGGCCATCACGGAGCGACAAGTGAATTTCGACCGCTGCACCGGAATCGCCGTCCTCCGCATCCGTGCCTGGATCACCGCGCACGAGCGCTCCTGGAAGCGATTGGAGGCAGCAAGAAGGGTCACCCTCCCTTTGCTTCCCACCCCCGCCGGACCGGCCGCACTCGAGGCCCTTCGACTGCTCCTTTTGGCAGAGCGCGGAAACCAGGAGCGGATCCGTACAGAATGGATCCGAGAAACGTTGAGGTGGAATCTCCTGACCGGACTCGGGTGCCGCTTGCGTCGTCGGCCTGACCGGAGTGCCTTTCCAGAACATGACTTGAAATTGGTGGATCCGGATGTGGCCGGCCTTCTTTCGGGCCATCCGCTCGATGCCCCCGTTCCCCAGAATGAGTACCGGGTGGGAATCGCATCCCGGAACCAAAGATCATCCGCACTGACCCGGAGGGCTCCCGATGAAACCTGGAAGGTCCGATGGATCCCCTGAAAAGAGAAGGGGATCCGCATTATTGGAGGTGGCACTATGGGCCGGTCTGACCGTCTTCGTGCTGGTTCACTGTGGCAAACGCTTTGCGCGTACTTTTCGCGGTTACCATCGCGCTATAGAACACCAGCGCTCGACCCTTCGCTACTGAGGCAGGTGCGAGCCCTCCTCGGACTGCTCGCCGGATTTTTGCTCGTCGCACTCGCCCACGAGCGCTCCGCCAGGGTGGGAGCCCGGCGCTTCCACGAGGAACACCTCTTGCCCGGTGAGGCATGGAGCGCCATCCTGGCGGCCCGTGGCTTCAAGCCCCTCATCCTCCACCGTAGCGCTCCTGGTGACGGAAAGGTCCGGATCTCCCACGATGCCCGAATCATCGAATTCCCGGGAGGCATCCCAGGTCTCCCGACCGGGGTTCACGTCCGGGGGGTCCCCGATCCCAAACCGGATTGGATCGAATTGAGCCCTGGAATCGAGGGTTTCGAGTCGTGGATCCGCAATCTGGACGCCCACCCGCTTCCGGCCCCAAGAGTGCCCGGACTCAAGGTCAATTCCATTGACCCCAAGGAGTTCCGCTATTAGAATCCCGCCCATGCACACCACTCCCTCCCGTCCGATCCTGACTGTCGGTTCCATGGCCTTCGACTCCGTACGCACCCCTGCCGGAAAGGCGGATCATGTCCTCGGCGGGTCTGTGAATTACTTCTCCCTGGCAGCCTCCCTGTTCACGCCGATCAAGATCGTGGCCGTGGTCGGAGACGATTTTCCGAAAGAGCACCTCGGATTCCTGAAAGAGCGCAATGTGGATGTCACCGGTGTGCAAGTCGCGGCCGGCAAGACCTTTCACTGGGTCGGCGAATACGACACCAACCTGAACGAAGCCAAGACCCTGGCCACCGCGTTGAATGTGTTCGAGCACTTCGATCCGAAGCTTCCCGAAACCCACACGGATTGCCCGGTGGTCTTTCTGGCCAACATCGATCCCGTGCTCCAATTGCAGGTCCTGAACCAGGTTCGTAGCCATGAGTTCGTGGCCTGCGACTCGATGAACTTCTGGATCACCGGAAAGCCTGCGGAACTCAAAGAAACCCTGAAACAAGTCGACCTCCTGTGCATCAACGAAAAAGAAGCCTTCTTGCTGTCTGACGAGAAAAGCCTTGAAAAGGCCGCTCGGAAGATCCAGTCCATGGGTCCTTCGAACATCATCATCAAACGTGGTGAGTACGGCTCGGCCCTCTTCACCCCGACCGGCACCTTCCTGGCACCTGCATTCCTGGTCGACGAAGTCATCGATCCAACCGGAGCCGGAGACAGCTTCGCCGGAGCGGTCATGGGTTACCTGGCCGAAGCCGGAGCCAACCGCGCGATGATGAAGAACGATCCTCAAGCCTGGGATCAGTTGCTCCGTCGATCCGTTGTGTACGGCACCGTGATGGCGAGCTTCACCATCCAGGACTTCAGCATCGGTCGCCTGAAAACCCTCTCCCGCGAGGATCTGATGCACCGGAGAGAGAAATTCATGAGAATGATGAGCGTCGGATGATCCGGAGATGAGTCACGCGAACCTGATTCGATTCGCACTCTTCTTCACCACCATCTCGTTCCTCGTTTGCTGGCTCACCTACCGCCTGCTCAGAAGGCGACTCGGACTGACTCCTTCCGGAAATCGCAGGATGCTGGTCTTCTTCATGGCCTCAGCGGGTCTGATGACCCTGGGCCCGTTTTTGTATCGCATACTCGAGGCCCCGGCCGGATCGCTGCCTGATCTGGTGCTCCAATGGACCCAATTCAGCCTCCTCGGTTGGGTCGGATCGATCTTCATTGTTTTCTTTTTCGCAGAACTCTTCCAGCTCACCTCGAAGACCTTCGATCCGCAGAAGAGGATCTTCCTGACCGAAGGCGTGGGTCGGACCCTCCTGGCCGGAACGACCCTGACTTCGGTCGCTGGATTTTTCGAGGCGACGGCCGGTGCGGATGTGGTGAGGGTCCCCGTCACTCTGGACCGCCTTCCCCCCGCTTTCGAGGGTCTCAAAATTGTGCAGATCTCGGATGTGCACGTCGGGCCGCTCATCCACAAGGGCTATCTCGACCGTGTCGTGGATCAGGTCCTGGCGGAAAAACCCGATTTGATCGCGATCACAGGCGATCTCGTGGACGGCAGCGTGAACCAACTTCGCGAACAGATCGCTCCCTTGGCCCGCCTGAAAGCGCCGGAAGGCGTTTACTTCTGTACCGGGAACCATGAGTACTACTCCGGCGTCCATGATTGGATCGCGCACTTGAGTACGATGGGTATCACCGTACTCGGAAACTCAAACCGCATCCTGCGTCGACCGGGCAAGAACGGAGAAGAGCGCCTCCTGCTCGCCGGCGTGTTCGATCACCAAGCAGCCCGTTTCGAGCCCCAGCATGCCACCGATGCAGCAAAGGCTGCCGCCTGCTCAGAAGACGTCGCCTGCAAGATCCTGCTCGCGCACAATCCCTTCAGCATCGAGGGTGCTTGCAAATCAGGGTTCGACCTTCAACTCTCGGGACACACGCATGCAGGACAGTTCTATCCTTACTCGTTCATTGTGAAGGTCGTACTCAAGTACTCCGAGGGACTGTACCGGGTGAACGAAAAAACCCAACTCTACGTGAACCGGGGTACAGGATTCTGGGGACCTCCGAACCGCTTCGGCAAGCGGGCCGAAATCACCACACTCACCCTGAACCGGAACTTCACGGGCTGAGATAGAAAGTCTGGGTGTCGTCATTATAGCCGAACATCTCGGCATATCGGCCCCAGCTCACCACGGTTCCGAAGGACGACTCAGCGTCCTCGTTCGGAAGAAGCTCGGCCAGTTTTTCGAGCATTTCCTCGCGGCTCACCTCGGTCTCTTCTTCCCGTGACAGATACTCCTTCACCATCTTGAAGAGAGGGATCTCGGCCAACTTGTCCCGGATCAGATCCTTGCGGTCCGTGATCGAGGCGTCGACCACCTGATTGCCGAAAGGCTCCACCACCACATCTCCCCCGGGAGTGTGTACGAGACCCAGCATTTCCGCTGCGCGAATGACCGTCAGGGTTTCTCCAAGCTCCATGGAAAGCTCGGCGGCAAGTTTGTAGATATCCTCACGTCCGCCTTTTCCGGCGAGCAATTCGACAAGTCCGAGGATCTGGCTGATTCCTATTTCGGGGAGGGCTGCGGGTTTCATGAATACAGGTTCCTTTTTACGCTGTTTGTTCCGATTCTGTTAAGCAAGAAGTGAGAAGACCCGGTCCACATACTCCACAAAGTGCGGATCACGCTTCCGACGTGGACGCGGCAGGTCAATCTTGAGTTCCCCGGCGATCCGGCCGGGACGGTTCGAGAGGATCAGGATCCGGTCCGAGAGCTCGATCGCCTCCTCGATATTGTGGGTCACCATGATCATGGTGTTCACGACATTGTCCCGGTCGCTCCAGATGTCGAGCAATTCGTTCCGGAGGTTGATCGAAGTCAGCACATCGAGTGAGGAGAAGGGCTCATCCATCAGCAGTAGACTCGGCTCAACCGCCAAGGCTCGCGCCAATCCCACCCTCTGCTTCATCCCCCCCGACAACTCGCGGGGATAAGCCTCCTCATAACCCTCGAGCCCCACTTTCATCACGTAGTGACGAACCCGGTCCCGTCTGAGTTCAGGATCCTTGGTGCGGGCTTCGAGTCCGAGCTCGATATTCTGCGCCACCGTGAGCCAAGGAAGAAGCCCGAAGTTCTGGAAGACCATCGCGGTCTCGTAATTGATTCCGCGCCGCTCCCGTCCCTCGTACAAGATCGACCCTGACGAGGGCTGAAGAAGGCCGTTCATCATCCGGAGCAAGGTGCTTTTTCCGGCGCCTGAAGGACCGACAATGGTGATGAACTCACCTTCCATCGCCTGGAAAGAGATATCCTCAAGAACGGTCACCTCGCCCTGGGGCAATAGAAACCGGCGTGAGACGTTTTTGAATTCGATGAGCTGTTTCATGTCAGAATCTGAACCTCTCAAGATTTCGCTGATAAAGCGGTTGCCAGACCAACAGATTGACGAACAGGATCCACGCCACCATGACGAGGATGCACAAGGTGATCGCGCGCCCGTCACCGAGTTCATAAACGGCGGTCGACAGCAGCGCTCCGAGACCCTTCACTTTCAGCACCTCGTTCTTCACGGTCATGTATTCCGAAACCACCAGCGCGTTCCACCCGCCTCCCCAGGCCGTGATGGCTCCGGTGATGAGGGCGGGCCGGATGGCAGGGAACACGAGCTTCCGGAATGTCGCAAAGGGAGACAAGCCGTATGATCGCGTCGCATCCACCAGGTCGGAAGGAATCGTCGAGGCTCCACCAATGGCATTGAAGAGGACATACCATTGGATCCCAAAGGTGAGGAGGACAAGAGTGGCGAAATCCATTCCACCTCCGAATTTCCGAACTCCGATGAGCACGATCAAGGGAAAGAGAGCGGTCGCCGGAATCGAGGCTCCGAGTTGGGCGACCGTGGTCAAAGCATGACGGATTTTCGGCCGGTTCCAGGTGAGGTACACCAAAGGCAGGATCCACATGAATGAAATCATCAGTGCGGTGAGAATCCTGGCTGTCGAGTAAACGAGGCCGAGCGGAAGATCGCGGATCACCGGTGGGAGTGGCCCCTTGAACCAGTTCCAGATGTAAAAGCAACCGAACACCACCAGGAACCCGAGGGCAAAATATCCGATCGCCACCCGCGCCTTCTTGGTCTGCTCAATCACCGGCTCGATGGGTTTCGTAATCCCCTGAAACGCCCGCGACACAAGATAAGCTGGCAAATCCCAGAAGAGCGGAAACACGATCTCCTTCAGCAACCAGCGGGCCGGAAGCGTGAAAGTGTTCAGAATCTGAAGCAATGGCTCCGTCAGGAACTCGAAACGCGAGGCGATCGTCTTCGGCAAACGCAAGAAGATCCCCACATCCTCCTCATCCTGGTTCGCGGTGGCATCCTGCCTGAAGCGCTCGGACCAGATCATCAGGGGCTTCCAGATCATCACATCAAGAATCAGGATCATCGTGGCCAACGAAGCGAGTCCCCAAAGCACGAGCCCGATCCGCTCTTCTTCGGCAGCCCTCGCCAGAAAGCTCCCGATTCCGGGCAGGTTGTACTGCACGGGCCCGATCGCGATGATCTCGCAGGCGACCAGAAAGAACCATCCGTTCGACCACGAGAGGATCGAGTTGTACACCACCCGTGGAATCGCCGCCGGCAAATAAAGCCGGAAAAAGCGCTGGCTCTGACTCAGACCGAAAGCCCGAACCGCCTCGTCGTTCTCCCCCGGAATGGCCTTCAGGGACTCATAGACCGCGAAAGCGAGATTCCATGCTTGAGAAGTGAAAATGAGAAAAACCGCCGAGAGCTCGACTCCGATGCGATGTCCCCGGGTGATCCCGATGAAAAAACTGATCGCGGCCGGAAAGAATCCGACCACGGGCACTGACTGCAGGATGTCGATCAAAGGCAGGATGAAGCGACTCCCCGAGCGGGTGCGTGCGGCAAGAATTCCGAAAATGAAGGCAAAAACGAGCGAGCCGGCATAGGCCAGCGTCATCCGCATGAAAGAGAGAAACAAGGCTCCCGGAAGGTCCGGCAGGTAGACCGTTTCGGCACGGAGCTCGGAAAGACGCACCCCACCCCGGTAGATCCCGATCATCGCGATGATCAACCCGACGAAGAGCAACAAATAGATGACGCTGGATTTCGTTTTCTCCAGAATCGCGCGGGGAAGCAGTGCCATGGCTACTCTTTATTGATACGCTAAAGGGTATGAAGTTGCACTTCATTTCCATGTTACTCGCCCTCCTTCTGCCCGATGTTTCGGCAACCAGTTTCCATGCGGAGTCGATCGAGAGTTTCGCCTCAAAAGCGGTTCACATCGTCCGCGGCACCGTCAGAAGCCAACGGGTCGAAAAAGTGACCGCTCCAAACGGGGACATCACCCTCTACACCTACGCCCTGGTCGAGGTGAAGGAACCCCTGAAAGGCGGAATTCGGCAAAGCGAGATCCGAATCAGAAAAATCGGTGGTGAGTCCGATGGCTATCGCCATGTGATTCCGGGTTCTCCGGAGTTCAAGGAAAACGAGGAAACGGTTCTGTTTCTGACCGGGGAGCAAGAAGACGGCTCATACGAGATCGAAAGCTTGGAAATGGGCAAGTTCGGAATTCGCATACAAGACGGTGCCGAGGTCTTGACCGGTGGCATGTTGCAGTTTTCGCAGGATCCGAAGAAGCCGGGCAAGCCTTTCACATTGGAAGACCTCAAGAAGTCTCTGAGGATTCCGGTACCGACCGCACCCGTAGCCGTAGCGGAAAAACAATCGGGCCTCGCACCGGCACCCGAAACCTCTCCCACCCCTGGAGTTTCTCCTGACCCCCGCCCCGCTCCGGCTGAAACCGAATCCGGAGCCGGACTTGTCAAAGTCATCGGCATCGGATCGCTGTTGATTCTCGGATTCTTGGCGTTCCGTTTTCGACGCAAGCACTGAGGTTGTCATCGGGGATGGCTCGCGCTACACTGCATTCAAGATGAAATTCCCGCTCGGTTTGCTCGCACTCTTGGTTTCGACCTTACCCGCTTGGGCACAATTCGACGAATCCGCATTTCGCCAAGCGTTGAAAGTGAAACGCAATGTCTACCTGGCAGAAGGCGCTTTCAGTGGTGGCGATCGCCTGATTTCGGACGTGAAGGTTTCCGGCGTAAGGATCGCGGCGAATCCCGCCGGCTATGACCGTGTGGTGGTGGATTTCTCCAAGGCTGACCGCCCCCCCTTCTTCCTGGTCGAGAACGACCCTTCCAACCAGCGCGTCACCGTCACGATTTACGGCAAGATCAAAACGGACTTTTCAACCCAGACCGCCATCCAAGCCGCTCGAAAAACCCGGACACTGGCCTCAGTGGAGTTTCTGCCCCAGGTCGAATCCGACCGGTGGATGTTCACCCTTGGCTCAAAAAACCCCATGAAAACAGAGGTTTTTGAACTCTCTTCTCCGGCACGGTTGATTATCGACCTCAAACCTTGATTTCTTACGGATCGGTACCATTGAAGGGGTGTGGAACACCCCCTGATTCTCCCCGATCAAATCCTCCCTCAACCCCTGTTCACCATCGCCCATCCGGGGCCGGTGCTTTATCCGACTTTGATGGCTCCCCTCGTGATCTGGCATCCGAAGGCGATCGCAACAGTGGAAGAAATCCTCTCGAGGAAGCAACATCACCTGGGGTTGCTCCTCACCCGTGGAGACACCCCCGAAGACGGGACGACTGAAGCAGACCTGTTCGATGCGGGAATTGTCGTAAAAGTCCTGAAGCGGATCAAACTCCCGGACGGGTCGATCCAGGTACTGGTTCAAGGGCTGAAACGCTTCAAGGTCCGGAAGTTCCTCTCCGAGCATCCGCACTTTGTGGTCGACGCCGAGTACGCTGACGACACCGCACCCGAGAAGACCCTGGAAATCGACGCTCTCACACGCTCCATCATCCAGCACGTCAAGGACCTCTCCGAGACCCACCCTTTCTTCAATGAGGAGATGAAGCTCGCACTCCTGAACGCTCCCCACTCGGGTGTCGTTGCAGATATCGTGGCTTTTGCTCTCGGACTCGAAAAAAAAGACGCACAAGATTTTCTGGAAACCCTTCCGGTCAAAGCGAGATTCGAAAAACTCCTCTTGTTTCTGAAGCGTGAACAGGATGTGGCCACGGTCCAGAAGAAAATCAACGACGAGGTGAACTCCAAGATCAGCACCCTCCAGCGGGAGTTCTTTTTGCGCGAGCAATTGAAGCTCATCAAGAAGGAACTCGGCATGGAAGAAGAGGGAAAGGACCAGAACAGCCGGTCCTTCCGCGAAAGAATCGCCGGAGCCGGCATGCCGGAGGATGTGCGCAAGGTCGCCCTCGAGGAGCTCGAGAAATTCGAAACCCTGAGCGAGCAATCGCCCGAGTACAATCTGGCGCGTACTTACCTCGAGACTCTCTGCTCGCTTCCTTGGTCAATTGAGACAGAGGATCGGCTCGAGCTCGCTCATGCGCGCGAAGTACTCGATTCCGACCACACCGGCCTCGAGAAGGTGAAAGAGAGAATCATTGAATTCCTCGCCGTCAGGAACCTCCAAAGCCGTCGGGATCCAAAAAGAGGAAAAGGATCGATCTTGCTCCTGGTCGGGCCGCCGGGTGTGGGCAAAACCTCGATTGGCAAATCGGTCGCCCAGGCCATGGGCCGGAAATTCTACCGTTTTTCTCTCGGAGGCATGCGTGACGAGGCTGAAATCAAGGGTCACCGAAGAACCTATATCGGAGCGATGCCCGGAAAATTCATTCAGGCCGCCCGACGGGCCGGAAGCAAGAATGCCGTCATTTTACTCGATGAGATCGATAAACTGGCCTCTCATTATCAAGGAGACCCCGCGAGCGCGCTCCTCGAGGTGCTTGACCCCGAGCAGAACTCCTCATTCCTCGATCATTATCTCGATGTGCCTTTCGATTTGTCGCGAATGATCTTCATCGCTACGGCCAACACCCTTCAGGGGATTCCCGCCCCCCTTCTCGACCGGATGGAAGTGATCGAGCTGAACGGCTACACGCTCGAAGAAAAGGAAAAGATCGCCCGAACCCACCTTCTTCCGAAGGTCCTGGAAGAGAATGCCCTCAGCCCTACCGATCTCAAGCTCGAGAAAACAGCTCTCAGAAAACTGATCCGGGACTATGCGCGTGAGCCGGGCCTCCGGGTTCTCGAACAGATGCTGGCCAAGATCGCGCGCAAGACCGCCACCCGGATTGTGGAGCGACGTGAGTCCCGGGAGAAGATCCGCTTGCCGGTCATCGTTCGCGAAGAAGACCTCGAGTCCTTGCTCGGTCCCTCCCGATTCACCCAGGAACTGGCCGGAACCCACCCCCTCCCCGGTGTCACGATCGGCCTGGCCTGGACCGCGCTCGGCGGGGACATCCTCTTCATCGAGGCAACTGAGCTACCGGGGAGCGGACAGCTGAAGCTCACCGGGCAAATGGGTGATGTCATGCTCGAGAGTGCCCAGATCGCGTGGACTTTTGTCAAGAAACGCCTGCTCGACGAGATGGTGCTGACTCCGAACCGGCTGAAGGATCGCGACCTCCACATCCACATCCCGGCGGGCGCCATCCCGAAAGACGGCCCATCGGCTGGCATCACCCTGGCGACCACTCTTTACTCCCTGTTCACAGGGGTCCCGGCCCGAGCGAAGACCGCCATGACGGGGGAGCTCTCCCTCACCGGTCGGGTGCTCCCGGTCGGAGGCATCCGGGAGAAGCTCCTCGCTGCTCGCAGGGCAGGTGTTGATCGGGTGATCCTTCCCCGCGAAAACCGCAGGGACTTGCATGATCTGCCACTCGAACTGCTGAACAGTCTCGACATCCGTTTTGTGGAGCACATCAACGAAGTGTTTCCGATCGCTATCGGAAACCCTCCCCGTCCGAAGGTGGCCAAGAGGACACCCGTCAAGAAGTCGGCGCGGAACGAAGGCCGTCACTTAAAGCAGTAGCGGAGCGCCAGGCCTTCCTGCAAAATGGAAGAGCATGAAAAAACAGAAGATTGCCATCGTCGGACTCGGAAAAATGGGCGAAGCGATCGCACAGGGCTTGATGAGCGGAAGCCTGAGCGACGACTACCAGATCAGCGGGACCACTCGAACGGAAGAATCCGCGAAGGAAGCGAAGAGCCGGCTCAAGATCCCCTGTTCGACCGACAACTCTGAGGCCTTCAACGATGCCGATATCATCCTACTCTCGGTCAAGCCTCACCAGGTCGAGAAGATCCTGAGAGCCAACGCCTCCCGGATCCATGAACGGCAGCTCCTTATTTCGATTTGTGCGGCCATCAGTACCGAACAGTTGTCCGAGTGGAGCGGCGGAAAAGCAGCGATCATCCGCGCCATGCCCAACACTCCTTGCTTGATCAAGAGCGGGGTCACGGCCATTTGCTCCGGTCCGCGTTGCGAAAAATCGCACCTGAAAACAGCCGAGAAGATTTTCGGCGAGCTCGGACTGGTGAGCGTGCTCGAGGAGAGCCTCTTCGACGGGGTGACCGGACTCTCCGGCTGCGGTCCCGCTTACATCTACCTCATGATCGAATCATTGAGCGAGGCGGGCGTGAAAGTCGGGATCTCGCGCAAGCAGGCCACCCTGCTCGCAGCCCAAACCATGATGGGCGCGGCAAAGATGGTCCTCGACCGGGGAGAGCATCCGGCCGCTCTCAAAGATGAGGTGACGACTCCGGCCGGTTGCACCATTGACGGGCTGATGGCCCTGGAGGAAGGCAAGCTCCGGGTGACGCTGATCAAAGCGGTATTGGCTGCGACCAAGCGCTCTAAATTGATGCGTGGCTGAGCCGGACCCGTTTCATTAGAATTTAACGGAATAGTTCACCATCATGTAGAGCTGCCGGATGAACAGGGGTTTGTTCTCGAGATCCGGATAAACGGGCGAGGAATAGGTCCGTCCGGCAGGCGTGAGAGTGGAGGCATTCAGGTACCGGTTCCCGACTAAAAATGCGAATTCATCATCCCGGTCTTTGAAAGGCGTGAACCGGACGCCGGTCCGGAAAAACATCGTCCGGATGTCCTGGCGACCACGAAAGAACCAACTCACATACTCGGTTTCTGCGAAAATGCGGTAGAAGACATTGAATCGGACCTCTGCATCCGCTTGCAGGGTGAAGGCATCGACATCATCTCCGTAGGCCATGATGTTCATGAGGGAGGTGTAGGGCTTGTCGTTCTGATCATAAGCCACGAAATTGTGCATGATCCGACCCGGCAAAAGTCCGAGGATACGGCTCCCGTAATGCCGATACTGTGGTTTGACCCTGTAAGCGAGGATCCCCTCATTCCCTTTCATTTCGAGGTAAGCCAAAGAGGCGGAAGCGTTGGTGTTCGCCCCGGTTTCGACACCATAGGAAAAGCCATTCCCGAGCCGGGCCCGACTGTACAACGTGCCGGTCAATCGCGGAGCACGAAAGTCGGTCTGGATCTCCTGCACGAGCACTGTCCCACCGATGAGTCCATCGGCGAAGGATACGTCGATCGCAGCCAGCCCCCCGTCCAGACGGAAGCTCCCCGTGCCATCGACCATGAGTTTCGCCATGAAACCCTCATGGGTGGCCGTGATCGATCCACCCACCGTCTCTTTCAATTCGACGAACAAACCGGTTCCGATCGTTTGCCTGACGATGTCGCTCAGACGGAACTCCCAATCGAGCCCCAAAAGGCCGGGAACCCGGTAGGTGAGCCCCACATGGGGAATCACAAAAGCCAAGAAGGTCGGGCCGTTGCTTGAAGTGCCCTGGGTCAGGTCGAGCTTGACGTTGATGCTCAAGTCATCGACCGGGCGGTACTCCGATCGGAAGTTCAGCCAAAAGCCGTTACCGTGATAAAAATCGAACTTGTAGAGATTCGCATCGTTCGAGCCGAGAAACATCGGCTTGAAGAAATCACCATCGACCGCGAACACCCATTTTTCAGTGCGCGGCAGGATCCGGAACGATTCACTCTCCACCTGTCGGAAGAGCTGCTCATTCGGAGCATAATCCATGTAAGCCATCGCCGTTCCCGACAGGAACAGCGACAGGATCGCAAATCTCACAGCTCGCCGGGGAGTGGAGCTTCGTCTTCGCCCTTGTAGAGGGGCTTCACTTTTCCTGCGGCGATCTCACGAAGAGAAGTGACGATCGTGCGGTTCTTGCACTTCACCAGAGAGTCCGAGCCCTTGAAGAGCTGGCGAGAACGGCGAGTGGCCAAGTGGATCAGCTCGTACATGTTATCCACGTGATCCAGACAGTCTTCAATCGTAACTCTTGCCATGACAACTCTTCTCCTTGGGATTGCTAGAAATTAGGTTGTACACGAAGCGACCGGACCCTGTCCAGACGCGGCGCGTTCGATTGATGAGTTAACGGCGACTTCGCTTCATGGCCTGTTCGATCTCTCGGTTCTGGCTCCGCTTTTTCTGGTCTTCCCGCTTGTCGCCCTTCTTCTTTCCCTTAGCCAGGGCAATCTCGACCTTGACGCGACCCTTCAAAAAGTACATCCGGGTCGGAACGATGGTTTTCCCGTCCTGGGTGGTCGCACCGAAGAGCTTACGGATCTGGTGCGCGTGCAAGAGGAGCTTCCGGCGCCTCCGGGGCTCGTGATTCCAGATATTGCCGTGCGAATAAGGACCAATGTGGAGATTGACCAACCAGGCTTCGAGGGTCGGAGCGTTCTTCTCTCCCCGCTTCTTGTGGGTCACTTCGACGAAAGAGTCCTTCAAGTTCGGGCTCTGATTCCGGAGGCTTTTGATCTCGGTCCCTTGGAGCACGATCCCAGCCTCGACGAACTCATCGAGAAAAAAGTCCGCCCGCGCTGATGGATTGGAGGCGATCAGCTTCTCGCCCCCGCCTTTCGACTCACTCATGAGGAACCGCCACTCCGAGACTCAAAATCAATTTGAAGGCTTCATCCACCTTGAGACCGCTCTCAATGACTTCGCTCTCGCGCACCATCAAGTGAAACCCCGCAGTCGGGTTTGGCACCGTGGGCACGAACACACTGATGCACCCGGGAGGAAGCCCCTTGAAGGCCGCCTGTCCGGTCACAAAGGCCACCGCCCAGCACTCCTTGCGAGGGTACTCCACGAACACCACCCGGTTGAACTGCTTGCCCCCACTCGAAGAAACCGCCGAGAACAATTGATTGAGCGAGGAGTAAATCGCCCCGAAAAAAGGAATCTTCTCGATTCCCTCTTTCAGCCACTCGAACACTTTCTGGCCGAAATAGAGTCTGGAAAAAAAACCGATCCCCGAAATGATCATCACTCCCGAGAGGAGGACACCGATCATCAGCAGGAAACGGAGCGCGCCGACGACCTCGCTGGCCGGATTGTCGAAAAAGATCCGGAAGGGGACTTCTTCCATCCAAGCCATGATTCCGCCGAAAATCCATTGGAACACCACTCCCACGATCAGAATCGGGGCGAGCACGAGTAAACCCGAGAGGAAGTGATCCTTCACAATGAGCAGGGGCTTTTTGAAGCGGGTTTTGAGTTCAGACACGTGCGGCATCTCCCTGTGACCTGAGTATCATGGATTCAGCGATGTTGCCAAAGCGCCACCCACTCGTCCCACTCGAGGGCCTCCGCCCGCTTGGTCGGATCGACCCCGGACTTCGTCAGCGCCTGCTGCCAGGGGGTCGCACTCAGATTGGCCCGGAGCATCTTCCTGCGATGGGCGAAGGCGCACTTGAGGAGACCATTGAAGCCAGCCCGATCCTCGGATTTCACCACCGGAATCCGGGGCTCCTTCCTCCGGGTCAGACGGACCACCTCCGACATCACTTTCGGCGCCGGACGAAACGCCTCGGGCGGAACCAGGAGCAATCGCTCCACATCCCACTCGTTCTGGATGTAGAGGGACAAACTGCCCCGATCCGGAGTCGAGGCATCCGCGCGCAAGCGCCGCGCCACCTCGGCTTGGAACATAAGGATCATTTCCGGGATCTGCCGTGAACGTTCCGCCAACTTCACCACAATGGCTGTTCCTGCCGAATAGGGGAGGTTCGAAACCACCACCAAGGGCCCCAAAGCCTCGAGAACCGCTTCTTCGTGATCTAAAAAATCGCCCCTCAGGAGACTCTTCACCCGGGATTCGCCTTCCCAGTACTCGATCAGCTCACGGTCGCGCTCGGCCAAATGAAAAGGAATCTCGATCGGCAACTGTTCGAGGATCGGACGGGTCAAGGCCCCCTTGCCAGGACCGATCTCAAGCAACGAGTGGCCCGGATGACGATTTACGGCGGCGAGTGCGGCATCGCGGATCGAGCGGATGACACCCTCGTCTTTCAAGAAGTTCTGACCGAAAGCGCGCTGTTTATCGAAGGCTGCCATGATCAGTGCTCCGCGATTGCAAAGGCGTTCAGCTTTAAAAATCGGGAAGACTCGAGCCCCTGCCCTTGGGCGAACCGAATGGCGCCCGCTGCTGCAATCATCGCCGCATTATCGGTACAGTATCGGAGATCGGGCACGATCACCGGCACCGGAGATTCGGCTGCGAGACGGGCACGCAATCTCGAGTTGGCCGCAACCCCCCCCACCACGACGATGGATTTTGCTTTCCTTTGGCGCGCGAGCAGCAGGGTCTTCTGAATCAGAGGATCGAGAATTGCCTCCTGGATGCTGGCGCACAAATCAGGAATCGCGGCATCGAGAGCCTTTTCTTGCTCGAGTCGTTTGGCCAGAAGCAGGACTGCTGTCTTCAGTCCGCTGAATGAAAAATCAAAGCTGTCTTTTTGCTTGAGTCCTCTCGGCAATTCAAATGCCTTCGGATCTCCGCCCTTCGAGGCCTCGTCGATCCAACGTCCGCCCGGGTACGGATAGCCGAGGATCTTCGCCGTTTTGTCGAAGGCCTCTCCGGCAGCATCATCGATCGAACGCCCGACCAAAGAATCCCGGAGCAAGGTGACACTCCAATGATCCGGAGCCGACTCGATGTGATGCAAATGCGTGTGCCCGCCCGAGACCATCAGGAACACGGCCGGAAACTCGATTCGTTTCGGATCGTGCTTTTCAGACTGCAGGAAGGCACTCATCAGGTGGCCTTCTAAATGATGAACCGGGACCAGGGGTTTTTGCCTCGCGTAGGCCATGGCCTTCGCCGCAGTGACTCCCACCAGAAGTGCGCCGATGAGACCGGGACGATTCGTGACCGCGATGGCATCGAGATCCGCGATCTCGACCTTGGCCCGATCGAGCGCTTCAAAGATCACGGGCTCGATCTGTTCGAGGTGATTCCTCGAAGCGACCTCGGGCACCACTCCGCCGAAGGGCTGATGGAGCTCGATTTGCGAGAACGTGGCCACCGAAAGCGGATTCAGGCGCGATCCCTCATGATGAAGCACCGAGGCACTGCATTCGTCGCAAGAGGTTTCGATCCCGAGGATGACACTCATGGCTTGGCCTTCAGGCGCTTCTTGGCCAGCATCCCCTCGGCGGTCTTCGGAAATTTATCGACCAACTCCGAGTAAAATGCCTTGGATTCTTCCTTCTTCCCGAGTGCATCGAAGCTTTCGGCGATCTTGAGAAGAGCCTTCGGATGATAAGCCGATTTCTGGAACTTCTCCGGAAAGCGTGAGTAATCGACAATGGCCTTGTTGTATTGCTGTTTCTTGAACTGGGCCTCGGCCCGGAGGAAAGTCGCTTCCTCCGCCTCTTTGCCGGATTCCGACACACTCAGCGCCTGAGTGAGAAAATGAACCGCTTCATCCAGGTTCCCGGCAAGGTAAGCATCTTTTCCTGCCTGAAAGTTCGACTTTCCTTCAGGCAAAGTCGGCACTTCAGGAGTGAGGTCCTTCAGTTGCTTTTCAAGCTGGGCGATTCGCTCCTGAGATTTCTTCAAGGTTTCCGCCGAGGCGGCCTCGATTTTCTCTTTCTCGTGCCGGTATTCCTCGGCGAGCCCCGCAACTCGAGCGAGCTCAGCACGCAATTCTTCCGCACCATAATCGGCAGCTTCGGGCTTCACGATCGGAATGGGGGTCGGAGAGGGCGTCGAAGGAGGCAATGCAAAAGGCGGAGCCACTTGAGCCGGAGTCGGAGAAGGCGCGGATTGCTCGACCGCAGGCGTTGGTGCGGTCTCGGGTACGGTCCTCACCGGAGCGAGCTCCTCACTTTTTACGGGACGGGCGGGGGCCTCGGCAGGAGGCGCTCCCTCGGGGCCTTCCTTCCGCATCTGGTTCAGCTGCTCACGCGTGGTCACACAGGATGCTGAGAATAAAAAGAGAATGAGCAAAAAACGGGATCCGTCAAACCTCATGCAATGACTGTCTCACTTTCAGGGAGGATTGGGAACCCCGCCAGAAGGGGGGGGCGGAGGGGCTTCACCGGGAGGCTTGGGTGCATCAGGCACTCCCACCTCCACCGGTGTCGAAAGAGGAACGGGTGCGTAAGACGGATCAGAAAGAGGATCACTCGGAACCAAATCCCGCTTGGCTCCGTTCCGGATCGCCTCGAATTCGGCCCGCTCCGCATAATTGCGCGCCTCGTCCGCGAGCTTTTTAGCCGCCTTGAAATTTTTGAGACGATAGGCCTGCCGGGCCTGCAACCCGACCTCATTCGACATCCGGTATAACTCGGGAGCGAGAGTGTCGGCATTCACTTCCTTCGCGGCGCGGATACTGACCTCCATGTTGGACATCTCCTGGGACGGCCGCAGTGCCGTGACCGAGCAGGATGCCAAAAAAAAGGGGGCTACCAGGAGCCCCCTTTTCATGGAATTCGCTATTCCGTTCACCGTGCGGTTACGACGAAGTTCGCGCGACGATTGCGGGCATACGCTTCTTCAGTCGTCCCTTGGTCGAGGAGCTTTTCCTTGCCAAAACTGATCACCGAGATCCGGTCGGCCGATACGCCTTGCTCGACGAGAAACTTCTTCACTGAGTTGGCGCGCTTCTCACCGAGAGCGACGTTGTACTGAATCCCGCCACGCTGATCGCAATGACCTTCAACCTGGATCTTGGCCGAAGCCTTGTCTTTCAGGATCTGGCTATTGGCTTTGAGGATTTCTTTGGCTTTACCATCGAGGACGTAGGCATCGTAACCGAAATTGATGGATTGAAGTCCCATGGCATTGCCACGATCGGAATCACCGATGTTTTCGTCTGCATTCGCTGCAGACGCCAATCCGGACTCATCCGGCTTGGGCTTTTTGGAACACGCAGGCGCCGCGAGAGTGGCGGCAAGCAGCAACATGACCAGTTTATTCATCTTTTTGTCTCCTCAAAGGTTGGTTTGATCGCTACATTTAATCCTCTTTCACCCATTCCTGCAAGACATCCTCGTCAAAAACATGATGGGTGCACGGATTAAATCCACCTCCGGGGCCGGCTTCCAGCCACTCCCTTTTGGAGAGCCGGTCGAATTTTTGAACTCCGGTAAATACATGCGCTGCATCAAAAATCCCCGCATCACCCAGAGTCCGCAACAAGCGAGCCCCCCCCTCCACCATCACACTTTGCAGGGGCTTCTCAAATGGCATCGACTCGAGGGTGCTCCGGAAAGCCTCGACCAGATCAGGAGAGTCGGGACCCACCTCCATCGGATGAAAAATCGCCCCTGCCCGCTTTTCGTCCGGGAGCCGGCTCCCGCAGACGAGAACCCGGAATCCGTGAAGGGCAGACTCAGGCTCATTCAAGAGGTCTCCTCGGGGATCGAATACGATGCGCAAGGGCTGCCTTTGCCTGGGAGGAGCACAGTCCCTCACCGTGAGAGCCGGCCGGTCGAGCAAAAAGGTCCGGGCCCCCACCACGATCGCATCATACTTTTGCCGGAGCCAATGGGTGTAGGCGCGAGACTTCGCATTCGTGATCCATTTCGAGTTCCCGTCAACATCCGCCAGATGCCCGGAAGGCATCCGGGCCCACTTGGACACCCAGACGGTTTTTTTCGCTCCTCGGGTCTTCAGGAAAGGAAACAAGAGTGCTCGGACCTCGGCCTCCAGCACTCCGGTTTTGACACGAATCCCGGAAGCCGCCAGGCGACGGAGGCCCTCTCCACTGACTCTGGGATCCGGATCCGAAGTCGCGACAACCAGGCGTGCAATTCCGCGCCCAAGAAATAGGTCCGAACAAGGGGGTTGGAATCCGGTGTGCGAACAGGGCTCAAGCGTGACGAAGACTTCCGCACCTTCCAGACTCACACCTTCCGGCAATGAAGCGAAAGCCATGCGCTCCGCATGAGGTTGCTTCCAGGCCTGAGTATGCCCCCGAGCCAATTCGTGTCCGTTCTTGACGATCACACACCCCACACCTGGATTCGGCGCGGAGATGCCGACCGATTTCATCGATTCGATCAGGGCCTGCCCCATCCAATACTCGTCAGTTCCAGCCGGAAAAAAAGGATCGACTCGATCGATGAGAGTCCGATCGATCCTGCCTGCGAGTCCGAATCCGGGACGTAAGGGCTTCCACTGCATTGGCACAAGAATCGCAACCCTGTCAGGTCAACACAACCGAAAAAGGAGGAATCATGAGAGACATCAATCGCGTCATGTTACTGGGCCGAATCGGAAATGATCCGGTGGTGAGGCAGACCAAAACCGGAATCCCGGTGGCCAACTTCAGTCTGGCAACCGAATTCTGGAATCGCACCAAAAACGAGGGAGAAACCACCTGGCACCGGATTGTGGCCTGGGGTCGCCCCGCGGAACTGGCGGAGCAGGAACTGAAAAAGGGAATGCCCCTGCTCGTGGAGGGCGGAATCCGCGTTCGCAAATATGAGGACGAAGAGGGGGAAGTTCACTACCTGCACGAAGTGCATGCGGACCAGCTGCACTTTTTACACTCCAAACCGAAACCCGAGACCACGCCGGAAACAACTCCGATCGCAGAAGGGGCTTCAGCGGGCTAAACGGACCAGATCACCGATCATCACCGTTTGGGGCAGGAGGGAAACCTCCTGCTCCAGCGAAACATAGCGATCCACTCGAGCAATGGCGGTTTTCTCATCGGCGTGGATGACCTTGATCCGACCCACCGGGATCATGTGCTCCCCTGCGACTTTCTCCGAGAGGATATCAAAGCTCACCACCTTGCGGTAGACATCGAGAACCGAGCCTTTTTTCACGCCCTGGTTGCTTCCCATGTTCACAAAAATTTCTTTCGGAGGCGGACGGTCCGACTCACCGAGGTCGATGGCACGGAAGACCTCATACACACTGTAGTCCGCGCCGAGGGCGCGCAAAGGCATGAACATCTCGACGATGCATGCGAATCCGATCAGGGCGGCAATTCCAAATTTGCTCTTCATGTTTCCTCTCCATGAGGCGTAACGATTCCTGCCGCATCCCTGGCAACACTCCGGGCGTCCTTGCCCGATTACTCATCGGGTCCGGAGGGACACGGCTTGAGTCTTAAAATCGTTCTGCCGGAAGAAACAAACGTCAGCTTTTTGACAGTTTTTGAAGCACCAGCTCGCGTGCCGCAGCAATCGCCTGATCGAGCTTTGTAGCATCGGCCCCACCGGCTTGGGCAAAATCAGGCTTACCGCCCCCCTTGCCCCCGAAGACACCCGCAGAATTCTTGATGATCTCGCCCGCATTCACGCCGGTCACCTTGGATCCCACCGCCACCACCAAGAAGGGCTTCTCACCCGCTTCGCCGGACTCACGGATTCCAAGAATCGTCACGGACGCAGGGTCCTTCTGCTTGATCCGATCAGCCATCTCGCGGAGCTTCTTCATTCCCTCGCCCGCCGGAGCCGCCTGACCAGCCACTACGCGAATACCCGAGTGCGTACTCGCTGCCTGAAGCAAAGTCTCGATTTCCACTCCTTGCTGAGCGGCCTCGAGCTTTTCGATCTGCTTCCGGAGCTCCCGGGTCTCGTCAAAGAGACGCTCGACCTTGGTCGGGATCTCATCGACATTCGAAGCCTTCAATTGATCGCGGAGGGACTTGAGCTTGCCGTCCTGCTCACGCAAGAAAGCAAAGGCTCCTTTCGAGGTGTAGGCGATGATCCGGCGGACACCCGCTGCAATTCCGGCCTCGGACGCGATTTTGAACAAATGGATGTCGGAACTTGTGTCGACGTGCGTTCCGCCGCAGAGTTCGGTCGAGTAATCGCCAACCTGAACCACACGAACCTGATCGCCGTACTTTTCACCGAAAAAGGCAAT
>CANHQK010000014.1 GCA_947462765.1 Bdellovibrionales bacterium
CCGGGAAAAGCCTCATGGTGAGATTCAGGGTGGAATTCAGCCACAACGCTTCCATCGGGCTGTGCGAAGCTCCGGATGCGGAGCCCCTTGGAATTGGCCGGGCCGCATCCAAAACAGATACTGTTCGGAGCATGGGTTTCTTGAAGACTCTTCATGTCTGGACAGGGTTAACACGTGTGCTAGGCTCTAGCCAACCCATGAAGCCCCGGATCTGGCGCTTTGATAACGCGAATTCCCTCTATTACGCTCTCATCGACGAGATCGCTTCCGCGGTGCGTCCGGTTTTGGATGCATCCCAGTCTCCGATGATGGCCTTGCCGACCGGGAATACCATGATTCCATTCTACCGGCTCGCTGTGGAGTCGGAGGAACGCCTGGGAATCCGGAGTTGGACTTGCTTCAATCTCGATGAATACCACCCGCTCCCATCCGGGGATGCTTCCTATTCCTTCAGGAACTATCTGGAACAGCACTTTTATTCCCGATTGATGCATCCGCCACGACACCGGATGGAACTGGATGGAACGGCACCCGACCCCACAAAAGAATGCGCCCGTTACGAACAAGAAATTAGAACCCGCGGAGGAATCGACCTCGCCCTGCTCGGTATCGGAACCAACGGCCATATCGCCTTCAACGAGCCAGGGTCCGACTTCGACTCCAAGACCCGCCTGGTCCACCTCCACCCGGACACTCTTTTAGCGAATTTCAAGGGCATACCACCCGTGCACTCCGCTTTGACCCTCGGGGTCGGAACCCTTCTGCAAGCCAGAAAGATTGTGATCGTAGCCATGGGCAAGTCTAAAGCCCAGGCGGTTCGTTCCGCGATTGTTGACCCGATCACCACCTCTGTACCGGCCAGTGCACTCCAGAATCACCCTGATGTGACGTGGATGTTGGATCAAGAGTCTTCTTCTCTGCTTTGATTCATCCTCTATTTTCAGTGACGCTGATTCGAACTCAGGAACTTCCTGGTCAGCAGAATCGACCTTCCTCGCAAGACCAATAGGCCTTCCTTCTCCATCTCCTGGATGGTACGGGTGACGGTTTCAGGAGTCGTTCCAGCCCATTCGGCGATGTCTCTTCGTGTCCAGATTCTCTCGGGATCGATTTCCCTGAGCTTCAGGATCGCATCTGAAATGCGCTCTTGAGCCGAAGAGCCGAATGCGAGACCGAGGCGGATTTGAAGTTCTTCGTGCTCAAATGCCATCTGCCGGAGCAGGCCACGCATGAGTTCCGGACTCTTTGTCAGGCAGTCCGGAACGTTGCCGGCCTGGACATGAACCAGCCCCACCTCGGTCAATGCCAGGGCCAGGTGATGATGGGGGCGCCTGGTAAAAACTGCGTCAAATCCGATACAATTTCCCGGACCGACAATTCCGAGGATCTGACTTCGCCCCCACTCGTCACCCCGCTCGAGCTTCACCTTACCTTCATGCACCAAGTACAATCCGGTGGCCGCGTTGCCGGGATAATAGATCACCTGATCGGGACGGAAACGGAGCGTGCTCAACCCGGCACCCGTTGTCCTCAAAGTCTCGATGATTCGTGACAGTTCCATGGAACACCTCCGCTCCCGGATCAATGCAATATTGATGCAAATCAAGTTGATTCTTCGCGCAGATCAATGCCGGATATGAACCGGGGAAGTAGGATCCGTGTCCAGGAGGAAGATGAAATGAAACCGATTCCGCAAATCACTCGATACATGACCGAGGTCCCCCACACAATCGGAGCCGAACAATCACTCGCGACGGCCCGGGACTTCATGGAGAAACACCGGATCCGTCACTTGCCCGTCCTGTCCGGGGGAGAACTGAGGGGAATCCTTTCGGACCGGGACATCAAGATGGCTCTTGGCTTCGAAGGCGTGAACCCGATCACCACGAGGGTCGAAGATATCGCTCTCGAAGACCCGTATGTGGTCAGCCCGACAGCAAAGCTCGATGAGGTAGCGGCGACCATGGCAGAACGGAAGATCGGTAGCGCGCTGATTCTCGACCGGAAAAACCTGGTTGGAATCTTCACTGCGACTGATGCCATGATGGCCCTGGCAGAGTTACTCAGGACGCGGCTCAGCTCTTAACGGAATGACGGAGTAATTGGGCAAACAGTCCCGAACCCGCGTCCCGTGATCCCATTCCCGAAATGCGCTCCACGCCTTTTCTCCTGGAGTCGATCAGATGGGCCGGCAGACTGAGGTGGTAGGGATTACGCTCGATCTCACCCCGGTGTTCCAGAAGTGCAGACCCCATCCGGATGACGTGATCCGGAGTGAGGTCAACCATGAGGTTGGGTTCGGGGAGATCCTGCCAGTAGGAGGTCTCGAACAGATGAAGCCTCTTGCGGGCAGTGTTGGCCCACAAGGTGACCACTTCGGAAACCTGGCGAGAGCAGCGGATATGGGTGGGATGCCCGTCACCTGAGTGAGGGAATAGCACTGCATCGGGAGCGAGGGCAGCGAGGGATCGGACCAACTCAGCCGGAGAAAGCTCGTCTAGCAGGGAACTCTCGCGCGGATCGAGCAACTCGAAGCCCAGCGCAGTGACGGCTCGCCTCAGTTCTTCCTGACGCCCCGTTCTTCTCTCGACCTTACTCCCGTAGCTGAAAGGCAGAACGATCACCCGGGTGCCCCACTCCTCCATCGCCCGGAGAGCGAACCCGGCCATCAGACACTCGTCGTCCGGATGAGGGGCCACGAGCAACAGGGTGGTGAGCGGTTCTAGCCCGACGGCACTGAGCGGAGCGGGAGCTCCAGCGTCCTGCCCGTGAGCGGCGCGCCACAATGCACTCTGTTGGCTGACATAGGCGGCAAAGTCCATGTTTGAATTAGATCAGAGCTTCGAACATGACGACAAGCGGATTTTCCTCTAGAATCAGGGACGAGGATGGGAAACGAGCATGAGCCCCATGAGTCTTCCAAGAAACCGGTTCCAGAATCTCCTGTGTGATCTCGACGGCACCTTGATCGACTCGGGGGGAATCGGAGTCCACTTCGAGTTCATCACCCGTACGCTACCGATCATGAAGCGCCACCAGGGTTGGATGGCGGCCTACAAGGCCCTGAGCCAAGGAGCCGAAGAACTCAAGAAACCCTCCCGCACCAAGACCAATCGGGAACGATTGATCGAGACTTTTGCCAAACACCTGAAACTTCCCAAAGAAGAAGCAGCGAAGGAACTGGAACAGAGCCTGGGCGAGGTGTTTCCAAAGTTGAAATCGCACTTCGGAAAGATCAATGGAGCTGCCAAGTTCCTGGACTGGGCCAAGGATCATTATCCCCTGGTGCTCGCGACCAATCCGGTCTGGCCGGTCGAGCTCGTGCACCTGAGAATGGGTTGGGGAGGAATCGATCCCGGGCTGTTCAAAAGCATCACCACAGCTGATCGGATGCACGCCTGCAAACCAAGCCGCGAATACTACCTCGAGATCTTGAAGCAAGAGTCCTTTGATGCGTCCCAGTGCCTCATGATCGGAAACGAGCGCAAAATGGACTTGCCGGCCACCGCAGTCGGAATGGCTGTATTTTTGATCCGGCCGGAGGCTTCGGCTCTGACCTGCCTCGAAGCCCCGACTGAGACTCATCCGGGAGCCTGGAGAGGAAACTACCAGCACCTCCGTAGCCTGTTGATCACCAATCAGGCCAGCCACTCGAAAAGTTCGTAGTGCTCCGAACTCATGCCGAGTTTACGGTAAACCTCCGCGGCCTTCGTGTTCCGCTTGTCGACGTAAAGCCGGAGTCCCGCATAGGCGGAGTCTTTCCGGACCATGTCCTTCAAAAACAAATAGAGTTTCTTGTAAATCCCCTGACCCCGGTGTGCCGGAAGCACGTAGAGCGAATGAATCCAGAGAACCGTCCGATTCCGCCAATCGCTCCACTCGGGAATGGTCAGCAAGCAAGCCAGCGGATTCCCATCCGCATCTTCGGCCACAAAGTACTTGCCCTTGTTCTCGTCGAGCAACACGGCACCCACTCCGAGCCTGACCGTTTCCGGATCGAGAGCCAGGTCCTCGGTCTCGAGGGCCATGCGGATCTGACAGGAGGAGATGAATTCGTGATGTTTGGCCGTAGCGGCTAAAATTTTTATCGATTCCATCAATAGAAAACGGGCGTCCGGCACATGGCCGTCGCCCGCTCCTGTTCAATATTCAGGTCGAATCAGAGAACGACTTTCTTTTTGCCTGCGGAGATCAGAGTGCGCGCCTTCTTGATCTCGTTGCGAAGCTTGATCGTCTTGTCGCTCATCTTCTCGGTCTTGGCCTTCATGATGGCCTGGGAGATTCCGCCGAGCTTGTCGATGGTACGGATCGCACGGGTCGAAAGCTTCAGGGTCACTGTCTTCGAGAGTTCGGGAATGGTGTAACGCTTGTCCTTCAGGTTCGGCATCCACTTCGTACGAGTCTTGATGTTCGAGTGGCTGACTTTGTTTCCGCTGAACGGCTTGGTTCCAGTTAAATCACATACGCGTGCCATGGTCTTGGTTCCTTCAAACTAAACAAAAATTTTACTTACGAGAATCAGGGTTTACCTGTATTGTCCCCGAAAAGCAACCCAAAAAATCAAGAAATCCCGCCCCAGAAAGACCTCCCCATGAGCCTAAACCTACGTAATGTCTGCATCATCGCCCACGTCGACCATGGGAAAACCACCCTCGTGGACCATCTGCTCAAGCAGTCCGGGACCTTCCAGCAACACCAGTCGGTAGCGGAGCGAGTCATGGACTCGGGTGATCTCGAGCGCGAACGCGGCATCACGATTTTGGCCAAGAACACCAGCGTTATGGTGGGCAATACCAAAGTGAACATCGTCGACACCCCGGGCCACGCGGACTTCGGCGGAGAAGTCGAGCGAATCATGGGCATGGTCGATGGAGCCTTGCTTCTGGTGGATGCGGCCGAAGGTCCTCTTCCCCAAACCCGTTTCGTTCTCCAGAAGGCCCTCTCGAAAGGCCACAAGATCATTCTCGTCATCAACAAGGTGGACCGTCCCGAATGTTCGGACGGCCGGCGCATCCAGGAAGTGGTGAACGCGACCTTCGACTTGTTTCTCGAACTCGGAGCAAACGAAGAACAAGCTGATTTCCCGATTGTGTACGCAGCCGCCCGTCAGGGCTGGTGTACGACGAACTTCGACGACATCCCGGCTTACCTCAAAAAAGAAAAAACCGGATCGCTTGAGCCACTCTTTCAACTCATCCTCGATTGCGTTCCTCCACCGCGGATTCAAGAGAATGAAGCCTTCCAGATGCTGGTCTCGAACCTGTCGCACTCCGAATACGTGGGTCGTTTGGCCATCGGTCGTGTGACTTCCGGCTCAGTGAAAAAAGGACTGAAATTCTTCAGGCAGGGAATCCAGGCGGATGGATCCCCCCTCACCCAGGCCTTCACCACCACCCAGGTCTTCACCTACGTGGGTCTCAAGCAACAAGAAGTGCCCGAAGTCACCGCAGGTGACATCGTGGTGCTTTCGGGCAACGAAGGCGTCGAGATCGGCGACACCATCAGCTCGAATCCTGATATCGCGCCACTCCCGCGGATCATCGTCGAAAAACCGACCTTGGCGATGCTCTTCTCGGTGAACACCTCTCCGCTCTCGGGCCAGGAAGGCGAAGCCATCCAATCCCGCAAGCTCCGTGAACGGCTTTTGAAAGAAGTCCGCCATAACGTGGCCCTCCGTTTCGAAGAATCAGAAACCTCCGACCAATTCCGGGTTCTCGGGCGGGGCGAGCTCCAGTTCGCCATTTTGATCGAACAGATGCGCCGCGAAGGTTACGAGTTCATGGTCGGGAAGCCCCTCGTTCTTTACCGTGAAGAAAACGGCAACCGTTTTGAGCCGAATGAACGTGCCGTACTCGACCTTCCGGAAGAGTATGCCTCGGATGTCACTCGGATTTTCCAGGAGCGGAAAGGCACTCTCACCAAGTACGAAACCCTTCCTCACCT
Organism: Bdellovibrionales bacterium; assembly: GCA_947462765.1. Lineage (GTDB taxonomy): Bacteria > Bdellovibrionota > UBA1018 > UBA1018 > CAIMNF01 > CAIMNF01. The sequence continues at coordinate 5,944 of CANHQK010000014.1, forward strand.
CGAGGGAATCGGTAAACAACGGGTGCGCCTCGAGTTTGACATTCCCTCCAGGGGTCTCCTCGGAATCCGTTCCCGTTACCTGACCGCAACCCGGGGCGACGGTCTCTTCAGCTCCTATCTCACCGAATACACCCCTCACCGTGGAGAGATCCCTCACCGTGCCAACGGAGCCATGATCGCCGACCGAAGCGGTGATACGGTCGAATACGCGCTTCTTTCTTTGGAAGAACGGGGCATGCTCTTTGTGAAGCCTGGCGTGAAGGTCTACGAAGGCATGATCATCGGGGAATACAGCAAGGACAACGACCTGAACGTGAACCCTTGCAAAGAAAAGAAGCTCACCAACATCCGTTCGGCTCACGCCGAGGTCCTCGTGACCCTCTCGGGGATCCGCGAGATGTCACTCGAACGCTGCCTCGAATGGATCGACGAGGACGAGTGGATCGAAGTGACTCCGAAAAACATCCGGATGCGCAAGAAAGTACTCGCCCAGAACCTCCGTTCTGTGAAGCGAAGCGAGCGGATTCAATAATAAGGCGTCAGCGAGTTTCCATGATCCGTTCGATCGGGTAGCGGACCTTCTTCTGGTCCGCGTAGCGATCCTCTGCGTGCCGGTAGCCCAGCGCCACTGCAGCCACTGTCCGGTAACCGGTTGACTCGAGACCGAGGATCCGGTCATAGGCCTTCGGATCGAGTCCTTCCATCGGGCAAGTGTCCACACCGATCAATGCGGCGGTTTCCATGAGAAAGCCCATGGCAATGTAGGACTGCCGTTGTGCCCAGGTCCCGGCTTGAGTCGCTCGGGGTCCCTGGACGATGTCACTCATGATCACATCCCGGTATCCCTGGAGCTTTTCCAACGGAGTTCCGCGGATCCCGCTCTGGAGTTTCAAGAACTCGTCCACATCCGTATCGAGCATCTCGGTGCGAGTCGTGAAGACGACGTAGTCCGAACAATCGGTGACTTGACTCTGATTCCAGGACTCGGCCCGGAGTTGCTGAAGGAGCTCCGGGGTTTTCACCCGGATGAACTTCCAGGGCTGGAGCCCGTAAGAGGATGGACTCAAGCGGAGGGACTCTTCAAGAAGAGTCCATTCCTTTGCCGGAATCGTCCGGGAAGAATCGAATTTTTTCACCGCGTAACGCCAATTCAGCGCCTCAAGAATCGAATGTTGTTCCATGCCAGGTAAGATACCCCTTTTCCAACCCATCCGCCATGATAAGGTGATTTCACCATGCGTCGTCTGATCCCACTGTTATTCATGGGGCTCCTGGCCACCTATCTGGTGCGATCGTTACTGGCTCCCTTCCAAGAGGTTTCCAGAGCCGGGTACCTCTTCATGCTGACCCTGGTTCTGGTATTTTTCGCGGCACAACTCTGGTTGTTCCTGGTGTTTTTCAGGGCCGAGGCTGATGAACCGCTTTTTGCCGAAACCACACTGAAGTCCCTCGCATTCCACGGAATGGGACTCACGAGCTTTTTGCTCACGTTCACAGCGATCCGGGACTTGGTCCGGTTACCGGCAGCCTTGGCCGGCGAGGGATACGAGCTGAGTGGATGGGGCTCATCAGGAGCCGTAGTCCTGGCTACCGCCGGTTGCTATGTCTATGGCCTCTGGAATGCGCGCTTCCGCGTGGTGACCCGCACCCTTCCGTTTTCTTCTCAAGTGAGGGCTCGGATGGTCCAATTGAGTGACATGCACCTCGGGACCGGGCCCGGACTCGAGCAGATCCGTGCCCAAGTGGACCGGGTGATGGAATTGAAGCCCGATTTGATCGTGCTCACCGGTGACATCATCGATGGGGATGTCAAATTTCTCGAGGCCGAACTCAGAGAACTTTCACGTCTGCGCGCCCCCTATGGGACCTACTTTGTTCTCGGGAACCACGAGTGCTATTGGGGCCACGGGAAATCAATCGAAGCCATGCTCCGAATCGGCATACGCCCTTTGGTGAATGAGGGAACTGAAATCAAGATCGGGGACCGAACGCTCTTTCTGGCCGGAACAGGTGATCCCGCAATGGAGTGGTTCGGAGGGCCGGCGCCGGAAGTGCCCACCCCTTCCCCTCACGCTGACTACAAGGTCCTTCTTGCCCATCAGCCGGGAATCGCCGCCCGTGCGGAGGCACTCGGATACAACCTTCAATTGTCGGGACACACCCATGGAGGACAGTTCTTCCCTTGGAACCTCATGGTTCGTTGGGTTCACCGGCACCATGGTGGACTCTCGCGCCAAGGTCCGCTCGAGGTCTATGTTAATCAGGGAACAGGATACTGGGGCCCTCCGATCCGTCTCGGTACATCGAGTGAAGTGAGTGAGATCCTGCTCGGGGGAGAAGCTTCGTCATGAGCATGCTCGAGATCCGTCGCCTCGGAAAACACTACGGCCCTAAAACCCTGTTTGAAAACGTTGACCTGAATCTGAACGACCGTCAGCGGGTTGCCCTGCTCGGTTCGAACGGGGCAGGCAAGAGCACGCTGATCCGGATGATACTCGGGCAAGAGCAACCGGACCATGGAGAAATCCGCCTCCGGAAACACCTGCGAATCGGTCATCTGGCCCAGGAGCTTCACCCGTCGAGCAGTCGATCGCTCCGGGACGAAGTGATGCGACTCGACGGACGGCGGGATGAGATTCTTCTGGCTAAGAAGGATTGTGAAGAACAGATGACTCTCCGGCAGGACGAGTCACTCTTGAGGGAGTACGCCCGAATCCTCGAAGAATACGACCGCCTGGATGAATACCGTCTGCCTGCCCGGGCTGAACGCATTCTCGAGGGGATGGGGTTCAAAAATACGGACTTCGACCGTCCACTCTCGGAGTTCAGCGGAGGTTGGCTCATGCGAGCCGCCCTCGCCCGGATCCTGTTGCTCGGGCCCGACCTTCTGATTCTCGACGAACCCACTAACCACCTGGATTTGGAGTCACTCCTCTGGCTTGAGGAGTTTCTGCAAGAATATCCCGGATGCGTCTTGCTCGTGAGCCACGATCGGGCGTTCTTGAACCGTTTGGTCGAATCGGTCTGGGAAATCGACCACCAGGAGATCCGGGTCTACGCCGGGAACCTCGACGATTTCGTAGTCCAAAAAGAAGAGCGCCTGAGAATGCTCGAGGCGCAAAGAGCAGGACAGGATGCGAGGATCGCCGAGCTTCGCTCATTTGTCGAACGTTTCGGGGCCAAGGCCACCAAGGCTCGCCAGGCCCAGAGCCGGATGAAGCAGATCGAAAAACTTGAGGCCAATCGAATCGAGATCGCCGGCCCCGAGCGAGAAGTGGGATTCGGCTTTCCCCCCTGCTCCCAAAGTGGACGTGAGGTGCTTTTTTTGAAAGATGCCGGAATGGAGTTCCCAGGACGGAAGCTGTTCTCGGGCCTCGACTGGATCATTCAAAGGGGATCGAGAACAGCCATTGTCGGCGCTAATGGCGCCGGAAAGACCACGCTACTCCGGGCACTGGCTGGTAAACTCCCGATCACCTCGGGGGGGCTCCGCCTCGGACATGGGGTTCAGATCGGCTTTTATTCGCAGCTCCAGGCTGAAACCCTCGACTTCAGGAAGACGATTCTCGAGGAGCTTGAAGACGCAGCTCCTCAATTGGAGCTATCTCGAATCCGCGGAATTGCGGGAGCATTTCTCTTCACCGGAGAAGACATCCACAAGCCCATCCGTGTCCTTTCGGGAGGCGAAAAAGCCCGGGTCGCCCTGGCCCGCCTGCTGTTGACGCCGCACAACTTTTTGATCCTGGACGAGCCGACCAACCACCTCGATGCCACCAGCCGCGCGGTCTTGCTCGAGGCCTTGATGGAATACGAGGGAACGCTCTGCGTGGTGTCGCACGATCGCGAATTCGTGGGCCCTTTGGCAGATCGCCTGCTCGAGATGACCGGTTCGGAAGCGGTCCCTCTGGTGATGAATTACGAGGAGTACGTCAAAAAGAAGACCGGAGAAGCTCGGGAACGGGTCAGACCTCCCTCGACCGCACCCAAGACGGAGCCGAAGAAAGAGTCCAAATCAACACGGCCATCCAACAATCAGATCATCGCATGGAGAAAAGAAATCGAGGAACGTGAGCGTCGCATCGAGGCTCTCGAGGCACGCTTGAATGAAATCAACGACCTTTTGGCCAATGGGGAACTCCATTCGGACCCCTCGGGGTTAAGAGGCCTGATCGAGGAACAGACCCGGGCTCAAACAGAACTGGATGAGTGCATGCTCCGTTGGGAAGAGCTCGGAACTTTCCTTTCCGGACTGTGATCGGGACTTTGATCCGGATCAATTCCGCGCAAGTTTTCGGGTCAGATTGAGCGTATTCTTCCAGGCAATGGCGCTCTGAAGCTTGGAATCACCCTTCATCTTGAATCCTGAATAAAGAGCGATGTAGCGCTTCATCACCGCTTGCACGTATTCCTTCGGCTTCTTGTTTTCTTTCAGCATTTGACGGAGCTTCTTCGGACCCAAGTTGTAAGCCGAGAGGTACAGACGGCTCGAGGAGTCGAACTGGTTGCGAAGCTTATCCAAAAGAGCGGCACCAATCCAGATATTGGTTTCGGGGTCATAGAGAGACGCTTCACCCTCATAGTCAATTCCATAAAGTCCGGCAATCCAAGCAGCGGTACTGGGACGGATCTGCATCAGACCGATCTCTCCCACTCCACCCTTCCGACGAGGATTGAAACTGCTCTCGTTCTGGATCACCGCCATCAAAAAGACCGGGTCGAGCTCGAACTCACCGGAAGCCTCTAGAATCGCGGATGCAATCACCTGGGCATCCTTCTGATGGGCCTTCGGAAGGAACTTGCGGGTGGTGGCGGTCACAAACCCGGAGAGCTCGGAAGCGCTCTCGTTCGCCTTCAGCACTCTCTTTTTATAGGCGCCGCCGAGGAGCTCTTTGGCATGATTCAGCCGAATGGCTACCGAAGCTGGCACCCTCGGTGCAGCCTCAGCCATTAAACTGAAACCAGTCATCAATACCACCAGTTGTACGAGCATCATGTTCCGCATGACTGGATGTATTTCAAGGTTCGGGCCAATTCCGCCCCCTGGAAAATCGCCAACTTGGAGGACTGCCACTCGGAGTGGACGACCACCCCCTCGACACTGACCATCCGCCATACAGCCTCCACCACCCCCCTTGACCCGCCCGAGCCCCGACTCAATCCGAATGATTGACTCCCTCAGGCCCGACGTTGGATTTCAATCCGGCTTTTCCTACGGGGTTCGACCACCTCACTGCGTTTCAAGGCCAGCAACAGCGCTGCCAACAATCCGATCACCAATGCGGGGATCCCGTTTCCTCCAATGATAAAGAGATGGGTCAGGATGGCTCCGGCCATAGTCATCAGAATGAGTGCTGCCCCCATTGCGCTGTAAACATTCGAGAACATGAGGACCCCGGCCAATACCTCAATCGCTCCTACCACTACTCTGAGCCACTGACCGATTCCGATCTCCTGGAACATCCTCACCATGGAGTCCACCGAGGTGAGCTTGGCCAAACCCACCGAAATCATCACCACAGCCAATAGAACCTGCACAATCCACTGCGTCCCGACTTTTAACTTACTTTTCATACACGACCCTCCATTCCGGAAGTGAGCAATCCACGTGCCTGATTCTCCTTGCACCCTGTAAATCTCAAATGGAAATGCTATACTGCATTCATGAAGATCCGACTCACGCAAACAGTACAAAAGGGCGGATGTGCCGCGAAAATCTCGGCGGAAGTGCTCCGTGAGACTTTGGGAAGTCTTGATTTCTCCTCAGCCGACCCGGCGGTGATGATCGATGGACGTGATTTCGACGATGCTGGAATCTATCGCGTCTCCGAACATTTGGCTCTCGTGCAGACTTTGGATTTTTTTACCCCGATTGTCGACACTCCGGAACTCTTCGGGGCCATTGCCTCCGCCAACGCTCTCTCCGATGTTTACGCCATGGGAGGTATCCCCAAAACCTGCATGGCGATCCTGGCATTCCCGCTCGCGACTCTCGATCCGGCCCTGATGAGAGAAGTCCTCGAGGGGGCACGCAAAAAAATCGCCGAGTCGGGTTCGACTCTGATTGGAGGACATTCCATCGATGATGACACGCTCAAATTCGGTCTTTCTGTAACAGGCTTCGTGCATCCGGGACGCATCTGGAGCAATTCCGGTTCACGGCCGGGGGATCGACTCATACTGACCAAACCCCTTGGCACAGGAACCCTGACAGCAGGGCTCAAAAACCAGGATTATGATGAAGAGGGAATCAGGGAAGCCCTGGATTCGATGAGCCAACTCAACTCTGTTCCTACCCTGCTGACCGACGAGGAACTTTGCTTAATTCATTCGGCCACCGACATCACGGGGTTCGGACTTGCCGGGCACCTTCAGCAGATGAGCCGTGCCTCCGGGGTCGGGTTTCACCTTCGATTCCGTGAGATCCCGGTATTCAACAAAGCCTTTGCCTCCCTTCAAGCTGAAAACCTCACCAAAGCTCACCGATCGAACGAGAGCTACACACAAGGCTCCATCCACTACGAGAGCGGGCTCGATCCGATCGAGAAGAAAATCCTGTTCGATCCGCAGACCAGTGGTGGCCTCCTGCTTTCCGTTCCGGGCGCAAAAGCGGTCGACCTCCTCCATAAAATCCAAGCACGTTTTCCTAGGGCCTCGATCGTCGGAGAAGTGCATGAAGCATCCGCTCCGGGAACCCCTGAGATCCGCCTCCATGATTGATTTTCGCGAACTCTTCCGTAGGGATACTCCGCTGATCGATGTCCGGGCTCCAATCGAATTTCACGAGGGGCACTTCCCCTCATCGGTGAACCTCCCGCTCATGAACGATGAAGAACGGGCGGCAGTCGGAACCCGCTACAAAGAGGCGGGACAAGCCGAAGCCTTGAAGCTCGGGCATGATCTGGTTTCGGGTGACCGCCGTGAATCCCGAATCGATGCCTGGGTAGGCTTTCTGAAACAGCATTCTGATGCTTGGCTGTATTGCTTCCGTGGAGGACTCCGCTCCCAGATCAGTGTTTCCTGGATCGAAGAGCGTGGCCTGAGGGTGCCCTTCGTCCCCGGAGGCTATAAAGCCCTGAGGCGCTTTTTATTGGAAACACTGGAAAAGGAGAGCATTAGACGGAAGTTGCTCGTAGTCGGGGGCAGAACCGGGTCGGGAAAAACACTGATCCTGAATGCGACCACGCTTCCCTCCATCGACCTCGAGGGCGCAGCAAACCACAAGGGCTCGAGCTTTGGCAAGATGGGGCCCCAACCGGCCCAAATCACCTTCGAGAATCGGGTGGCCATTCAGCTTCTGAAGCACGATCCGGCACCGGTCACCCTGGTCGAAGACGAATCCGTCATGATCGGATCCTGTGTCGTACCCAGAGCCCTGAAGGATTCGATGAATCAGGCTGCCATACTGCTTCTGGAGATTCCCATGGAAGAGCGCATCCGGAATATCTTCGAGGGTTATGTCCTTGAGCGATTTCATTCCCATGCGGGAGATCACCACGCCGTAGCTAAATTCATGCAAGACTCGCTCGATCGTATCTCAAAAAAACTGGGCGGACTCGAAACCGCGCGGATCCGTGGACTGATCGATGCTGCATTTCAGATCGATGGTGAGCCGGTACTGGACCTGCATCGCCCTTGGATCGAGGCTCTCCTGCTCCGCTACTACGACCCGGTATACGACAGATCGATCGCAAAAAATCTTGATCGGATCGCCTTCCGTGGCGACGCCCGTTCCTGCATCAATTACCTGAAAGGACTGAAATGAAATTCTGGAAATACATTCTCCCGATCCTATCTCTCAACGCTTGCACGACCCCCCCGTATGCGGATGACCCGGCCGTTCCTTCACGGGTTCGGGCTCACACTCTCCGCCTGAAACCGGGCCAGGAACTTACAGAAGAACTCGAGGCTTGGGCAAAAAGCCACCGGATCCGGGCTGCAACGATTGTGAGTGCTGTCGGGAGCCTGACCCGGGTAAGCCTGAGATATGCCAACCAGAAGAACGCAACATCGGGGGTAGGTCACTTTGAGATGGTCTCACTCGTGGGTACTTTGAATGAAGAATCGATGCACCTCCACCTGAGTGTTTCAGACGGAAGAGGAAACACCCTGGGTGGACATCTGATGCCGGGTAGCGTGGTGTACACGACGGCAGAGGTGGTGATCGCCGAGCTCGAGGATGCGGACTACCTGAGGGAACAAGACCTACAAAGCGGATACCGTGAATTAAAGGTTAAGCCACGATCCCTACACCGTTGATCATTCCCTACTTCCCGAATACCACTGTCTCAAGAATGATCAGCAAAATTCCGATGATCGAGCCTCCGGCAATCACACCGGCGCACAAGGTCTCGGAGTTCTCGACGAAAACCTTGTGACCGGTGCTTTCCGGATTCTTGAACCGCTTCGAACAATACCAGAAGAAAAATGCCCCGAGCGCCATCGCCAGTGAGTCCGTGAAGCGGAGGACAAACGCCAGCCCGAGCCCGATCGCAGAAACCGGGAACTTCCCCTTGGTTCTTTGATTCAAAAACTCGAGAACAATCCCGAGAACAGCTCCGACCAAGGCTGCGATCTGAGCGGTCGGATGAAGGGCCGACAACCCTTGGGTCAGTGCTTCAGCCACCGCTTTCCAAATCGTGGCCCCCGGCATCGGAAGCTGGTCGCTGGTCAGCAAGGAGATGTCACCCTTGAAGATGAGATAATAAACCGGTACCGAAACCGCCGCTCCCGCAAAAATCCCGAGCACATGTCCCACCGCTTGCTGACGGGGCTTGGCCCCGAGCATGTAGCCCGGCTTGATGTCCATGAGCAGGTTCGAAGCGTTCAATGCCACTTCGGAATTGATTCCTGCCGCCATGATGTTTGTCGGCACATTTCCTGGCGAGATTTGCGAATAAGTCAGCTGGGTCAGCTTACCGAGAGCCCCACCCGGAGTGATTGAAGTGAGCCCGGTCGAAGTCACCGCAATCAGCGTGAATACGAACACAAGCGGAATGGCTATGATGCCTTCCAGAATCCCGAACTCGAACCACGCGTGCCCGAGCCAGACCATCACAGCGCCCACTAAGGGAATCCCGATCAGGGAAACCTTGCCCGGAAGCTCAATGGCCTCGAGGGGGTCGGTGGTTTTAGGACCTTTGCGTACCATCTTTTTGAAGGCCGCCACAAAAACCTGGGGCTTCGAGAAAAAAGAATAGAGCGAGGACGTGGTCATGAGCGCAGCCCCGAACCAGAGTGACCACATGGTGATCGCCTTGAAGGTGGCGGAGGGAATCACCCCTTCACGGATCAGAAACGGCGCTAAAATCCCGTAATTCACAATCGCACCGATGATGAGCGAGGCCCCGGTCTTGGTGCCCATGAGACCCCCGGTTCCGAGCATCACGATCGAGGTGTCGATCCGGATGGTCAGATCCTTCAGAGGGGTTCCCAACAAGGTAGGAGTGAAGAACCTGTACACGAGGTCATCGAGATGCTCGGGGATGGCCAAAAATCCAACCTTGAGCGACTGCATGACTTTCTCGTTCCGAAGGGTTTCGAGCAGGGCTGAAACCCCAGCTCCGTAGCCGAGGATCTTGGCCTTGAAGAGCCCGTCACTCTTACCGTTGGGATTCCCCTCGTCCGCATGGAGGTTCTGCAGGACCACTCCGGCCGCATAGCCTTCAGGAAAAGGCAACTGTTCGTCGTTGATGAAACGCTTTTTCAGTGGGAACGCGTACAGCACACCCAGAATTGACAGCAGGATGATCCACACCATCGTGTGCTCCATCGGGACTACCTTGCCGGTCACGAGCATGTATGCGGGAATGGCACTGATGAGCGGGGCCGTCATGTAGCCCGCACTGGTCGCTACCGACTGCATGGCATTGTTCTCGAGAATGGTCATCTCTCGTCCGAGCTTCAGCTTTGAGATGAGCTTGAACATCGCAAACGAAAGAATCACGGAAGAGATTCCCACCCCGAGTGTCCAGCCGGTCTTGATCCCGACATACAGATTGGTGAGAGAGAGCACTCCGCCGAGCAGCATCCCGGTCAGGGCTGAACGGAGATTCAACTGGGGCATGTCGCCTCGATAAACCTCATTCAACCACCAACGGTCTTTCTGCTCGAGGGTCCAATCACGCACCTGTTCGGGAGACAGTTCCTTAAGTTCCATATTCGAATCAGTGTAACGAGTGCCCGAGGGGGTGACAAGTCCTCAAACCCTTGACTGAAACTCCCGGGAGAGAGATACCTTTCACATGACCATATTACTGTTACTCATGGGCGTTGCCGCCGGAGTTCTTGCCGGTCTCTTCGGGATCGGGGGGGGAGTCGTGCTGGTTCCGGCCATGGTGTATGGACTCAAGTTCAGCCAGAAGACCGCCAGTGGAGTCTCACTCGCGGCCATGCTCCTGCCCGTCGGCGCCCTGGGTGTGTATCACTATTTCAAATCAGGGCTCATCACAACCGAACACCTGAAATTCAGTCTTTGGATCGCTCTCGGAATGTTTCTCGGTGCTTTTTTCGGAGCGAAACTCGCCGTACATCTGCCTGTGAAAACTCTCCAGAAAGGGTTTTCATTGCTCCTGGTATTCGCCGCAGTCCGCCTGTGGTTACAGTCGTCTGAATAAGCCCTATCCGTATCAACTCGAACAGGAAATCTCGAAGTCCTTGAGGGAGTCCGGAGTGGGGCCGGCATAGCGCTCGAATCCGGGGTGCTCGTCATGAGGCCTTTCGAGGACTCTGATCCAGTCCAGAAGCTCACGCTCAGATCCCCGAGAGACCGCCTCGATGACTTCCTGCGCGATATAATTACGCAAGATATATTTGGGATTGTTCTGAATCATCGCCCGACTCCGGTCAGCATCATTCCGCCCCTCCAACACGAGTCGCTCTTGATACCGTTTGAGCCAGGCCTGAAGAGCCTCTCCCCTGACTGATGGATTGATGATCCAGTCGGTGCGAGCCAGATTCCTGAAAAACCAAGTGTAGTCGATTCTTTGGTCATGAAGGATCCGGAGCAAATCGAGAAACAAGCCCGAATCAGTATCTCGAGCCGTCTCGAATCCGAGCTTGAGCCGGATCCGACGCTCGGTTTCGGCCTTGAAGTCAAAAAAGTAAGCGTCCAGAATGCTTGTCAATTGCTCAACCGGAACCAGGTCACGGAAACACGCTAAAAACCTTTCAAGATTCCAGACCCCTACATCAGGCTGCCGGTGGAATGCGTAACGTCCTTCATGGTCTGAATGATTGCATACATGATCGAGACGGGTGTCTTCTAAAAACCCGAAAGGTCCGTAATCCAGAGTGAAACCCAAGATGGAGAAATTGTCGGTATTCATCACCCCGTGGCAGAAGCCGACATCCTGCCAGGCGGCCATCAAGTGCGCTGTCCGACGGGTGATCTCGCGAAGCATTTCTTCAATCGTACACTCCGGGAAAAACAGCTCGCGGGTGTATTGGGTCAAGGCATCGAACTCACCGGGTCGATTGAAGTGCCGGCAGAGTTCAAAATGACCGAAACGGATATTGGTCGGGAACACCCGGGCTACTAGAGCCGCAGTCTCGGTGGTTTCACGCTCTACAGGCTCGGTTCCGGCAACCAAGGCCAACACCTCTGAGGTAGGAATACCAAGCCCCTTCATGGCGATCGAACACAGGTATTCCCGGACCGAAGACCGGAGCACTGCCCGTCCGTCTCCCCTCCGCGAGAACGGAGTCGGCCCAGCGCCCTTGACTTGCACCTCGAGCCGGCCTCGAGTGGGGGTTAAAAACTCACCCAGGGAAATCGCCCGTCCATCGCCAAGCTGCCCGGCCCAGACCCCGAACTGATGTCCGGCATAGCGCGTGGCGATCCGCTGATCACCGGGAATCCGTTTCTCACCGTTCAACCAGGCTAAAAGTTCTGCATCAGGAATCATGCCGAGCCCGATCTCCTGCCGCATTCCCGACTGAACATGAATCAACCTGGCACCTGCTACGGGAGTCGGATCGACTTCAGCATGGAGCCATTCCGGTAGAGTCTGAAAGCTGTTCTCAAGCATTCCGGTTCAAATTGTTCAGATCCTCGAACGCACCCTTCAGGCGCTTCACGAAATTCTCTTCACCCTTGCGAAGCCAAACACGAGGATCATAAAATTTCTTATTGGGCGAATCGGCTCCTTCAGGGTTGCCGAGCTGACCTTGGAGATAAGCGCTCTTTTCGAGGTAGTAATCCTTGACCCCTTCCCAAAAAGCCCACTGCATATCGGTGTCGATATTCATCTTGATGACGCCGTAACCGATGGTCTCGCGGATCTCTTCGCGGGTCGATCCGGAGCCGCCGTGGAATACAAAGTTCACGGGCTTCTTGGACGTACCGAATTTCTTCTCGATGTGGTCTTGCGAATTCTTGAGGATCACCGGAGTGAGCTTCACATTTCCGGGCTTGTACACTCCGTGCACATTACCGAATGAGGCCGCCACAGTGAACCCGCCGCCAATCTCTTTCAGGTGCTGGTAAGCATAGGCAACGTCTTCGGGCTGGGTGTAGAGCTTGGCGTTGTCGACATGCGTATTGTCCACTCCGTCCTCCTCCCCTCCGGTCACGCCGAGTTCGATCTCGATGCCGGTTTCGATCGCACGCATGCGCTTGAAGTAGCTTGCGGAGATTTCAATGTTCTCCTGGAGCGACTCCTCCGAAAGATCGAGCATGTGGGACGAGAACAAGGGCTTCTTCGTAGCCTGATAATGCTCCTCGCTCAGCTTCAGCATGCCATCGATCCAAGGAAGCAACTTCTTTGCGGCGTGATCGGTGTGGATCACGACCGGAACTCCATAATGCTCGGCCATGAGGGCGATGTGACGCGCTCCGCTCACCGATCCGAGTACGGCTCCGCCCTCATTGGGCAGTTTGAGCGCCTTACCGGCATAGAACTGCCCCCCACCGTTCGAAAATTGAATGATGACTGGAGAATTTACGGCCTTCGCTGTCTCGAGTACGGCATTCACCGAATCCGTACCGATCACGTTCACCGCAGGGAGGGCAAAGCCGGTCTCCTTGGCATATTGATAAAGATCTTGAAGGGCTGTTCCGAACACGATACCGGGCTTGAATTTCATGCCCCTCGTCGTATCAAAAAATCAGGTCGTCGGAAATCTCAAACGGATCAGAACCGGCTTCTCGGCCGCAATGCGCGTCAAGCGCTGCTGCAATGCGCCGAAAATCATTCCGAAATCCCGCATACGGAATGAATTCAGCATACCCGAGATCCAATGCTCGATCTCCCCGACGGTACTCCAACTCACGAGTCTCATCAGGAAAATTCGAATCGATGAAGCGCAGGCGATACCCCTGCACAGTCGGCTCCATGCCGAGCAACAGTAGCGCGTGGGAGGTGATTCCCTTCATCTGTGCCATGATCCAGAGTCCGGGCTTTGAGCCCTGAAAAACCCGATGAATCCTTTCCATCCGTTTTTCGAGCCTCCGTGACGGGAGCTTGGAACGACCCGAAAGCCCACGGATCCATTGCTGATTCACAAAACCATCACGGATCTGCCACAAATCGAGTTCCCGCTGCACTTGGGCCTGATGATCCCGAGTGAACTCAAAAAAACTGGAATACCCGGGAATCTCCACCACCTGACGCTGATGAACGAGGTCCTTCAGAATACGTTCAACCCCCTCGCGGTCCGGGCGTGGGAGTTCCGGACGAAACCGGGTCAGGTAGATCGCGGAACGCTGCAGGCGGCTGTGCCACCAGCAAGTCCCGCCATTCACGAGGCCACCCTGATTTTGAAACCCCATCCTGAAAGAAGGCTCAGCGAAAGCCGCGAGAATGTCCTCTTCGGTACGGGTGCAGAAGTTACCCGTCTCGCTGGCTGATGCCCATAAAGGAATGAACCCCAAAACCAAACCCCAGGATAACCGTTTCGAATTTCCCCTCATCCGCCTATCAAACCTGTTTTCAGATCCGAGGTCAATACTCTTACAGAAGCAAACCCTTCAGGAGAAAACTCGCAAGGGTGAAATAAATCATGATCCCGGTGACATCCACGAGCGTCGCCACAAAGGGCGCCGATGCACTGGCCGGGTCGAGCCCGAAACGTTTCAACACAAAAGGCAGCATGGACCCGGTCAAGGTTCCCCACAAAACAATACCGAGAAGGCTCAATGAAACCGTGAGGCCGATCCAAAAGTAATGGGGTCCGTAAATGGCCTCGGTCCCTGGCCAAAAGAGAATCCGCAAAAGGCCGATCGCACCCAGGATCCCCCCGAGCATGAGGCCGGCCCGAAGCTCCCTGAAAAAGACCCGCCCGTAGTCTTTCAGTTTCACCTCACCGAGCGCCATAGCGCGGATGATGAGGGTCGAAGCCTGGGAGCCTGAATTCCCTCCGCTCGAAATAATCAGCGGGATGAAGAGAGCCAACACCACTGCTCGCTCGATTTGTTTTTCGTAAAAGCCCATGACCGTGGCGGTGAACATCTCGCTGACAAACAGGAGCACGAGCCACCCGGCCCGCTTCTTCACCAGGTCGAACAGAGACACCTGTAAGTACGGATCCTCGAGCGCCGCCGTTCCCCCGAGCTTGTGCATGTCCTCGGTCGCTTCTTCCTGGACCACATCCACCACGTCATCGACCGAGACGATCCCCTTCATGAGGCCTTGCCCATCGACCACCGGAATGGCTGTGAGTCCATGGTGAGAGAACTTCCGACTCACCTCTTCCTGATCCATGTGTTCGGGCACGGTGATCAAATCGGTCTCCATGATTTCAGACACCAATTTCTCAGGAGACGCCAAGAGCAGATCCCGGAACGAGACGGTGCCCATGAGCTTTGCATCGGGCCCGATTACGTAGGCATAATGAATGGTCTCGACCTGTTTGCGCGCCTGGGTTCGGAGGTACCGAACCGCCACATCGACCGTCACATCAGGGCGGAGCCGGACAAAACGGGGATTCATGAGACCACCGGCGGCATCCTCAGCGTACGCCAGCAAGGCGGTCACGTCAGCTGCAGTATCCCGGTCAAGAAGCCCGATCAAGCGTTCGCGCTCCTCCAGAGGAAACTCCTGGATCAAATCGGCCGAATCATCGGGGGGTAGCATGCGAAGCCAGGAGCGCCGCTCGCTCCAATCCAGCACGGAAAACCACTCGGCCTGATCCGACGGACTCAGATTCAAAAACAATTCCTCGGCATCACTCCGGGAAAGACGCCGGAACCACTCGAGTCTCTCCTCGGGCGCAAACTGGGACCAACTCTCTTTCAAGAGGTCGACATCGGGAGAATGCGTGTGGAGGCTCTCAAAGTTGCTCATGTCTGCTTCACCCCGACAAACTGAACCACGGCACTGAGCCCCTCGTGCCCCCGGCCCTCATGGATCATCCGATCCTTCTCCTCCAGCACCAGAGGTGCGAGTGCTGTAAAATCCTGGGCCAGAATCTCACGCGTCATCATTAACTCAGGAACCGGTGGCCCACCGGTTTTGTATTCGAGCTGTTTGGGGCGATAGGCCTCGAGAATGAGGACTCCCCCGGTCTTCAATGCTTCGATCGATCGGGCATGGATGGTCGTTCTCAACGCCGGTGGCAAGTGACACCAAATCGAAACCACCGCATCATATGCCTCACGTTCAAAATCAAATTCGGATAAATCGGCAAGAACGGTCTCGATTTCAACGCCCCGATCCGAAGCCAGTTTTTTGGCCTTTGCAAGGCCCACTTTCGATCCGTCCACAGCCAGAACGCGGAACCCTTGCCCTGCCAGATAAACGGCATTTCGCCCTTCTCCCTCGGCAAGACACAACACGCGCCCCCCGGCTGGAATCCGTCGCGACTGCTCGACTAAAAAATCATTCGGCTCGGTTCCGTAGTAGAATCCGTCCTGACCGTAACGGGAATCCCAAGGGTTGAGAAGGGCCGCCATTCACAGCGCCTCTAAAGCCTTCTCGAGACGGGCATCCGCTTCGCAGGCCATTCCGGTCAAATCCATATCCCCGAGAATTTCCATCATCGAAGAGGGCTTGGCCAACTCCACGGAGTACTGCCCGGCTCCGACCTCTCTCACTACCGCATTGCAAGGCAGAAGCGAAGTCACATCGGGAGTCCTCGAGTAAGCTTCGTAGGCCAAGGCCGGATTGCAGGCTCCGAGGATAACCACAGGAGGCATATCCTTACCGAGCTTCTCCTTCATCTTGGCATGGAAATCGATCCGGGTCAGGATCCCGAAACCCTGAACCTTCAAGGCTTCGGTCAGACGGGTGATGACACCTTCGAGATCTCCGGCGACAGTTTTTTTCAAATTGATGGGATTCATTGCAAGGCCCCCTTCCCCCGCATCCTACTCTCCCCTCAGGTCTGGAACAAGCCCTTCCGGTTGGCGCCCAAAAAACATGCATCTGTCAGAAGGCGCGGAGCGGGAGGAAGACGCTCGATCTGCCTGGGACTGTAAATCTCCCACGCCGTTTCGTCGTAAAACTCTAGACTCAAGTCTCCGACATCGCCCGTCCCGTTTTTCCAATCCCAGCGCTTCAAGTACTTGTTGAGTCGAATCGGACCGGCCCAGGCCACCAGACTCATTTGGCCCTTGGTGTTGAAATAAAACGGAAAATAACTCAAGGCCAATGCCTCAACCGACCGGTAAACGGGAGATCTCCAGCCGAGCAAAGTGGTATTGCTCTTCCCGACCGCTCCCCAGAGTCCCTTTTCCTTGAACAGTGCCACCACATGATCATCATCCCGATGCGAACGCAGGTGGAGCATCTTGGGTTCATGCCCGATTCCCTCCAACAGATGTGCGGCCAACAGGCCGCCCTCCATGCAATGAGCTGCGCCCTGCTTGAGCACCCCGGAGGCCGATGCGCAATTCGAACCCGGATTGTAGGGAATCTCATGCACAAACTCTTGAATCATCCAGGGGGTCTTCAACTGCCGGAGCCTCGTTTGCTGTTTTCTCTTCATGATAATGAGTATAAATCAATCAAACCGATTTAAAACCTGAGTTTTTTCTACAACTTTTCGCTTCAAGGGCTGAACCTTCTTTGGTAGAATCCGCCACGATGCTCACCTTCCTTACCTGGATTGTATTTCTTCTCCCTGCTTCACATGCTGAAATCCCCGATCGGGTCGAGGTGAAAGAGCGGTTGGATGTCCACTACGGAAAACATGCCCGCCAGATCTTCGACCTTTGGACTCCGGCGCAGAAGAAAAGCGCCCCCCTCGTGGTGTACATTCATGGTGGCGGTTGGCAGGCAGGAAGCAAGGACGAAATGAGAAAAGCCCCGGCGACCCGGGCCCGTTACCTCAATTCCGGCTTCGCTTTTGCAGCCATCAACTACCGGTTCTTGAAGCATGCGCCCCTGCAAACCATCATGCAGGAGGATATCGCCGGATTCATCCAATACATCCGTCTCCATGCCCGCCAATATGGAATTGATAAATCCCGCATCTATGCTTATGGCTACAGTGCGGGGGGAAGCGCGAGCCTCTGGCTCGCGAGTCACGACGACCTGGGCTCTCCCGATTCGAAAAAGCGCAGTAAAAGGGAATCAACGCGGGTCCAAGGAGCGGGGCACATGAATGCCCAGGTGTCTTACGATTACTATGTCTGGTACAGAATCTTCGGCAAAGAAATGACCGATCGGTTCATGAAGGACCAGGTTTATTCAAGGTATCATTTCGATTCAGCGGCCGATCTCGACACCCCACAGGGCATCGAGGTCAGGAAATACCTCGATATGTACGGCAATCTTTCATCAGATGACGCCCCCATGCTGTTCTGGAATAACCTCGATGACGCCCCGGACAGGGATCACAATCACTTTGTACACTCGCCACGTCACACCCGTGAGCTCTCAATTCGTGCAACCGAACTTGGCATTCCCCATCGGACTGAGATCCGCGTGGCCGGCCAACCCACACCGAACGGTCACGAGAGCGCATTCTTGTTTTTCAAGGAACTCTCAGTACAGCAAAAACGGAACGCGCCGAAGCCTGAACTCCGTTAGGCCAGGCTCCAGGGTTGCAGAAAACTGATCCCACTCCAGACCCTTCGACCAGGCGCTTTTCCAAGAGGAACTTCCAAAATAAAGATCGGCGAACTTCCCGAAAGTGATCCGTCCGGAAAATCGACTGAGAAGAATCGAACTGATCCGGTACAATGCTTCGTCCGAGCGCACCCGTTCTTCAGGCGGTCCGACCAATTCAATCCGAATCCCCCGAATGTCCTGCCCTTCATAGATGGCTCGCGTGACCCGTTGCCGATGTGGAAGAAAAACCAGACCCCGAAGCCCGAGGTCATTCAGCTCCCGAGCCAACAAAGCCGACTCCTCTTCTGTGATCCAGGGCGCACCGAACACACGGAAAGCCGACTCATTGGTAACTCCCCGGCCTACCGCAAGATTGAATTGTTCAAGCGCCCCGACCAATGCATACAGTTCGACCTGCTCGATATCAGGTAAAGCAGGAGAAGAAGCCCTCCACACCCGACCGAAGTCCGGATTGAAAAACTGTCGGTTCCATCCAGTCACACCCACCACATGGATCGGCAAAGTGATCCGGGACTCGGTGAGAAACAGCAAAGAAAGCTCTCCAAGGGTCATTCCGTGCCGGGTTGGGACACGATGATAGGCGATAAAATTGCCCGTAAGCGAGGCGTCCAAAACCGTCCCCTCGATCCGTTCGCCGCCAATCGGATTCGGACGATCGAGCAAGACGACCCTCTTACCCAGGGTTGCGGCCACCTTCATGAATCCGGCAAGCGTCGAAAAGTAGGTGTAGTACCTCACTCCGACATCCTGTAGATCCATCACGATCACATCTACGTCAAAAAGGTCTTCCGGGCGGGGTGTGCGGCCGTTTTTCTTATACAGCGAGATCACGGGAAGGCCACTCTCAGGGTCCACCCCGTCATCAATGAATCCGTCATCCATCGAACGGAGTCCATGCTCGGGGGTGAAGATCTTGACCAGGCGGTGTTTCGATCTCAACAAATCAATCAGGTGACGACCCTCACGATCGACCGATGCGGCATGGGCAAGAACAGCCAGGCTCTTTCCCTCCAGCTCGGACCGGACACTCGGTTCGTCAATTCGATCGATCCCGTAGTCGAGAGCAAACACAGCTGGCGTCTGGAGTAGAAAATGGAAAATCAGGCCCAGAATCATTTTTTCTTGGCCCTCGATTGAATCATCAAGATGTTTCCGAGATGCCTGCAGCGGTCTGCCTGATGATAAATCCCTTTTGATGGAATCGCGAAGGCTGTGGAGCCGCCACCATCCAGATTGAGAACCGTCTTTTGCGCCAAACCGCAATCCCGCGAACCCAGGAGCTGCGCGAATTCAAACAAACTCATGCCGGTGGTCGGATTTTCTCCCCCCGCATCCAGTGTGACCAACAAAACCTGGCTGGAAGAAGCGCTCAATCCGATCGAAGTCCGGGGACGCTTGTCTTCTTTGACCCGGTCCGAAACCACCACCTGACTGTCCGACAACAATCGGGGATAAGCCTGTACGGCGAACTGGTATTCGCGCGCCTCTTCGGAGCTGACTACCGCTCCGTGACGATCGATGAACTGGTCACGGGACTCGAGCTTCCACTCCCCTTTCTGGAGACTGAGAACCCCGGAAGAGGAAATCGCCTGTTCGCTCGCGTTTCTTCCCCACACCTTCCGCTCATCAACCGTGACACCCAATGTCTTGCCGTTCGGCATGATGAAAAAACTGGCATTGATCGCCCCGAGTGCTTTCACGCGGGAGTCCCCGATCAGTTTTCGGATATACCTGTCCCGGGAGGGGTCACAATCGAGATCATTTGAAGCACGGTGAAACCGCATCTCGATTTTTTCAGGATCGATTCTGAAAGCCCGTACCGTCACAGACCGCGTGGGTTCAGCCTCCCAAGTCTGGCTCTCACGATGATAAGGGGTGAAGCGGACATCGAACTTCGCCCACTCGGCTCCCTCCGCCAATGCTTGCCACTCCGGTGTAGCCACTGGCTCACATCTGAATCCCTGGGCTTTTGCCGGAACAGATGCGGCACTGGCCATCCAACCGTAAAACAGCCCGATCATCACCTTCAGTGCCACATTCATTCTGGAATCCTCCCGGTTTGTTTCACCGAACGGGTCATCTTGCCAAACCAAATTGCACTTGCTCGCGGGGTCCTTTTCAAGGTTACTGGCTCAAGGGAGTAAAGCCCGAAGTTTGCGGTATACCCTTCCGCCCACTCGAAATTGTCATTCAATGTCCAGTGACAGTAACTTCGAATCGGAGCACCGTCGCGGATGTGCCGTTCCAGGACAGCTAGATGATCCCGAATGAAGGGGATTCTCTGGTTATCATCGCGATCGGCTAACCCGTTTTCAGTCAGGTGGATCTCCATTCCTGGAAACAAGGTACGGATTTCAATCAACAAGCGATCGAGCCCGACCGGGTAAACCTCCCACCCGAGCTCGGTCGTATCGGCCCCTCTCGATGTTTCCCGGCGAATGAAGGGCGCCTTGAAGAGACTGAAACGGAGTCGATCCCTCGAGTAGTAATTCAAACCGAAGAAATCCTGGGTGCCGATCGCCTCTGGAATGAACACGTTTGAGCGAGTCAGGAAGGGAACCTTCCAACGCAACTTGCCGTCGAGTGTAGCCAAGGGAATGGACCAGTTGAAGACTTCATCGAACTTCCGGGCAAGATAACGATCGAGAGGGTTCGCTCTCCTGGCCGGGTCGAAATTCCTCAAATGATGAGCGAATCCAACTTTCGGACGAAAGCCCTTCGAATCGAGGATGCGGTGAATGGTGTGGTAGGCTCTCGCATGGGCCCGAACCATATTCTGCATGGGGCGAGCAATCGATCCGAGGCTGTTTTTCCCTGGAGGGAATACATCGCTCACATAGCCACCGGCGATCACCGTCATGGGCTCATTGATGGTGACCCAGAACGGAACATCAGGGCCGAGTGTTTCAGCCACATGCGCGACATAGCCATCAAAGGCGCCGGTGATGCCATCCCAGTCCCATCCGCCACGGTCTGCCACCCACTTTGGAAGAGTGAAGTGGTGGAGCGTCACCATCGATTCGATCCCTTCGGTGCGAAGGCGCCGGACCAGATCCCGGTAACGGATGACTTCATCCATACGGTAGTGTCCGGGAGCAGGCTCAATCTTGGCCCACTCGACCGAGAACCGGTAGAGGTCGATGCCGAGATCCTTCATGTGGGAGACATCCTCGTCCACATGGTTCCAGGAGTCGGTGGCAACCCTCGCATCGTGTCCGCTTTTGATCTTACCCGGAGTCTGTTCCCAACGATCCCAATCCGAATCGAAATTGCCGCCCTCGATCTGATGGGCGGCTGTGGCGACACAAAATCTGAAGTCAGGAGTGAATCCGAGAGCCGGAACCGGCAGAGCCCATCCCAGGGCTGCCAGGAGAATCGCAGAGATCCTGAAGTGCATCATGGGGCGAACCCTAGCAGAGCCCGCCCCTTGACGCAAGCCACCTAGAACCCGACGTAAGTGGCGCCAATCGTGGCCACATAGAGGTCATTTCCCGGGGTCAGGGTGATATCGGGACGGACCGTCAGACAGAAGTTCTCAGAGAGCTGAATGTCCGCATCGAGACCGATGTTCGGGTACAGTTTCCAGAGACCCCCCGCATCCCCGGTCCCGGCACCGATATCCGTTACCGACGGATTACTCCGGTAAATGAGATTCCCCCCTCCCCGTACGGCCAAACGGAACGAATCCGTGAGGTCGTAGCCGATTTTTGCGTCGAGTGGGATGAAGAGAAAATCCGAGTTGCTCCCGCCAGAGCCACTACCCCCCAAAAAGTTGGCATCACTGGCTCCAGGATGCGAATACAGGAACCCGGTTGCGAACCCGACGTACTGATTGGTCGGGGCATCCTCCCGGATGAGAGGGTTCAAATTCCAATCGAATGCCGCCCCGAAAGCGATCCGGCTGGTGGCATCTCCCTGGTTGTCCGTGAAGGCCACAGCACCCAGTTGGGCAGAAAGTCCCCAGGATTGTTCCCTGAGTGTTTTTTCAGACCCACCTCCCTTCACCTCCATGGTGGTTTTGCCTCGACCCTGGGCCAGGGCCTCTCCAAAGCTCAAGCTCGCTAAGATCATTAAAATCATAGAACTTTTATTCATGGTTCCTTTTCCTTCCTCTGAACTTGAACGAATCAAATTCAAGGGAGGGCGGAGCAATTGGGGTGCCACTCGTTTTTTCACTCAGGTTTTTCCTGACTATTCCGATCAGCTATCAGCAGACGGAGGCCCTATGAATCGCGAAGACCATATCGACAACTTGAAAAAACAATACGCGGACGGAATCTTTGAAGCCTATCTAGAATGCGAACATGAGAGCGGCACCGTAGACACCCCTGAGCTCAAGGCCAGGCTCGAACGCTTGAGCAAGGCGGCAGCTGTAGAAGGAGTCCACCCGGCCGAGTTCCATGAACTGGTGTTCGGAGTCCTGCCACACGATATCGTAGTTTCTCTTTATCCCGAGGAATTCGGGAAACCCGCCGCCTGAAGGGGCGAATCACTTCCCTTTCAAACGTTTGGCCAATGTTGAGAAAAGGGTCTTGGCCCATGACGGTCTTTGGTAGATGACCTTCTCAAACACAGCAGGCTGGATCTCGACCAATTCCGAATCCACAACCGCCGATACGGTGGCCATTCGTGCTTCTTCATTGAAATAAGCCATCTCGCCGACAAACTCCCCTTCACCGATCTCCCCCAGCAGCCGGGGAGCACCGGTTCCGTCCCGACGGGTCGCACGGAGCAAGCCCTTTTTGACAATGTAAATCTGTTTGGAGGTGTCCCCCTCCTGAATCAGAATATCCCCGGCCTTCAGGTTTCGAACTGCGTACTGCTGGGCCTCGGACTTGAATGCATGCTCGACCTTGCCCAAAACCTGTGTCCATTCCTCAAGGGTGGAAAGTTGATCCACAAACAACAATCGTCCGAGTGTGACTCCGTCCCGCTCCCGATCGGTACGGGCCTGACCGCCCATTGCAATCACCACCATTTTCGACGCCTCATCGGAGAAAATGGTGTCGAGAATCTGCCCTACGCGCCCTTTTCCCAACTCATAATCCGTGACCAGGAGCTGAGGCGGAGCATTCTTGATTTTGATCAGAGCTTCCATGTAATCAGAGGCCGTGTAAATGACCGCCTCCGGCATCCTTTCCTGGATCCAACCTCTCAGACGCTTCTTCTTGGACTCGTCCGCGCTGGCAAGCAGGAAAAACTTTTTTCCCTCAGTTTTGACCATAGACGAAATCAGTTTAGCCGAGAGTCCGACCGAATGTCACAACTTTTCCTCCATTTTTTACACAAACCGTGATAAAGTTCGCCCCCATGAAGTCACTCTTATCGACCCTTCCACTACTGGCTCTTTGCCTGACTTTTTCTGCATCCGTGCAAGCCCATGACAACGCCCGAACCGGGATCGAGTGCAAATATCGGGACGGTTGGTACATTCAACACCTGATCGAGATCAATTGTTTGGAGACGGGGTGCGCCTACCGGATCGGGACCCGACAGGCCACAGTCGAGAGCGGTCAAGTGAGCCGCGTGAACCGCTCCGATTCTCAAGACAGTCTGAACGAGTTTGAGATCCAATTTGAAACCGGGACCGCCATTCGGGTGAAACATACCGTTGGAAAGCGCTACGAAGGGATCCTCGACTTCGGCTCCGGTAACTCCGGTTACCATGAGCAGATCCGCTGCAAAGTCGAATCACGCTGAACGCCCTGACACACCGCCGATGTAAATTCTCCAGCGGCATTCCGACACCGTTCCCTCTATACCGCTACTTAAGTCCACGCGGGCCCGGCATGATTCTGGCATTTCTTCCGATCAGTGGCGCGAAGGATTCGCGCCGGATTCCAACACAGGAGGTGTACATGCGCTCGAAGAAACACAATGAGGCCCGTCAGCTCTCTCTTTTCGAACCCGAACAGGAAAGCTTCCAGGAGCCGGAGTTTCATCCGGAAAAGCCCACTGTTCTTGAGTTCGTCCGTGCACGCTTCGAGAACGGCCCGGAAATGAAACCGGAGGAATACCGCCGCTGGATCCGGATCCTCATCCAGCACTCACTCAAACGCATGGACTGAGTGTTGCCACTCAAGCCTGGTACCGGACCCGGCTCAACAGGAACCTTTTGGTCTGGAGCACGAAGTCGAGCTTCACAGAAAGCGATTTCAGCTCACCATCCGAGCTGATCACCTGATTTCCCTGACTGATCACGCGCTGAGCATGCAATTGCACCTCCGCCGTATACCCGCTCCCTCCAGGATCGACCTGAGAGATCGAAACATCCCGGCATCCGAGATTGCGGAAATGCAGAGTTCCATCCTGACCGCCGAATAGACGGTGATCGGAGCGGATCTGTGCGAGAAGTTCGGCTGTCGAGTCAGACTCCATCCATTCACCTGATCCCTTTTCAACCGAGGAAAAATAAGCCAGTGCGATGTGGCGGGCGAAGTGGAGCATCTTTTTTTCCTGCCAAAGAGGATTTCCCGCCCCGAGACGGGTAATCGAATCGCTCACTTGATTGGACCGGATCCGGTGGAGCACTCCGACCCATCCCTCCTCCAAACCATCATCCCACGAATCCTGGCAAAGCTTGCTCGAGTCGCGGGCAGCCTCGATCTCACGGAGAACCCACCTCCCCTCCATCCACTGGAAGGTCCAGCATTCATCGATCGGACGCCGGACCACATCTCCGTCAATGAATCGGCCCGTCTGCTCACGCAAAAACTGGGTCATGGCCGACCCCCGAATGAGTGCGGTGAATTCGATGTGAGACTCGGACGGCGAATGGATGAAATGCACAATACTCACCCCTTCCAGAACCAAGTCGAACCGCTTCTGAATCTCACCCGAACGTTTGAGGCTCTCCCAACGAAAAATGAGATCCCGGGCAAGGTATGAGATCACCCGTTCCCGAATCGGCGAGAGATCTCTCGAAGTCCGGCACTGCTCCATCTTCAGGAAGAGATCACGGGCGAATTCCTTGAGCAACTGGACCCGCATTTTGGAATCCCGGAGTCCGATCTCACCCAGTCGGGCCTCGACCTGAACTCCCATCTCGATGTCCTTACGGGTCGGGAGTCGCTCCATCTTCATGCCGAGCTGAACCCCCCGAAGCATCAAAAAAGTCATGGCAAACAACACACCCACGATGAGCAAATCACGGTTCCGGCGCTCATTGCATTCCAATGATTCATTTGAATACCTCGGGAACTTACCGCATCCATAACGTGCCGAGAACTGTGCCTTGAAACTCTTCGGATCCGGGGTGGGCCATTCCTCCTGCGCATGGACCTCAATCAGAGAAAAGGATGAAAGCAATAAACAAAAAAACACCGGCCCCCAGAAAGGTCTGGAGGCCGGTGCTCTTTCCTGTTCGGAAAAACAGATCATGCTCAGCGCTTGGCGACGAGATTCAGATCGACTTCGAACTGATCATCGATCAGTTTGTCGCCGAGCTCTTTGACATCAAAAAACTTCTTCGAGTTGTACTTGAGACCGTACTGGGTGCGCTCGATCACGATCTTACCCTTGATTTCAAATCCTCCCTCGACTGGGTTCATCATTACAGTGGTCGAAAAAGGCTTCTCCACTCCGCGGATGGCCAGGGTCCCTTTGACTTCGACATTGGGCTGGCCTGCCACAATGTTATGAAGCTCCTTGGCGGATTTGATCGTAAACCTCGCCTCAGGGTGCTTCGACACATCGAAGAAATCCTCGCCCTTCAGGTGACCAACCAACTTTTGATTGTAGCCGGGGTCTGTCACGTCATCGTTGGTGATCGTGTTCAGGTCGGCAATGATCACTCCACCGCTCAGAGTGTTCTTTTTGAACTCAAACTTGCCGGATTTGAATTGGATCTTCCCGGTATGGGAGCCCGCAAGTTTTTTACCCGTCCAAGTTGCATAGCTGGCAGCGGTATCAAGATTGGCCACCGGCTTTACGGGATCGATTTTTTTGGGACCCGCCACAGCGAAGGAGGAGACGAACAGACCCGACAAGACAAGAATTTTAAGATTCATTCCAACATCCTTTCTCTATTTGATGTGTGCTGAGTGTAACGTCTGTGCTCGAGGCCTTCAATCACAAATGAGCTGGCTCCGGACCCCAACCGCAGGTTAAACTACACGTCATGAAACAGGTCAGATTCAAGAGACACAATCCGAGGACGCACTGGGTCGGAGACGGTTTCCCCGTGAGATCCGTTTTCTCCTACTCCGATATCGCCAGCGAGATCTCTCCCTTCCTGCTCATGGATTATGCCAGTCCTACACGATTCCCGCCCACTGACCAGAGAAGAGGCGTTGGGGAACATCCGCACCGTGGATTCGAAACGGTCACGATCGTCTATGAAGGCGAGGTCGAACACCGGGATTCCGCCGGGGGTGGCGGCACCATCGGTCCGGACGAAGTTCAATGGATGACAGCCGCATCCGGATTGGTTCATGAGGAATTCCACGGGCGAGACTATGCACGCAAAGGGGGCCCCTTCGAGATGATCCAACTGTGGGTCAATCTTCCGGCTCGACTGAAAATGAGCTCCCCCTCCTACCAGGGCATCACACGGGATCGAATTCCCTCGGTTCAGTTGGGCCAGGAGGGAGGACAGGTCCGTGTGATTGCCGGAGAGTACGAGGGGAATCGTGGACCGGCGCTCACGCGTTCTCCGATCAATCTTTGGGATATCCGGATGACTGGACCGACCCGATTCACTTGCCGGGTTCCCGAAGGGCATACTGCGGCTCTTTTTGTATTGAACGGCTCGATCCGATTTCCCGATGGAAATCGGGCGAGCGAGGCCGAGCTCGCTGTTCTGGACTCCTCGGGGAATACCATGAGCTTCGAATCCGACGGGCCGGCCAAACTCCTGTTCCTTGGCGGAGAACCGCTCAACGAGCCCATTATTGGCTACGGCCCTTTTGTCATGAATTCACCAGAGGAAATCCAACAGGCCTTCATCGATTACCGGAGCGGTAAAATGGGGAGATTCACCAGTTGAATCTGAACGGCTCATTCCGCCGATGGTGGTGTGCACTTCTGTGGGTGGTGGGAACGGCATCGCCCTTTGTTTCGATGGCCGATAGCCCCCGTGTAAAAGAGAAGAACCTGATTGCCGTAGAAGTGCTCGGACGTGGCGGTTACGGTTCAATCCAATACGACCGGGTTCTGCATCGACGTTTCTCGATCGGCGCCGGAGTGGGAGCTGTTACGGCCACCACCTATGCTGTCGCGAGGAGCCTCACCTCCGTCACTTCGACTCGAGTCGAGCCCTGGTACTTTCTCTATGCCAATTATTACCTGGCCGGGGAATACCTCTCCCCATTTCTGACAGCTGGAGGCACTTACCTTTCGGGAAACTCACGCCTGGACTTCACGTTCTGGCCGGGCGCCGGAATCGAATTCAGGACTCATGTCGGCCCGACCCTCCGGCTGACCTTCTATTTACCCAAAGTCTCACCGATCGGAATCGTTCCGGGGTACCCGGCGATCTGGTCGGGCCTTTCGCTCGGATACTGTTTTTAAATCAGGCTACTTCAGCCATTCAAGTAGCATGGCCAAAGCAGGCATGAGGATGGACCCCACCATGGCTTCGCCAGCGATCAACCCTGAAGCGACCGGTGCCGCATAGAGATCGAATGCGCCCCCGGCCCGTACGGAAAACTTTCTCCAAACCGCAGCGACCACGCACCCGAGACTCGTTGCAATAGTCAGAGAAGGCGGAAGAATGAGAGCGAACCCGAGAGCCGCCGGAATCGGAACCCAAGGAAACACCGCTTTTTCCTCGCCGGAGTCGCTCCTGCGACGGATCGAAAGCAACAACTCAAATACGACACCGATGAGGATCGCATAGATCGAAGCCTTTAGCGCGCCGTAGGGCAAGTAACCCAAACCTTTTTCCATCACAATCGCAAGCGTGGCGATCTTGAGCCCGGTGGGTGCCGAAAGCTGTCCCGGGTTCAAACCGATCCCGTAGGTCCTTTGAAGGATATCGAATACAAATGGGGTCAGGAAAGCCCCGACCGGGATCACGATCAGCTGGGCCAGAATCAAGGTCTTGAACTTTCCACCCAGGCGTTGGGCAACCCAAAACGCCGGCACTACGTTTTCCGACGAGGCCTGTGGGCTGGCGCTGATGTAGGCCGCACTCAGGTTGGACCGGATAGAAGCCGGCCACAGCAAACCGAAGAGAAACTGGGTCGCATTGGCCATGAGTGAAACAGGACCCGAGCCTGTGATCCCGAGAACACGGAGTCCCGCGACAATCAGCAAGGGCTGGATGCCGACCGCCAACAACACTTGCGTCCAGGGCATCTCGAACCAGGTGGTGGTCAACCAGACCAACAACACCAAACTGAACAAAAGCCCACTAAGGGTCCACCAAATCGGGATCTCCTCATCAGCCTGGGACTCGAACACCGTCTCGGTTGCCTGGCCCTTCCGTTCCAACAGATTGCGGATCACCGGAATCACCACGCTCGTGACAGCAGCCGCAACCATCATTGCAGTCGCCGGCCACATCATCCACTGCACCACATACTTGAAGTGGCTCCCAGCCGAGACAAATTCAGCACCTTTACCGCAATAGTCGCTCAAAAATGAGAGTACCTGTTCCTTTTCTGTACCGGAAAGCGTTGAATAATTCGCGAGGTGGTTCGCGCATGTGGCAAAATGCTCGGAAGCGACTCCCGATAACGCTGCGAAACCCGCCACCTTTTCGCCGAAAGCGTTCAGAATCCACGTCCCGAGCAATCCGGACAACCCGACCGACAAGGGCACGAGCATCCCGAGGCCGATCGCGGCAAACTCGAGTCCAAGACTCATGTTCAAAGCCGCATTGCCCACAATCGGAGTGATCACGCCCAACCCGTCCCGGAGAAAAGTCAGGAATCCGGAAACACCGGTCATGGAAATCAGAACGTCACGCCGCTTTTTGGTGGTTTCTCCCGAATCCGGATCGGACAGAGTCTGGGCGATGCTCAACGTGGCACGACTCCCCGGCCAAGGAATAAAGCGATCCCGAAGAACGGTCTGTCTTGGCAGGATGCCCATGAATACTCCGAGATTGGCGGACACGAGCAACCAGACGAACATCTGGAGGTGAGTGGGATTGAACCCGATCTCCCTCCCGAACACGGATTTCACGTAAAAAAACGCCGCGAGGATCACCACCATGAACGCGATGCCCGAAACCATCCCGATCATGGTCTGGATGATATTCAACTGAATGGCGAGCTCCTTACCGCGATACCGGCCACCGAGAGCGAATGCTGCCAGGAACATGCCACCCATGGTCAGATCCACGCTCTGCCCGAGCTTCAAAGTGACATAAGGGGTAGCGGCCGCAGCCAACGCACAAAGCAGGATACCGAGCAGGATCGATCGCCAATTCAATTCATTCATGGGGGGGATCCTATCCGACCCCCCAACTGAAAACAATCGGGATTAACGCTTCGAGCCGGAATCCGAAGACTCAAGATAGCTGAGATTTCCACACACCGATTCTTCCGCCAATTCGGCAGAATCGCGGTGATTCAAGAGTTCGATCCGTACAGTGAGGGCTGTACGGTACCGGTTGATCTCAACCCGTTTTGCAATATAAGGGAAATACGACCCGAAACCGTTCTGCTTCACAATGTACACTCCGGTTTTGATCTCACCGGAATAAGCATCAGCACCATCAGTGGTGAGGGTGCTCTTGGAGCCCTCGATTTTCTCGACCGACATCCTGCGCTCTAGAATCTGTGAGATGATCTCCGACTCCGCCGAGCGGCTGTCTTTGACTTTGAGCTCCGTCACACAGGTCGCCTCCACCATCTCGCGGTCTTCCGCCGCCACTTTGCCCGTATCGAGACGGTAAACCGCTGCTTGAGCCGAACACATCGAAAACATCAAAAAACAAAACAACGCTGGTTTCATAAGTACTCCGAGGGGCGCATCTTATCAAAAAACGCAGGTAGGTCAATGTTTATTTACATAAAATTTATTCAATAAAATTAACCCTCGGACTGTGTCGGCATTTACACACTTCACGCCTCGACCTCTACGAGAGACATTTATAAGATGCGTGTCTTTTGGGTCAGGACCAGTCTGCTTTGCTCGGCCTTTGTCCTGGCTTTTTCAAGTGCTTTCGCCTCAGTGCCCCTACCGGCCACTCCTCCTGTGGCTTGCGAATGCACCTCCCCGGACGGATTGAGGCCCTGCGGAGTCCTGCCAGCCTTCATGAACCAGACCCCGGAGGTGATCGCCCGGAAGCTGGGTTTCGACGTACCCAAAGATCACAAACGCCTGAAAACGCTCACTGATCCATCTGCACTCCTCAAGGCTTTTGTGGGGTTCCTCGAGAAAAGCGACCGGTCCAGGCTTTTCTATCCGGAATATTACACCCGAGCCACCCAAGATGCCTCGGTCCTGACTCTTCAGAGCAAATTCATCCCCAAGAGCCCCACAGAAATGGATGAGTACTTCCGATGTTCCATACCGGAAAACAAGTACTGTCTCTATCGAAAGAAACTCAGGCCCTACCTGGGACTGGCGGCGAAGGTCTCAGGCTTCGATTACTCCTTCCTGGCCTGTCAATCTTATGTGGAAAGCCGCTTCCAGCACGATGCTCGCTCATCCGTCGGAGCGATCGGATTCTCGCAAATCAGGCCGATGAACATCGACCACATGAATAGGATTCTGAAGCAAGCCCAGAAAGTCGCCGTCAAGCGACGCCCGGCCAGTTCGATGCATCCCAAGGAAGCTCGAATCCAGACGGTACAAAACGAAATTGCGGGGCTTTGGGAAGAGTTCTGGAAAGATACCCGGAACGTCCCTGCCAAACTCTGCAAAAATGATCTGACCTGCTACCGACAGGCCTTTTTGGCCCAAGCCATGGCGCTCAAGACCGACATGCTGATCATGGCAACCACCTCCACCGGTCTCCGCGTCGGCTTCGATGAAGACGGGGACTTCCGCGTCGAGGACATGGACAAGGGTGATTCCCTGCTCATCCTGGCAGGAAGCTACAACCTAGGAGTCACTCGTACCATCCGGTTGTTGTCGACCTTCTGCAGTGGAACCCAGAAACTCAAAGAATGTCTGGACCGGATGACCGAGGGACGATTCGAAGATCCGAAACTGGAGAATGAAAGAAAAAGGGATGTGAGGGCTATCGTCAATTACGTGATGCGGATCCGGGACTGCTCCCAACAACATTCAGCCGAGCAACTCGATTTCGATGACGATGTCAGGTGGACTCCGAAGACCAGGACGGTCCGGCAGAATGAGCAGCGTGACCGGGTTTCAAAATGCCTGCTCAATCCCTGCCCGTACCGTAACCTTTAAAGCAAAACCGGCGCCCCCAGTTGAAGGGAGCGCCGGTTCAGTTACAGATCAGTCCGATTCACTCAGCCGAGAAAAACGGAAAACCGTTATCCATGATGTAGCGGATGGTGTAATACGTGACCGCGCCCACAATCACCACACCGGCAACGATCAGAATCGGATTCTGACCGCCCTTGCCACCGAGGAAGTTGGCTCCAGTGGACTTCGAGTTTTCGAGGAACTTCATCGCCAACTGGCTGGCAGCATCAGGAGAGATCGCTCCCTCTTTCATGGCAAGCAGCAGACGATCGAAGTCGATCCGGGTTTCCCGATCGAGGATGTGATTCCTGACGTAATCCATCATCTCGATGGGGGTGACTCCATTGGCTTCCAAAACAGAAAGCTGGTCCTTCAGACGAACCAGGGCGATCTCCTTGGAAGCTGGATCGTTGGCATCGAGGTTCACGCTGGCAGAATAGCGGAATTGCTCGAAGGCTTTTGCGATCATGTCATGATGATCCGCTTGGGTGGCAACAGGGGCTGCAAAAGCCGAATTACACACGAGAGCCGCAACCATCAATGCACTGAATACTTTCAACATACGATCTCCTTTTTCTCTCAGATCAATCTGAGGAGACCGTTTTTAGACAGAGTCGGCACGAAGTTCCAGATGCGGTGCTTTTCCCGCAAGGGGGACGAAAAAACTCTCGGGAGCTTGCCCCGGGGCCCGGATACGCCTGAATCCATTCCCGAACCCCGACCTTCCTGTAAACAGGGTGGCAATGCGTCCCACCCGAGATCAAAAAAAAATCACCGGGACCGAAAAAACCGATGGCTGGTCGGGTCATCCGGCAAAGAATTGGAGCGGCGGACGGGGTTCGAACCCGCGACCTCGAGCTTGGGAAGCTCGCACTCTACCAACTGAGCTACCGCCGCATTCTCCTACGGAACACAACCGAGGGTAGTCAAACCCTCTCAGATTTGCAATCAGTCCAGAACCGAGACCTGCTTGGAGTTGAAATCGACCAATAGGAGTTTGAATGCTGACCAGCGGACCACCGGGATGGCTTCGATCATGCGGTGACACCCCTGCTCTCCCGGACCCCAACTGGAGTCGCGGTAGCAAACCGGCTCCACGCGGGATTGACTTTCCAACCCCTCCAATGCCGAGGCAAACCGAGAATCGATCTCCATCAAAAACCCGCGGAGCGCTCCGGGTATCAAGAGATCATTCATCACCACGACCTTGCCGGACCCATCGCTGAAAACCAGATCTTTCGGTCCCCTGACAACCGAAGAACGGACATTTCTTTCGCGCGCATCGAGAAACCCTAGCTTACCCACCTTTACCCGCAACTCTTGGGCGATTTTGAGACCGTTTTTCGAGTCGAGGCTCACCGCTCCGCGAGACACGGCATCCACCGAAAAAGACTGCCTCGGAAATGAACTCCGATCCGGAAGACCGAGCACTGCCTGATCCATGCGAACCGTTTCCTGATCGTGAACGAAGCCGCTCAGGACAAAAGACCGCTGGTGATCAAAAAAAGAAAAACCATTCATCGGTGCCGGACTGAGTTCTGAAACCTTCAAGGGTTTGAAACCCGGAAGCCCCGGCAACCTCAAGTCAGCCATGGGGTCCCCGCATGGGATCCGTTTCACCTGGTTCAGTCCGGAAAGGAAGGAAACTTCCAAACAACGCTTCTCAGCCCTGTATCGCCGCTTGGACACCCGGCACTCCGCATCGAAAAAATAGGGGGTGACAGGGACGCCCAGCTCATAGGACATCAACTCCCGGGACAGAATGCCGCCTTTCGTGCGGTAGGGCTGATTCCGGGCCTTTTCAGACAGGACTTTCAGTTGCTCGGCCTGGAGGATCAACTCCCCGCTCCAAGCGCTTTGAGCCCCAATAAACATACAGAAAACAGCCATGAACATTAGTTGATGTGTCATCATGCGGGCCATGTATCACAAAATGACGCTTAGCGCAAGTTTTTTCGGCGCAAGATATGCTACGACTAAAGTCCCAATACAAGGAGCTCCTCATGAATCTGCTTTTTTTGACTGTCACTCTTGGCCTGATGACCTACCCCGCCCACGCAAAAAAGAATTGCACCACTGAGCCCAAAGAAAAGTGGATGAGTGTCGAGGATTTCAAGAAACAGAAAGAGGCGGAAGGATTCCAGATCCGGAAATTCAAGCAGCCGGGAACTTGCTACGAAATCTACGGGAAAGACAAAACCGGGAAAAAAGTAGAAGTGTATTTCAATCCGGTTGACGGGAGCGTAGTCAAATCCAAGTGAAGCATCGTTCACTCTGGTTCAAAATCACACTTTCGTTACTGGCAGCCCTGGCTCCAACGTCAGGGTTCGCGGACGGAACGGGTCCGTTTGATCCGGTTTCTTTTGAAGAAGGGATCGTATTCTCCCATCCTGAGGGCCGCTACAAAACGGCGCTACGATTCCGCATTCAGAACCTGCTTGAGTTGAGATCGTTCTCCGGGAGCGACTTGGGAATCGAAGAGATTCGGGGCCGGGTCCGCCGGGCCCGAATCCGGATGTCGGGCCATGTGGTGAACCCGAGACTCACCTACCAGCTTCAACTCTCCCTCAGCAGGGAGGACCAGGACTGGAACGAATCCCAGTTTCCGAACGTACTCAGGGATGCAAACTTCACTTATGCCCTCATCCAGGACCCGGATCAGACTCTTTCGATCTCATTCGGCCAGGGAAAGCTCCCCGGAAATCGCCAAAGGGTGATCTCCTCCGGGGATCTGCAATTCGCCGATCGTTCTCTGGTGAACCGGACCTTCAATATCGATCGGGACTTCGGAATCCAAGGGCATTACAAGAGAGAACAATGGAATCTCAAGGGCTCTCTTTCGAGTGGTGAAGGGCGAAATCTTTCCTTCCCCTCCGACTCGGGGCTGGCTTGGGTCATCCGCGCAGAGGTCCTTCCTTTCGGATCCTTCATCGGTAAAGAGGATTATGTCGAGGGGGATCTCAAACATCATGAGCAGCTCCGTCTGAGCCTCGGAATGACCCGGGCGGTTTTCAAAAACTCGAACCGGGCCGGGGGTACGATCGGGACCTTCTTCACCACGACCGGTGACCCGAACACGGGTACCCCCATCCGGAGCGATCAGACCGTTCACCTATTCGATCTGATCGCCAAATACCGAGGCTGGTCCCTCTTGGCTGAACTTGCCGACCGGAGCTCACCCAACGGTGTGTTGAGTCCGACCCAGGCTCTATTCGAGGGAATGGGCTGGATGGTCCAATCCGGCTACCTCTTCGCCGACCGATGGGAGGTTGTGGGCCGATTTGCTCGGATCAGTCCTGAGTCAAAATCCAAAGTGGACTCCCGAAACACACTGCTTGCCCAGTCGACCGCGGGGCTCAACTATTATCTGGACGGACACCGGGTCAAGGCGCAGATGGACCTGACCCGCCAGTCCCTGACCGATCCGGCATGGGTGACCCGATTCAACCTCGAAATCGGTATTTGAATTGACCGGACCCTTGCGGATTTGCTACTCCCTCCCGCATCGGAGTCCACATGAAATCCAATCTTTTTAGGTGTTTTTTTGCCGTCGTAACCCTGCTCTTTTCCCTTCCCGCATTTAGCCAGACTCCGATCCGGGATGGCTTTACCCGCGACGACCTGAGCTTTCCGTTTCAGTGGAAAGCTAATCCTCTGAAGCCAGGAGTGGTGTTGGATCAGATCATTGATCTCGATCCTTTCGATGCTCCCGGAAAAACCCAAGCGGACTTCACTGAATTCCGGATCATTTTCGGATACGGCAGCTTGTCGATTTTTGATGCACTCGGAGTGAACGAAGTAGCGGGTCTCAAGCGGAGTGATGCCGAAGCCAAAATCCGCGCTCTCGAGGCCGAGGGCAAAAGCGAGAAGGACGGAGCTTTCATCGCTGGTCTCACCAACATCCATGGCCGACAGATCTTCATGTTCTTCAATCTGAACCGTTTGGCTTCAAGCACTGAATACGCGATCCGCGTTTTAAGTCATGAACCCGTCCACCTGGCCAGATTCCTGATCACCACCGAAGCCAAACCGGACGTGGATTATTACAACGATCCCTACGTCACCCTGAATGATGACAACGAGGAATATTTTGCCGAGTCCATCGAGCGTCTGACCACTGTCGCACTCGATCGTTATTTCAAAGCAACCCTCCCTTAAACCTGCTTCAGTTTCCCGGTTTTGAAAGATAAACTCGAATCATGGGCTGGCTGATCCTGGCGTTCGTTCTTCCGGTTTTGAATTCACAGGCGACAGAAATCGTCAATGACGTCACACGCCTCAATCCGATTCGGGTCGAAGCCGTAGTCCGCCCGGACTCGTTGGACCAAGTCAGGAAGATCGTAGCCGAGGCACAGGGCCCGATCTCCATCGGGGGTGGTCGCTACAGCATGGGTGGCCAGACTGCGACCGAACGCGCGGTACAAATCGACATGCGCAGTCTGAACCGGGTTCTTGAGCTGGATGTCCAAAATCGCAGAATCCGGGTCCAGGCCGGAATCACCTGGCGGGATATTCAGGAAGCCATCGACCCGCATGACCTTTCTCTCCGGATCATGCAAACCTACTCAAACTTTACCGTAGGGGGGTCGTTGAGCGTCAATGTCCATGGCCGATATATCGGGGAAGGCCCACTCGTTCGATCGGTTGAATCCATCCGAGTGGTCCTGGCAGACGGATCTCTAGTCGAGGCTAGCCCGACCAAAAACAGCGAGATCTTCTACGGAGCGATTGGCGGATACGGAGGAATCGGGGTCATTGTAGAAGCCACCCTCTCTCTCACGAACAATCACAAAGTCGAGCGGATCCATCACCGCATGGAGGCTGAAGAATACCTGAATTTTTTCCAGACAAAAGTTCGGGACGACAAGTCCGTTGTCTTCCAGAATGCGGACTTGTATCCACCGTTCTACAAAACCGTCAACTCCGTGGAATGGCGGAGGACCGAGAAACCCCTGACCCAATCTGAACGACTGATTCCTCGGAACCAGAAATACTCACTCCAACCACGGGTCATCCGGACATTGAACCACTTGCCGGGAGGAAAACTGCTTCGGAGCGGAGTGATCGATCCGATCCTGAACTCGACCGATGCGGTGGTGTGGAGAAACCACGAAGCCAGTTACGACGTGGCTGAACTCGAGCCTCCGAGCAGAGATCGGTCCACTTTTGTGCTGCAAGAGTATTTTGTGCCGGTGAAGGCACTGAATGACTTCATCCCGAAAATGCGCAGGGTCCTCAGGAAGCATAAAGTGAAGGTGTTCAATGTCTCAATCCGTCATGCACTTCCGGATCCCGGAACACTTCTGGCATGGGCTCCCGAGGAGGTCTTTGCATTGGTCATCTACTATGAGCAAGGCACCAGCGAAGAGGCTCAGGTAAGGGTCGCTGAATGGACCCGTGAGCTGATTACGGCTGTCCTTTCCGTAAAAGGGAGACATTACCTTCCCTACCAGATCCACGCCACACCCGAGCAATTCCTCTCCGCCTATCCGCGTGCGCCGGAGTTCTTCTTACTGAAGAAAAAACTCGATCCCACGAACAAATTCCGGAACAAACTCTGGGATCGCTATTACCTTCCCGCCCTCTCAAAAACGGCTCCGGTAAAAAAAGAAAAGCGGTACCCGGCTTCACAGCCGTGATCACTCGGGTGGCGGATACCCAAGAAGAGCGTCAGAAATCAATCTGTGGTTCATTCGTTCATGATCGTTACCCACACAACAGCCAAAGTCATGGCTCTTGTAGACCACCGGGCAACCCCATAGAATTGAGTCTCAAACAATCATTCTCAAGGAGAGACACATGAAAGCGACTCACATCCTGGCATTGAGCCTGGCCCTGATTACCACCACTCTAACCGCATCATCCGCTAGCGCCAAAGGGATCGCCGGCCGCGCCAACACCGGCGGATACGGAATGGCTGGTTGCGGTCTCGGCTCAATTGTATTCCCCGAAAACAACAAGATGCAAATCCTCGCTGCCACCACCAACGGCACTTTCGGCAGCCAGACTCTCGGGATCACCTTCGGCACCTCGAACTGTGATGGCGGATCGTTACTGGCGTCCAAAGAAAAGGTCGAGCAGTATGTCGCTGCCAACCAAGAGATGCTGAAAAACGAAATCTCACGCGGAAACGGCGAGACCCTGAACGGTCTTGCTGATCTGGTCGGAGCGAACAATCGCGAACAGTTCGGCAACTACCTGAAGTCGAACTATTCCAAGATTTTCGCCAAGTCGAAGCAAACCTCGACTGAGACCACCGACAACCTGTACAGCGTCATGTACTGATCCATTCTCAACTCGACGGCCCACAGTTCTCCTGATATTCAGGAAAGCTGTGGGCCTTTTCTTTTTCCAACTTCTGCTCCATTTATGGGTGACAACACCGGCTTCTGCCGAGCCGGAGGACACACTCATCCGGACCCTAGCAAAATCTCCCGGATGGAAGGGCCTGCTTCAGTACCAGGTCGACTGGATGGGCAAGGAAAAAAGCGAAGTCGATGGAAAAGGATTTTTTCTTTCAGACAACGGAAACAAAAATCCGGAGGACGAACTCCGGCAGACACTGCAGGAATTCTTCAAGCCGGTGGAGGCAGATCAGAACCAGCACGCACTCTGCAGATTTCCGGCCCGTTTCAGATTCCTGAAAGAGTCAATCGAGCAGGAAG
>CANHQK010000015.1 GCA_947462765.1 Bdellovibrionales bacterium
AGAAAAGCTCAGGGTGCGATCTTGGTCTCCGAGGATTGGGCATTTTTCCAGCATCAAGGATTCGATGAGAAGCAGATCCGGGAGACATTGAAGGATAGCCTGGAGGAGGGACGTTTCACCCGGGGTGCCAGCACCATCACCCAGCAGGTGGTCAAGAACGTCTACCTCAGCCATGAACGGAGTCTGATCCGGAAGATGAGAGAGCTCTGGTTAGCGTCCAAGATTGAAAAAGTGGTGGGAAAAAAGCGGATCCTGGAAGTCTACCTGAACATTGCCGAGATGGGAGAGGGCATCTATGGAGTCGGGCAGGCGAGCCGCAGATATTTCGGCAAATCCCCCGCTGCTCTGACCGCGAAAGAAGGGGCTTTTCTGGCCATGTTGCTGCCTTCTCCTAAGAAATATGCTGTTTCGTTCCGGAAGCGGGAGCTCACTCCTTTTGCCAGGAAAAGAGTCCGGGCCATTCTCAACAAACTCGTCATGGCCGGGTACCTCACTCCGGCAGAACGGGACGAGGAGTGGCGGACTCCGCTCTCTTTCGAGGCGAGAACCGATTCGAGTGTTCCGGTTGAGGATGGGTCTGGGGACGAGGAAGAAGATCAGGATTCCCAGGATCAGGATTTGCACTCTGGAAAATCTTGAGTCACAATCAAGGAATGCGCCACGTTGACAAGGGATCTGTCAATTTTCAAACGCAGTCGACCGGAATCGTTAAGCTCACGCTGGTGATCGCGTTTTTGGGCGTGATTTTCCTCGGTGGCTGGTACTTCGGTGCCAAGATCGGGAGAGGGGCACCTGGTGCCGCCCATCCCGGTGATCAGGCGCTCCTGACCAAAGAAGAACTCCGGTCCAGGCTGGCCCGCTCCTCCTCCGGGAAAGAGGTCTTCGAATTCAAGCAAAACGAGGTTTCCTTGCCCGGAATCGCTGAGCCGGTGATTCTCGACTATGCTTTCGATCCGAGCCTCCAGGCCATGGCTGAGGACTTACTCGGAAAATACCGGCCCGATCTGGGTGTGATGGTGGCGATGGACGCTTCGACCGGACGGGTGTTGGCCATGGCGTCGTCCAACAAGTCATTCGATATTGACGGGAATCCAGCCATCCAAACCACCTTTCCTTCTGCCTCCGTGTTCAAGGTCGTGACCGCTGCTGCCGCGATCGAACAGCAAAAGGCCAACCCGCATACCCTGATCGCCTACGCCGGGCGTGATCACACTCTCTACAAGTCACAAGTGTTGAAAGAGAAGGTTTCGGGATGGAGGAGGATTTCTTCCCTGAAGGAAGCTTTCGGAAAGTCGATCAACACGGTGTTCGGACGTTTGGCGGTCTTCAACATCGGAAAAGAGCCTCTTCGGGCCTTTTCGAATCGCTTCGGATACAATGAGCCGATCGAGTCCGAATTTCCCGTCGAGCTATCCCGGTCGGCGAATCCGGAAGACTCTTTCGAGCTCGCAGAAATGGCCTCGGGATATACTCAGGATAACGTGATGACCCCGCTTCATGGCGCGATGATCGCCGCCGCCGTAGCGAACGACGGGGTGATGATGCAACCGTACTTTATAAACGCGGCCTACTTGAAGTCCGGCAAAACCATTTACCGCTCGGAGCCAGCTCCCCAAGTCAATACCGTCACCCCGGAAACCGCTAAAGAGCTCCGCACCCTCATGGCTGAAACGGTGATCAACGGGACCTCCAAGAAGACCTTCAGAGGGTTCTTCAGGGGTCGGTTCAGCGAGCTCCAAGTGGGAGGCAAGACCGGTCACCTGACCGACCGTAACTTCAAGGGGCGGGTGGATTGGTTTGTCGGGTTCGCCCAGGCTCACGGTCGCAAGATCGCGGTTTCAGTCATGACCATGCACAAGAAGTACTGGACGGTGAAATCCTCCTACTTGGCCCGGAGGACCTTTGAGACGGCCTTCAGTCAGAAAAAAGTGGCAGAACGCTGATCGCAAAAACCTTCGGATTTTCAAGCTTTTGGGGGGCTGGTCGCGGAAGGGTTTGAAATCCATACAAAAAAGTAGTATTTTGAGTGCCGAAAGTCTTCCATGATTTATCTCGACGGACATTCCACCACTCCTCTCTTGCCCGAAGTTTTC
Source organism: Bdellovibrionales bacterium (assembly GCA_947462765.1). Lineage (GTDB taxonomy): Bacteria > Bdellovibrionota > UBA1018 > UBA1018 > CAIMNF01 > CAIMNF01. The sequence goes on from CANHQK010000015.1 coordinate 2,094, forward strand.
GAGGCGATGAAGCCCTATTTTTTGGATTGCTTCGGAAATGCCTCGCAGGGCTTGCACCGCTTCAACTGGGAGGCACGAGCCGGGGTGGATCGTGCCCGGGAGCAGCTGGCCTCGGCGCTCGGCGTTCGGGATCGGGAGATTATCTTCACCAGTGGGGCGACAGAGGCCAATCACCTGGCCTTGCTCGGTGCCTGGCCGGCCCTGCAGGCGGCCGGCAAAAAGAGAGTTCTTTCGATTCGGATCGAACATGCCTCGGTTCTCGGGGCTCTCGAACTGATGCAGGAACGGGGATGTCGTGTGGAGTGGATCCGTACCGATGCCTCAGGGCGCGTCGACTTCGATCACCTTCGTGTTTTGTTGGGAGAGGATGTGGGTCTCGTTTCAGTGGCCCTGGCCAATCATGAGATCGGAACCTTGCAGGACTTGAAGCGCATTTCAGACCTCGCCCGGGGTTACGGGGCGTGGGTCCATACCGATGCGGTTCAGGCTTTCGGAAAGCTCGGATTCACTGCCGACTCGATCGGAGCCGATCTCATCACGCTGAGCGCACACAAGATTCGCGGTCCGAAAGGGGTCGGGGCTCTTTATGTCAGACGGAAAAATCCCCGGATCGAGCTCGAGCCCCTTTACCTCGGTGGAGGGCAGGAACGTGGCTTGCGTCCGGGCACACCCGATACGCCTGCAATCGTTGGCTTCGGCTCGGCCGTTGAATCCGCCTTCCGTTCTTTTGACCGGGATGTGGAGAGGGTGCGCACACTCCGGGACCGCCTTTGGGCGCATCTGAGCGGTGCGATCGAGGGCTGGGTCCGGAACAGTCCCCCCGACGGGTTGCCGAACAATCTCAATCTATCCATCCGGGGCGTCGATGGTGCCGCACTTTTCGGGAGACTGAAGCAGGTTGCGGTCAGCAATGCATCCGCTTGCTTGAACGGGATTCAAGATTACTCGCAGGTTCTGACCGAGCTCGGAGTCGAGCGGGATCTTGCCCGGGCCACGCTCCGGATCGGGGTCGGCAATTGGAACACCGAAGCGGAGATCGATTTGGCCGCCGAAGAAATTGTCCAGGTGGTCCGGGAACTCCGGGCCATGGAGCTTCGTTTTGCGGAGCAGACCGGTATTTTTTCAATGAACGGAGAAAAACTATGATCACCATGACCCAACAAGCCATCCAGGAGATCAAAAGGATTCGTGAAGCCGACGCATCCCAGAACTCAGCCCATTTGAGAGTACGCGTGGTGGGCGGCGGCTGTTCGGGGATGAGTTACAAACTCGATTTCGAAACGGTACCTCCAGCCGGTTCGGATCGGATTTTCGAGCAGGAGGGTGTGGCACTCGTGATCGACCCGAAATCACTCTTGTACCTGAGCGGGACCGAGCTGGACTTTTCGGGTGGACTGAACGGCAAGGGTTTTGTATTCAGTAATCCGAATGCCAAGCGGACCTGCGGATGCGGTTCCAGCTTTTCCACCTGACCAAGAAGGATCCCATGCCTAAAATCAAGTTTCTGCCCTCCGGAATCGAAGTCCAAGCGAGAGACGGTGAGGCCCTGCTCGACATCGCCCTGGCGAATAATGTCTCGATTCAGCATGCCTGCGGTGGGTTTTGCGCCTGCACCACCTGTCATTGCGAGGTGGTCGAGGGTGAGGCGAATCTATTGCCTCCGGATGAGGATGAACAAGAGCGTCTCGGCGTACTCGACAACAGGACTTCCCACTCGCGCCTCGCTTGCCAGTCGAAGGTGAGGGGAGATGTGGTGGTTCGGGTGGTCAACCCTGAGTAGGATCCAAGACCCGTCCCATAAAGTAGATTTCGCCGCTTTTCGGATGGATCAGAAGGAACAAGAAGGGCTCATCGGCATAGAACGGCACCGCTGAACCTTCGAAAAGACTCGAACGTTCAAGCATGACAGCCGTTGCAGCAGCTGCCTCGGTGCCTTCCTCCCGGACATCGAGTGAGATCGCTTGAACCACATCGGTCGCCGTCAACTCTCCCGAGGCAAGCACCTTCGGGAAAGCTCCTTTGATAAACAGCTCTCCGAATCCGGCAGCCTTCATCAGAGGTTGGAGGCTTTGCTTGAGTTTGACCGAAAAGCGGGGCAGGACGAGGTCAACTTGTCTGTCTTTCCAGTTCGCTCCGATGGTCTTCACGAAGTCGGGTCCGATCCGGCTCTCGATCGACTTCAGGTCAAAACGTTTTTTTGGCAGTCCGATCCACATGACCAGAGGCGTATCCTGATAGGGAAGCTCCACCCATCTCGAAATCGGGTCCTCCTGAAAACGGAATCGCGCACTCTGTTGCATGAGCGGAACGACCTTGGTCGCGTGCGGTGAGGGCTGGAACCTTCCCGGTGCGGTACGATCTTTTGAGAAGGGGCGGGTCCACAGTGCTTTCAGGTAGAGAGTATTGAGTGCGAGAGCCTGGGTTGAGGGCTGGATCCGGTCAAGAAGCTGGGGGATTTTTCCGCCAGTCGCTTGATTGACCCAGGAATTCAGTTCTTTTAGCTGAAGGCGGTTCGTCTCCGTCCGGAGATTGGATAGGGACTTCTTGAAGTCGGCATGAATCTGTTTCGGATCCTTGAGCCAGATCGAGTTGGTGATTGAAAATTCGAAGCTCTTTTTGTTTTTTCGAGTCTCGTCCAGCAGTTCAAACTCGGCAGGGGCGATGGCGGTCTGATTGGCATTCAGCCCGAAAAGTGCCTCGAGTGATTTTTTTGCACTTCCGGATGCGCCCGGCTGGAGGATGCCGAATGCCATTTTCAGACTGAGTGGCGAAAGCGCCACATTCTTCGGATCGTGTGCAAGCAGACGGTAGAGATCGAAGACGGATCGGGAGGGTTCGACTATCCGGGCTTCATTCGTGTTGGCAGGGGTCAGCGTTTCGGGTGGTGCTGGGTCGGGAGTCGGTGACCGGTTGCAGGAAGAGAGCAGGACCAGGGAGCAAGCGAGTAAGGATCTCATAGACACACTCAGGATAGCACGTTACTGCCCGGACTGAGAGCCGATCGAACTCTTTGGGTCGAGAATGTCCCGGAGTGAATCACCGAGGAAATGGAAAGCGATCATGGTGATGAAGAGCGCCAATCCCGGGAAAATCATCAAATGAGGATAGCTCTGGATCCCGCGGAAACCTTCGTTGGCCAGCGTTCCCCAACTGGAATAAGGGGGTTGGAGCCCGAGTCCGACAAACGACAAAAAACTCTCGGTCAGGATGTTATTCGGAATTTGAAAGGTGAGCGAGACGATCATCGGTCCGAGCAGGTTCGGAACGATATGCCGGAAGAGAATTCGCCCATGGGTCAAACCGATGGCCCGACCCGCCTCGACGTAAGGCAGCTCCCGGGCCTGAAGCACCAACGCCCGGACCAGGCGGGCTTGGGTCACCCAGGTGGTCATTCCGATGGCCAGGAAGATACCGGTGAATCCTCTGCCGAGAAGGAGAGTGAGGAGAATGGCAAGGAGCAACATCGGAAAGATGAAAAACAGGTCCACCAGCCCCATGAGGACCCGGTCCCAGTTCCCACCGAAGTATCCGGCGACAGCCCCGGTCACGGTTCCCAGTACCAGCGCGAACAGTGCCGTGCAGAAACCGACTGCCAGTGAAAGGCGGGCCCCGAAAAGAATCCGGCTGAACAGATCGCGCCCGAGGACATCTGTTCCCATCCAAAACCCCGGCACCGGCGGCGAAAGGTTGGGACCCACGGAAACCGCGTCGTAAGCGAAGGGGGCGACCCAATCAGCAAAAAGTGCGAGCAAGCACAGTACGAAAAGTGCACCGGCACTCCAGACGAACCTCCGGTCTTTCAGGAAACGCTTCATCATTTCACATTCTCCAAGCGGACCCGCGGATCGATGATTCCATAAGTGAGGTCGACCATCAGGTTGCAGAGGATCAGAATCATCCCGTAAGTGAGGGTCATGCCCATCACGAGGGGATAATCGCGGTCGATGACCGAAGTCACAAAGTACTGACCGAGTCCGGGGATCTGGAAAATCGTCTCGACCACATAGCTCCCGGTGATCAGGGAGGCGGTGATCGGCCCGAGCAAGGTCACCACCGGGATGAGAGCATTCCGAAGTGCGTGTTTAAAAATAACCGTGCGCTCGTCGAGGCCCTTGCTGAAAGCGGTCCGGACGTAGTCCGCATGAAGCACTTCGAGCAGGGTGGTCCGGGTCATCCGTGCAATGATCGCCAGGGGTCGTAAGGCGAGTGTGGCCACCGGAAGGACCATCGAGAGCTTGTCCTCCCAGAGTGCGGGCGGTAGCCAGCCGAGCCAGCTCGAGAACAGGAGCACGAGAAGGGTGGCAATCAGGTAGGTCGGCAAGGTGATGCCTGAAACCGCGATAAACATCGACGAGAAGTCGATCCAGGTTCCGCGTTTCCAGGCGGAGAGGATTCCGAGAGACAGTCCCAGGAGCAATGAAATCAGGAGTGCGATCCCTCCCAATTGGAACGATGCAGGCATCGCCTCCCGGATGATCTCGGTGACGGGCGTGCCGACGTAATGGAAGGATTCACGCAGGTCTCCGCGCAAAAGGTCGCCAGCCCAGACGAAGAACTGAGTTGCGAGGGGCTGGTTCAATCCGTACTTGGCCTCGATGTTGGCCTGAATTTCAGCGGGCCAGACTTTCTCGCCGTCAAACGGCCCCCCCGGTGCCAGCCGGAGCAGGAAGAAAGTCGTCACCACCAGAAAGGCCAGAGTCGCCAGAGTCTGGATCAGTCTTTTGAGCAGATAGGTCGCCATCACTCCTCCTCGCCTTCCTCGGTCTCGTACGTCGAATCAGGATCCAGCAAGGAGGATTTCGGATGGCAGATCCAGCCTGACTCGACTGGAAAGCCTTTCGGAGGAGAGACGCATTCTCCCCGGTCTTGCAAGAGCACGGTGTATGCAGAAAGGAAGGCATCGAAAGCGTTCAGGTTCTGGGTCAGCTTTTTGAGATCCCGATCATAGATGAAAATGTCGAGATTCTCGCACATCCGCTCAATGAGTGTTTGCCTGGCCTGCGCTCCGTTTTCGATCTGACGGTGCTGGAGGATGGTGCGCTGGGGAATCTTGAGGTGGGGCATGAGCAGGGCGACAGACAGTTTCGGAAGGACCTCGAGCAGTTCATAGCGGCGCAAATGGCTTTTCAGAAAATGCATGCGTGCCGAGAGCGGGGCGCGATTGCCCCCGAGGGTCTCGTCGATCTCAAAACGGATTTTCTCCGGGATCCTTCCGAGCACCTCGTTCTTCAGGTAAAGCTCGACCGGACGCTGGGTATAAGGCGTGAAATACTCTTTCAGGCGCATATTGCGCTTGGACGCTGTTTTTTTACGGGGCCGGGCGAGTGAACTCCGGACCGCATGATTCCGCATCCATCGGACTTCCGGAACCGTACAGGCAGCCGGCATCGGACAGGTTTTTCGGGTGCAGGTGATACAGGGGGGGAGGGTCACGGGAACGTTGACCCCGATCTTCAAATCCGGGTGTCCGTCGGCATGATCGAGCAGGGTTTGGACCAGCACCTCGTCCGAGCTGGCGGTCTCATCTGCGCCGATCCCCTGATGCACGTCGAGGACAAAGACCTTTTTCTCCTTCGGATAATACTCGAGCACCGCCAATGTGGTTTTGGCGTTTTTGGCTCCAGAAAGATCGAGGCCCAGATACCGCTTTTGATTCATGTCCTGACCGTGAGTCCGTGCGGAACCGCTTCGAAGGGAAGGGCCCTGATCTCGGAAGACCTCAGAACAGCCTGCTTCACCTTTTCGCGGATCTCGGGATTTTTCTCGGGGAGCAGGATGAAGAAGCATCCTCCTCCACCCGCACCGCAAACCTTGAAGGCAAGATCGGTCACTTCGCGGGCTCTCTCGCACGCCGCTTCCATTTCAGGGGTGCTGATCCCCGGAGCCAGGGTTCTACGGGTTTCCCATTCTTCCCGTACAGCGGCGACCACCGCATGGAAATCCCGCTTGAGGAGAGCGTCCTCGAGCTTTGCGGTGGCTGAAACGATGGCGCGGAATTTACGATCGATCTCGGGATCCTTGTCGATGAGCCCCTTGAACAGCTGCCAGTTATTGATTCCCGAATTACGGGATTTACCCGAATAAAACAGGAGTGTACGGGCCTCAAGCTCTTTCAGGGTTTCGACTGGAAGAGTCTCGCGGGTGTTGCGGGCGATATTCCAGCTCAACACTTGCAGTCCCCCGAAAGCGGCTCCGTAATAATCCTGGAGTCCGGCGGGACCGTACAAAACCTGGCTTTCCACATCCCGTGTTAGGGAAATCAGGAACTCACCGTCACGTTCGAGGTCCAGGGGAGTCCGGGGATTCATCCATTTCCAGAGCGCACCGATGATCGAAATGCTGAGTGCCGAGGAACCGCCGAGGCCGGCTCCTGCCGGACTCTTGGCTTCGGTACGGATTTCGAGCGAAAGGGCCCGTGGGTGGGTGTGAAGTTTTGCAAAATACCGGAGCAGACGGACCGGGAGGTCCAGTTCCGGAATCGCCCGGGTGTGCTCATCGAGGATTTCTTCCCAGGAGAACTCTTGGGATTTGGAGAGATCCACGGAGGAGATCCGGACTGAGGGCTTGGTGGAAGGTTCGCATTCGAGTACCGTGCGGGCAAAAAGATTGATCCCGAAGTTCACGGTCTTGGGCGAATCCAGCAGGAGGTAAAGGGGCCAGATGTCGACGGTGCCTCCTGCCAGGTCCACACGGACCGGGGCTACCGATTCGATTCTTATTTTTTCGATGCTCATGACGGGTCTCCTGCAGTCGAGTCAGTTCAGGGTTCCGATGTAGGGGAGTCCCCTGAATTTCTCTGCGTAATCCAGACCATAGCCTACCACAAAGCGGTTGGGAATCTCGAAGCCGATGTAATCGATCCGGAGCTCGGGCGATTTCAGGGCTTCCGGTTTGAACAGGAGTGCCGCGGTCCGGAGCGATGCAGGATTTTTTACCCTGAGGTAGGAGATCAGGTAGGAGAGGGTCAGTCCCGTATCGACAATGTCTTCCACGATCAGGACGTGCTTCCCGGTCAACGGTTCATTGAGGTCCAAGGTGACTTTGACTTCGCCTGTTGACTCGGTGTGGTTGCCATAGCTCGATACGCCGAGGAATTCACAAACCACCGGCATCTTCAGGTGGCGTAGCAGATCCGAATAGAACACCACGCTTCCTTTGAGTGTGCAGATGGCGGTGATCTCCTGATCGCCATAGGTTTCATTGATTTTTTGAGCCAGCTCACGGACCCGGGCAGCGATGTCCGTTTCGGAAATGTAGACAGGCGGTTCGAAAAATTTCACGGTCTTTTGATCTTCAGACATAGGCGTTGTTCATGATCTCACCGAACCCGCCACCCCCGGGAACGATGTATTGGTGTTCGTTCAACCCCCGCTCCCGATCCCAGAACGTTCCCGGTACGGTGGAGAGGACGTCAGAGGGAGAGAGTCCTCGGTCGAGGCGGATGGCATACACGATCAGATCGGGATGGGTGTCCCGCAATCGTTTCAGGTATTCAGGAGTCACGATGCAATGAATCGCGATCGTTTTTGCGGGCTGACCGTAGGACCGATAAAGATTCAGGGTCTCATCGAGAGTGGCCCCGGTCGCCCCCATCGGATCGGGAATGAGCAGGATGCTGTCGTCGACACTTCCACCGATCTTGTGCCCGGAAACCGCGCTGCCGGTCACATGGTGGGACGAGTCCGTCTGTCGAGCGATGCTGATATGGTCCTGGCGGACTTTCAGCGGATTCAAAAGGTGATTCAAGGCACGGTAACAGACGTGCGAGGGCAGGGTTCCGGCTCGGGCGAGATTCACCGTGACCGTTTTCTGTTCGGGATCGAGGAGGAGCGTCTCGAAACATCCTTCGGGATGGGCCTCCGCCATTCGCGTGCGAACTTCGGTTTTCCTTCTGGGAAATTCAGCATTCACCACGGTCCGGATCAATGAGGCGTAGATTGACTCGACCAGGGTATTGATGAGGGGCTGTCCTGTTCCTGCCGAACAGAGTGTTGCCAACTCGCTTTGTAAACAGGCATCGGCAAGCAAGTGGACCTGAGGACCGTATCGATGCTCTTGCTCGGGTGCTCGGTGAGGAGGGTCTTGGAAGTAGTGGGTGTCGTTAAGCGATTTCATTCTTTTCGAGCAATTTGCCCGTTTTTCCTGCAGATCCGGCAGGAAAAAGTCCCGGCTGGAAGGAAATGATGGGATTCGGTTCATGGCAGAACCGGCAGCGGGCTTCATAATAATCGTGTGCTCCGACGAGGACTTGGTCCTCCATGGCAGCAGAACCCGGTTCGACTTCAGCCACCATGCGCTGGGAACGGGTGGCAGGAGATCCGCACACCACGCAGACGGCGGAAAGTTTGGTCACCGATTCCGCCACAGCGAGCAACTTGGGCATCGGACCGAAAGGTTGTCCGCGGAAGTCCATGTCCAGTCCAGCCAGGATGACCCGGGTGCCCCGGTAAGCGAGTTTCTGGGCGACGTCTACGAGGGTGTCATCGAAAAACTGCGCTTCGTCGATACCCACCACACGGGTGTTGTCATCGATTTTTTCGAGGATCTCGCGGGCAGATTGCACCGGAATGGAAAGAATGCGGTTCGCATCATGACTTTGCACATGATCCACGCTGTAGCGCTGATCGATCACCGGTTTGAACACCTGGATCTTCTGTTTCGCGTACTGTGCCCGCTTCAGGCGGCGCATGAGCTCCTCGGTTTTCCCGCTGAACATGCTGCCGCAAACCACTTCGACCATCCCCTGCTGAATCATCCCCAATGCCATGGCTCAGGGTTACCCGAGCAGGGGAGGGGGTGTCAAGGATTCGACGACCGATTCTTGCACCGCTTCAAGCTCGCGTGATTTTGAAGGATTTCAGGTCTTGGCCGGCTCCATCCGGGGAAAAAGGACCGGAGGATCTGACAGGTGGTAGGTCTCGGGCTTCAATCGAAGGGCGCCAGGGGTCTGACCCAGGGCAGCAAGGGCTTTTTGGCCGGTGTCCGGAAGGAAGGCCGAGAGCACTTGAGAAACCACGTCGATCCCGTACAGTCCATTCACCATGACTTCGATGAAGCGGTTCCGTGATTCCGGATCGGCGTCTTTCAGGGCCCAAGGGGCCTGATCATTGATGTAACCGTTCACCCGGTTCACTTCCACCCAGAGGCGGTCGAGCGCCCGGTGGTGCTCCCTCTTGCCCATGAGCTCGGCGAGCTCGGTGATCAATCCACTGAAGTCGAAGTGCAGCGGGATCCCTGCGGTCGGGATCTCGTCACCGATTCTCTTCCGAGCGAGCTTCACCACGCGCATCAGGAGGTTTCCGTAGTCATTACCGAGCTCGGACTGATGGCGCTTCAGGAGGTCTTCCATCACAAACGCTCCGTTGCTGTTCGAAGGAATGGCTCTCAAAATGTAGTAGCGGAATGAATCGACCGGGACTTTTTCGATGACCTCGAAAGGATCGACCCCGTTTCCAAGGCTCTTCGACATCTTGCGCCCGTCCGCGGCGAGAACCATGCCGTGAACGTAAATCTGTTCAGGGAGGGGAATTCCGGCCGCGTGCAACATGATCGGCCAGATCACCGCATGGAACCACAAAATGTCGCGTCCGATAACATGGGTCGAGTTCGGCCAAAAGCCTCTCGGATCCGAGGCGGTATAGTAATTGATGAGCGCATCGAACCAGGTGTAGATCACATATTCGGGGCGCCCGGGCACCGGAATGCCCCAACCTTTCGAGGGCCGGGTGATGGAGAGATCCCGCATGGGCTCGCTTTCGAGTCGCGAGAGGATTTCTTTCCGTGACAGTTCGGGCACAACGAACTCGGGTTTGTTCCGGATATGGTTCACGATCCACTCCTGGTAACGCCCGGTTTTCAGGAAGAAGCCTTCCTCGGTCACCTTCTCGAGTGGCTTGTAGTGCGCAGGGCATTTTCCGTCCGGAGCCTGCAGGTCGGTGTAGTACGCCTCACAATTGGTGCAGTAAAGCCCCTCGTACTTCCCGAAATAGATGTCGCCCTTTTCTTCGAGCTTTTTCCAGATGGAATGGGTCGCCTGCTCGTGGCGGGGCTCGGTGGTCCGGATGAATTCGTCATAGGAAATCCGGAGTTTTTCGCAGAGATCCTTGAAGTGGGTCACGTTACCATCCACGAATTCACGTGTTCCCATTCCCGCAGATTCAGCACTTTTTACCAGGTTCTGCCCGTTTTCGTCTGTTCCCGTCAGGAAGAACACCTCGTGCCCGGTAAGTCGGTAGAAGCGTGCATAGGAGTCCGTGACGATCTTTTCATAGGCATGGCCGAGATGAGGCCTGCCGTTCGGATAATCGATGGCTGTAGTGATGCTGAAACGGGGTTGGGACATGATCCTCCCACCCTAGCAGAATCAGCGGGTTCCGAAAAGGGCCGCCAACAATCCGAGACCGATCCCGAAAATCCCTGCGAACAAGCATCCGACCACGAGCACTCCGAGCATCCCGGGAAGAACCAGGAGCACGACCGCCCGCAGCCCCGAAATCCTGAAACGGACTTTGAGACCGAGCACGAGCAAGGCAGCACTGTAAATCCAGCCGATGAATCCACCGATTCCGACCGGAAGAAACCCGAGCCAGGAGGCGATCAGGTTCGGGGCAGAGGAGAACGCGGCAATCCTTACGAATACGGGAATTTCAATGGAGTCCTCTCCCTTGTTCCGGCGTCGGATCAAAAGCCACGCCCCGAGGAACAGGCTCATTCCGGAAAGTGTGAAATGAAGCAAGGACTGGAACGGAGAGAGTGCAATGCTGGAGAGCTCTGCAAGCCAGGCCGGAATCGAAGAGGGTTCAGCCCGTTGGTTCCAAAGCGTATCGGGAACATGGTTCCAGAACGGGAGACTCTCGAGTTGGCGTTTCACCTTCATCATCCCGTCGAGCAAGGATTCATTCTTAACCAGACGGGTGAGCCACTCAAATCCCGAGGCGAACCAGTTTACCACGATTCCGAATACGAGCGCCCGGCTCAATGAATAGGTCTCGAACCGTTCTTGAAAAAAACGGACGGGTTCGGTGAGCAAGAGGATCAGGTCGCTCAGGAATCTTCTTACCGGACCGGGCTCCGGCGTGACTGCGGGCAGTTGCTCATCTGTCATTCATTTCAGTTTCCACGAATCGAGACTGAAAGGGAATGCTTTTCCGAGCTTGGATTCGAGTTCAAAGGCCTCGTTCCGGAGGGATCCCGTGATTTTCGCCCAACTCCGGCCTTTCGAAGTGTAGAACTCGAAGCGGTGCTTCGCGGTGTTTTTGGCATCCCCGAGAATCAGGGCAACCGGGGTCCCTTCCGCACGGGGGGCGGGGGCGACGATCGAGGGAGAGTGCCCCTCTGAGAGCAGATTGAGCAGTTCCCGGACTTTTTCGGTGTCGAGCTTCGGCTCACCTGACTTTTGGACCCAGCCCTTTCCATCAAAAGAGAATGCCGCAGCCTGTGGAAAAGCTTTGCTCTCGAGCTTGAATTCGGTCACCCCGATTTTCTCGCCCTGGGTCAGCAGAAGGTTCCGCCTCAGGTAAGCGAGGGAGCGGTCCAGCTGCACGCTGAGGTTCCCTTCCACTTCAGTATCCTCCTTCAGCAAGGGCGATTTCAGATAGGTTGCGGTCACTTGACTGCCCTTTAGGATCCGGGTCAGAAGTTCGAGTTTTCCGCTTCCGGAAGTGCCCTGCCACGAGATCTGGAGAGTCCGTTTCGAACCTTTCACCGAGGATGGTTCAGGAAAATCCTTGGCTCTCGCCTGAGCCAAAGAGCCCAGAAGTGTTTCGATTCTCTCGTAGTCACCCTCGAGGCCATTCACGGTCCAAAGGCCATCTTTTTTCTGTCCGACGACTTTCCCGGAGGAACCTTCGAGAATGAATCCCTCGATTCCCTCCCGGCCGAAAGAAAAAAGCTTTTTGTCGCGGTACCAGGATACGGTTTTTCCGAGAACGTTGTTCTTGTAGAAGTTCCCGATCAGGAAGACCGTGGTCTCGTTCAGCTTCCCGTCTTCGGCTGCTCCCACGAACTGCTTGTCGCCGACCGGATGGGGTTCGCCGAACCAAGCGGTGTGTTTCTTGCCGTTATCGAGTGTCACCTCGATCGATTCTGCACCCGTTCCCCCCCTGCGGGCTTCTCCGAGTCCGTATTCCTCAATCAGGCGCTTGCGTGTTTCAGGACTGTCCTCCGAAAGATCCACCGTTTCGGTGGCGGACATCGAATTCAGGTTCGAGAGCAGATCCCTGATGTGATCGGGATCTCCCGGGAGATTCACCGGTTCGGTGATGCTCCAGGTGCCGTTTCCGCTGGCCTTGCAGGTCTTCGCTTCAAGACTCGAACAGGTTAGGGTGAGCGAGGAGCCGGCGTTCTGGATGCGGATGGAACGGATCTGGCGATCCTCGTCGATCGGAATCGGTTTTTTCAGCAGGGCGTCTGCACGCTCTTTCTTGGGTTTATGGGAGTACTGGAGCCAGTAGGCAAAGCTACCTGAAACCAGCAGCAGGGCGGAGAGTGCGAATGCGGATTTCCAGTTCGGTTGTCTCATGTCGCTTGCACCTCAACAGGTCAGAGTTTCTTGCGGCGGACCCACATCAGGATCCCGAATACCGCTATCCCGAGTGGAACGATCACTACCGAGATCCAGAAGATGGCGATCCCCTGGTTCTGTGAAAGTTCCATGGTTCCGGATTCGTTCTCTTTGGCTCGGATGGAGATCATGCTCTCGTCCTCGACCGCCCAGCTCACGGTGTTCAGGAACAGATCGAGGTTGCCGCCGAAGCGCGAGTACTGGTTGTTGGCGAACTGGCTCGAGCCGAAGACGGCGATCCGGGTCTCTTTGGTGGCGGAAGTGTCCTTGCGTTTCCCCTGAACGCTTGCGGCTGTGGAGAGGGGGCCGGCCAGATCCGATCCGGAATTGAACTGTGCGGAACCTTTCGCCAGTCCCGACAGGTCGGATTCCGCCCACGCCTTGGGCGTGGTCTTGCCGATAAACGATCCTTTCAGACCCTCGGGGAGTTTCTCCACCACATCGACAGGACGGGAGAACGGGAAATAGCACTGCTCTCCGAAGTCCTTGACGATGGTGTTCTCCTTGTTGAACTGGGCGATGATCGGTACCGACGCATCGACACCCAGCATTTTCGACACCGGATCGATCACGAGACCGGATTTGATCTCGAAGCCCCATTCTTTCAGAAGTCCGCGGATCTCTTTGGTCTGATCGGCGTTGGTCACCACGGCATCGATACCCACTACCAGGCGGCCCCCTTCGGAAAGGTACTGGTTCAAGGTCTTCACTTCAGCCGGAAACAGGGCCTTATTTGCCCCCATCATCACGACCACCGAGCATTCGGAGGGGATCTTGGCTTCTTGTGACAGCGGGAATTCACGGAAGAGATAGGACTGGTCTTCAAGTCCCTTCTTGGCCGCTGCAAGCCCTTGGGCTCCGGAGTCCCCGAGTGAGGCTTCACCGTGCCCGCTCACCATGCAAATGGTAGAGCGCCCCTCGCGGGTCAGTTTGATGATCTCGTTGGTGATCTTCTCCTCGGTGATTTCCTCGACCTTGGCGGTTTTTCCCTCATAACCCAGTACGAGAGTGTCCATTTTTTTGATGCCAGCGGCCTTTGCCCGGGTGGGTTCCTTGTTCGGATCCACCAGTTCGAATTTGAACTTGCCGGAAGCCTTCTTGTAGTTGTCGAAGACGGGACGGCTGCGTTCTTTCGAGCTGATGTCGCCGTAAAAAGTGGCAGTCAGATCGCTCTTCAGCGATTTCATCACCTTTTCAGTCTGGTCGGAGAAGGTGTGGAGTTTGTTCTTGGTGAGGTCGGCTTTTTTCGGGTATTGGGCTGCGAGGAAATTGATCACGCCAACGATCGCGATCACGGTCAAGGTCACAAAAGCCGAATTCACTCCGAAAGAGACTGCGCGTTTTTTTGATTCATTTTTTGGATTCATGATTACCTCCAGCGGTACGAGTCGAGGACGCGGTGGGTGATGAACAGGCCGAGTCCGGTGAAGGAAAGGTAGAAGACCACGTCAGTGGTGTCGATGATCCCCTGACTGAAATTATTGTAGTGCTGGATCAACGACAGATAGTCGAGGAAGTCGCTGAACACAGGGCCTGCGGACTGCGAAGCCCAGTTCACCAGCCAGAAAAAAAGACCGGCAGCGAAAGTGAGGGCTCCGGCTACGATCTGGTTCTCCGTCATCGAAGAGAAGAGCACCCCCATCGAGACATAGCACCCGGTCAGCATCAGGGTGCCGAGGTAGCTTGTGAAAATGACCCCCGGATCGGGGTTGCCGAAGACGATCAGCACGATCGGGTAGACCAAGGTCAGGAGCACCATGGTCGCGACCAACAGGAAGGCCGAGAGGAACTTGCCGACAATGATCTCACCCAAGGTGAGGGGGGCGGTCAGCAGGAGTTGGAGCGTCTGCATCTTTTTTTCCTCCGCGAACAGTCTCATGGTCACGAAGGGAACGAGGAAGAGCAGGATCACATTCATGTTGCCGTAGAGCGGCCGGATCAGTCCGTCCGTAAGGCTCATGCCTTTGCCCATGCCGAACTGTTTGTACTGGAGGCTCTGCAGGTTGAAGTGGGACAGATTGAAAAAGAACATCCAACCCATCAGGATCAAAAAGCCCGCAATCACGATGTAAGCGATGGGTGAAGTGAAATAAGTCCGGTAATCCTTGGAGGCGATGGTCCAGGATTTTTTGAAGTTAAAACCGAGTTTCATGTGTTGCCCTCCTGTGTGGTGAGCTGGAGGAAGACCTCTTCCAGGCTCAGTTTTTCGGCGGCGAACTCCAAGACCCCCATTTTGGAGAGGACTGCCGCTTCGACGATGCGGTCACGCTGTCCTGCTCCGTCGGGCAGGAGCTCGACGAGCAGGCGGTTGCCTTCGATGTCGACTTGTTTCACGCCCGGGACATTTCGGATGGAATCGACTCCGGCCGGGTTCGGGTCCTTCACATCCAGATGGAACAACAGACCCTGTCGCATCCGGGTGGTGAGACGCTCGATCGAATCCTGGGCCACGATCTGCCCTTTGTTGATCACGATGATCCGCTGGCAGGTTGCGGTGACTTCGGGAAGGATGTGAGAGCTCAAAATGACCGTGTGTTGTCCGGCCAGGCCCTTGATCAGCTCTCTGATCTCGATGATCTGCACCGGGTCGAGTCCGACGGTCGGCTCGTCGAGGATCAGGACCTTCGGTTCGTGCACCAGGGCCTGGGCCAAGCCCACACGTTGCTGGAAGCCCTTGGAGAGGTTGCCAATGATCCGTTTTCGCACTTGCGTCAGACCGGTGCGCTCGATGGCGCGGTCGACCGCGTTTTTGAGCTTATTCTTTGGCACTTCGTGTAAGCGTGCCGCGTAAGACAGGTAATCCTCGACCACCATTTCCGGGTAGACCGGTGGGATCTCGGGAAGGTAGCCCACGTTCCGCTTGACGGCTACGGGTTCATCGAACACGTCGAATCCCGCCACCCGGGCGATCCCGGCACTGGCCGGCATGAAGCCGGTCAGGATTTTCATGGTGGTGGATTTTCCAGCACCGTTCGGGCCCAAAAAGCCGACAATTTCTCCGGCTTCGATCTTGAATTCGAGATTGGAAATGGCGGCCCGCGGGCCGTACAGTTTCGAGAGACCTGAAACTTCAATCATGATCGCATGCTCCTTGATTTTCAGAACAATAGAATGGTGGCCTCTACGCAGATGTCAAGAGGCCTTGCGAGGCCCTGCCATTCATGACACTTTATGGTTCTGAACATTTATCAACCGGGAGGAGGTCTGTCGTGGCCCGAATTGTTCTTGTTGCATCATGTCTTGCCTGGTCCTGGATCGCGGGTCCTGAGGCTTTTGCACTGGCTCCCTTCGGCAAACAGGCCGGGGCCGCCTACCGGTCATTACCTTCTGCCACCAAAGGAGGCACGCTCTACCTGCGGTTGGCGTCGAATCCCAAAGTGCTCAATCCCTTTGTCACGGGAGATGTCGATTCTTCCAACGTGATCGATTTCCTGTTTGCCCACCTGCTCAGGAAGGATCATGAGACCGGGGAGTACTATCCCGAGCTCGCTGAGAAGTTCGATGTGTCGAAGGATCGTAAGGTGCTGACCTTCACTTTGCGCAAGGACGCGGTCTGGGAGGATGGATCGCCGATCACGAGCGATGATGCCGAGTTTTCATTCCAGACCCTGATGAATCCGAAAACAGATGCGGCTCCGCTCAGGACTTATTTCGAGGGATACCGCTTCGAGAAGATCGATGCCCACACTTTCCGGTTCCTGGTCGACAAGCCCAATGTGAATACCGTCGATGAGACCTTGGATGATTTCCTGATCATTCAGAAAAAGCAATTCTCGGGAGTGTCGGACTTCAATCGCTCCAAAGGCATCATGGAGCCCGTCAGTAGCGGGCCTTACCGGCTCAAGGCTTTCTCGCGCGACCAGAAGCTCGAGCTCGAGCTCAAGAAGGACTGGTGGGGATTCAAGCTGCCCGAATTCAAGAACCAGTATAATTTCCATTCAATCGTGTTCCGGATCATCCCCGATTCGGCGCTCTCTTACGAAAAGTTCATCAAGGGCGAAATCGACGTTTACGAGATGAATGCCGAGGTCTTCGGAACCCGGGTGAAGGGCTCCGATAAAGAGCGATTCGGAGCAGACGAGAAGGACTCGAAACCGCTTTGGGCCAAGCACTTCATGACCCAGGCTTCCGCTCCCTGGTCCTACATCGGATGGAACTTGAGGCGGCCCGTCTTCTCCGGTAAAAAAACCCGTCAGGCGCTCGCACATTTGATTGATACCGACGAGCTCATCCGCAAGGTTTATCACGGTGAGGCCCGTCCCTGCATCGGTCCTTTCGGGTCGAGCACTCCGAACACCGCTCCCGATCAAGCTAAGAAAGCATTCAAGTACGATCCGAAGAAAGCGCTCGCCTTGCTCAAGGAGGACGGTTGGAGCGATCTCGATGGCACCAACACGCTCTCAAAGATGATCGGTGGCAAGAAGGTGAGGTTCGAGTTCACGCTCCGCTACAACTCCGAGAATCCGATGCGGGCGAAGATCGCACAAATCGTGAAGGAACAGTTCAAAAAGGCCGGGATCACGGCCCAGGTTCAGGCGCTCGAATTCAATACCCTGCTCGGGTACATGGAGAATCGCGACTTCGACGCCATCATCATGGGGTGGGGCAAGGGGAGCCTGAACGCCGATTCGAAACAGCTCTGGCACACCAAGTCCGCCGAGAATAAAGGATCGAACGCGGTCGGATACTCGAATCCCGAGGCCGACAAGCTGATCGAGCAGGCCACGACCGAGCTCGATGTGAAGAAGCACTTCAAGTTGAACCAGAAGATCGGTGCCATCATTTACGATGACCAACCTTACGCCTTCCTGGTGGAGGTTCCCGGATTCATGGCCGGATTCCAGAACGGCAGGATTCGCGCCTCGCGGTGGGTGATGAGGTACAACGACACCGCTCCAGTCTCTCTTTATTCCGCTAAACCCTGATCCGAGGAACCCATGTTCGCCTATCTGATCCGAAGACTGATGACGATGATCCCGATGTTCTTCCTGATGACCGGGGTCTATTTCGCTGTTCAGAACTACCTGCCAGGGGGGCCCGTCCAAGAAGTCCTGGCCCGGATCCAGTTCGGTGGCGGCGACGGAGGCGGTCGCTCGATGTCGGTGGATGACATCGCCAAATTGAAGGCCGAGCTCGAGAAGCAGTACGGTCTAGACAAACCGGTGCCGGTCCGTTACTGGAACTGGCTTAAGAAAATCGCCGTGCTCGACTTCGGCGATTCCACTGCGACTCGCGAACCTGCCATCCATACCATCGCCGAGCGGGTTCCGATTTCAGTGGGGTTCGGCATTCCCGGATTCTTTTTGACTTACATCGTTTGTATTTTGCTCGGAATGGTCAAGGCGCTGAAGGATGGCTCCCGTCTCGATATCGGAAGTTCGGTCGGGCTTTTCGTAGCCTACAGTATTCCGCCTTTGGTGGTTTCGGTCGTGCTGCTCCTGGTGTTCTGCACCGATCGGGTGTTTCCGGGAGGCGCTTGGTTTCCTCTCGGGGGGGCTCGTTCGGATGACTGGGATAGTTTCACATTCGCGCAGAAGTGCCTGGATTACGCCCGCCACATGTTTCTGCCTGTCGCCGCATCGCTCCTCGGCGGGTTCACCTTCTTGACCATGCTCATGAAGAATTCTCTTTTGGACGTTCTCTCGAGCGACTTCATTCGAACGGCTCGAGCCAAAGGACTTCCGGAACGGAAGGTCATCATGAAGCATGCCCTCCGGAATGCGATCCTGCCCTTGATGGTGGGACTTGGGGGATTCCTTTCCGCCTTCGTGGCCGGGTCCATCGTGATCGAATCTGTCTTCGGACTTCCCGGAATGGGTCGCCTCATGATCGAATCCCTGAACTCTCGTGACTACAATGTCTTGATGGGCGTGGCCGTGATTCAGTCTGGAGTGGTGATGTTCGGCCAATTGATGAGTGACGTGGCCTATGTGCTGGTCGATCCGAGAATCGATTTTAGCGGAAGGGGATGAAGAACATGTTTTCGATCAAATCCTCTTTTTCTCCGCTCACCCTGCGTCGTTGGAACTCGTTTTTTCGCCAGAAACGGGCCTGGGTCGGATTGGCCGGTTTCTTGAGTGTGTTTTTCTTCTCGATGACCGCTGAGCTTTGGTCCAACAGCAAGCCCTTGTTACTGAAGCGTGATGGAGGATGGTATGTCCCGGCGCTGGTGAACTATCCGGCTGCTACCTTCGGGATCACCGATTCATTCGTGGTCGATTACCGTGAGTTGGTGGCCAAGGACTTGGAAGCCGGTAAGCAGACTTTCGTGTTGTTTCCCATGAATCCTTGGGATCCGCTCGAGCAGACTCCCGATGTGATGGCCTCACCTTCGAAGAAACACTGGCTCGGGACCGACTCGCTCGGCCGGGATGTCACAGCCCGACTGATCTACGGGCTCCGCGTCTCGCTGTCTTACGGACTCATGTTCTGGATCTTCTGTTTTCTGATCGGGGTCACCATCGGTTGTGTGCAGGGTTACTTTGGCGGGAATACGGACTTTTTTACTGAGCGTGCCAAGGAGTTGATCGAGATCCTGCCGTTTCTTTCAGTGGTGATCCTCGTGAACGGTCTCATGAAGGCCGATTCGTTCTGGGTCACTCTGATGGTGGTGGTTCTGTTCTCGTGGGTCGGAATCGCGTCCCAGCTCCGCGCTCAAGTGCTTTCGATCCGGAATAGGGAATACTGTGAGGCCGCCCGCGCGGCGGGAGCCAAGAACGGACGGATCATTTTTCAGCACATTCTTCCGAATGCCATCACCCCCATTCTGACCCTGACTCCCTTCACGGTCTCTGGCGGAATCGCCACGCTCGCGGTTCTCGACTACCTCGGCTTTGGTCTTTCTCCCCCGACGCCTTCACTGGGAGAGTTGCTCCAGCAGGGGCGGACCTACATCCAAAACGCAGCTTGGCTCCTGGTGGCTCCGACGGTTGCGCTTTCTTGGATGCTGATCTCGATCAATTTGATCGGGGAATCGCTTCGCGAGGCCTTCGATCCCCGGAAATAGTCGGAGTTCATCCTTGAATTGCCTTGGCAAGGCCCGGAGTTCTCGGTTATGACTCCCTGCGCATCAAATTTTTGGGGGAGTCATGCGGTCTGTTTGCCAATGGGTTTTATTCTGTGTTTTGGGTTTTGCCTCGATCGCACAAGGGGAGGTGCGGATGGACGTGGTCTCTGCGGCCCAACAGGCGGGCGCGACGGTCGGAGTCGGTTCCCTGGTGGAGCTCCAGTTTGATTCCAATTCGGCTTCACATCGGGGTTTGTTTTTAGGGGATCTCGTCGCCGCCACTGGTCGTGCTGAGCAGCGCATGCTCCTCGACCTCGATCGGAGGAAGGTGGTCATCCTCGACCGGTCCGAGGTGCTGGCTCCACGCGCCCGCTACCAAAAAATTGTGCGCCCCTATGATCAGGTCGATGGGACCTGCACCGGTTACGCCATGGACCACATGATGGAGCAAATCGCGCGTAATCGTTTGGCAGGGAACGAGGCGCTCCAGACGCAATTTTCGACCGAGAAAGGGCGCACTCAATTCTTGGTTCGCGCCATCAATGACTACTACATCTCCACCCTGCATCGCACCTCCATCCATGGAATTCTGAAAACCTACGGCAAGGAGTTCGGGCTCAATTGTGTGCTCCGGCAATTCCAGGACCCGGCCCGGGCCATGGCTCATGTGGCGGAGCAGGTGATGGCCGGGACTCCGGTACTGGTCTCCTTCGATATCGGGCCGAACATGTACGATGCGGATCTGCCCTTGGTCGCACTCATGGGTTCAAAGGCTTCCCGTTTGGATGGACGTCTCTGGCTCCCGCGTAAAATCGGCGAACGGAACAGTGGCGGGCATTCGGTCGTGGCCGTTGCCGCCTTTGAAGCACTCGGGAAAAAGCGCCTCTTGATGCTCGATTCCGATTGGGCCGAGCCCCGGATCTGGGACCTGGAGCAGGCCCTTGGGGGCCGGACTGATATTAAAACTATTGAATTTCATTCATGTAACTAAAATTGTTGATCAATTAAGTCCACTTTGAGATCCTGAAGGGGCATGCAGCCCTTGTCCGTATTGCTGAGGTTGCTGTCTCTCTCCATGCTCCTGTCCGCTTGCGGAATCGGGGTCGATCCCTTTCCTGAGCGTCCACTGGCTCCCGCAAGGGTCCAAGTGGTCGTACCGCCTTATCCGGTCATTGCTGATGGGCAGGACTTCCTCTCGATCGAGGTCCGGTTCGAGGATGTTCTCGGGCGTGAGGTGCCCGGGGTGCAGCCTGAGTTTCTTGTATCGGGCACGGGGGGGGCATTGAATTGTGGTTCGAGCAATGCGAGGGGGATAGCCATTTGCACCTTCGTGCCATGGCCATGGGTAGCGGGTGAATCCCATATCGAGCTCCAGAGCCCACTTCGAGGCCAAGCCTCCTTCACCCTAACCGCATTGGATTCAAGTAGTTTCCAGTACCGAATTCAAGGGGGCGGGACGGTCGAATTACCGCTTCACTCGGGTGGGACCTATGCAGGTTTGACCGTGTACTGGGGAGATGGAAGCTTCAGTGCGGTATCTGGCCCCAACGATCCGTCACGATTCCATACCTATGCCGACAATTCTGAACGAATCGTGACCCTAAATGGCAGTTTTGACCGCTTGGTCTTTTACGGGCACCAACCTGAGCGACTTCTCGATGTCCGCTACTGGGGCAACAATTGGAGCGTGATCACCGACATGAGGGACCTTTTCCGAGGGTGTACCAGGTTGAGAGTCTTCTCTGCGCGTGACACACCTGACACTTCCCTGGTGACGAGCTTCGAGTCCACATTTGAAGGCGCCATCCTGTTCAATGGGGATGTCTCTGATTGGGACACCGCGTTCGCGACTAGTTTTTCGAGAATGTTCAAGGGGGCGAGGAGTTTCAACCAGGATATAAGTAGGTGGTCGGTCAGTAATGTGGTCGATTTCAGTGAGATGTTCAGTGCAGAAAACATGGACCTCAACGATCCGCTGGATCCGGACCCGGCCCACCCGATGGTCTTCAACCAAAGTTTGACCAACTGGGAGGTGTCCAGTGGATTGAGTTTTAGCAAGATGTTCGCCGGAGCGGTTCACTTCAATCAGGATCTCAGTCCCTGGAATTTATTGTCGGCCACTGACTTGTCGGGAATGTTCTTCCATGCCCATGCCTTCAATATGGGAGATACGTCAGAGGGCATGGTCGACTGGGTCCAGGGCAATGCATCCAATCTCAGTCACATGTTTCATGATGCCCGAGCCTTCAATCAAGACATCGGAGCTTGGGATGTCGTTGCGGTCACAAATATGAGTTACCTGTTCAGGGATGCGGAGAGTTTCAATCAACCCCTCCCGAACTGGTTGACAGATAGTTTGACAGATCTGAAAGGGATGTTTCGGGGTGCTAGCGCCTTCAATCAAGGTCTGAACCACCTGAATACACGTGGTGTCTCAGATTTTTCTGAGGTCTTCATGAATGCCTCCAGTTTCGACAACCAAGGGATTAGTTTTCAGTGGGACACTGGCTACGCGACGAATATGGCTTACATGTTTTTCGGTACAGCAAATTATCAGCAGGGATTCGGTGCAAAATTCAATGTGAACGTTGTCACGAACTTCGATTCGATGTTTGCCTTTGCCACCTTGTTTAATGGAGACATCAGCACCTGGGACACTGGAGTTGCGCAAAATATGAGCCATATGTTCGAGAGCGCGCAAGCCTTCAATGGGGATCTCAGTCTTTGGGATGTAGGTTTTGTGACTCAGAGTTCAAACTTCGATCTCGGAGCCAAGTCATGGGATCCAGTGAATAAGCCAAACTTTTCTGGTGCTCGGTAATCTCATCTCGAATCGAGCAAGAGCTTCTGCCCAAGCTTGCTCTTCGGAGCTTCAACCACGCTTCTAAATCGCTTCCCGTTCGCATCTCGTGGCGAGACCGCCTTCGAAAGAGGTTTCCGTTTGTCGCGCTCATACTCGCGCAAGATCTCCCGGTGTTCCGGTTTGTGCGGCTGGAGGAGCGCCTGCTGGATCTTCCGATCTTTCCATTCCTTGGCCACAAAGAGCGGCTTCATGCTCATCGGGTTCAAGCCCGTCCAATACATTGCGGTGGCCAAGGTCATCGGAGTCGGGATGAATGCCTGAACCTGCTGGAGGTTCCAGCCCTTTTCTTTCAGGTAGTCGTAGACCTTTTCCATCTTTTCGTGGGTCGTCCCAGGAAATCCCGAAATAAAGTAAGGCACCACGTACTGTTCTTTACCTGCTTCTTCGGAGACCTCTTTGAAGTAGCTCACGAACTCATCGAAGTTCTTGAGCCCGGGTTTCTTCATCAGGTGCAAAACATCGTCGTCCAGATGCTCCGGCGCGACCTTCAAATGACCGCCCACGTGGTGGCTGATCAGCTCTCGGAGGTACTCATGCCCCGCCTTCTTGTCAGACAGTGCCAGATCGTAACGAAGCCCCGAGGCAATGTGGATCTTCCGGATGCCCGGGATCTTGCGGGCCTTACGGAGCATGTCGACCTGCACCGTATGATCGTGTTGGAGCTGCGGGCAGACCTTCGGGTGCACGCAGGAGAGCTTCCGGCACTTGCTCTGGATCTCGGGGCTCTTGCAGCTGGTGCGGAACATGTTGGCGGTGGGGCCTCCGATGTCGGATACAATGCCCTTGAAGCCCGGAACCTTGTTGAGGCCTTCGACTTCTTTCAGTACGCTCTCGGTCGAGCGGCTTTGTACAATACGGCCCTGGTGGAGGGTGATGGCGCAGAAGGAGCATCCGCCATAGCAGCCACGGACCGAGTTCACCGAGAAGCGGATCATGTCGGCCGCCGGGATGCGGTGCTTGTACATGGGGTGCTGCTCTTTGGTGAAGGGCATTTCGTAGACCGCATCCATTTGCTCAGTGCTGAGCGGAAGAGCAGGCGGGTTGATCACCACCGCTTTTCCACCATGGTACTGGATCAGACGTTTGCCATTGTAAGGAGAGGCCTCGTACTCGATGAAATAGGCCGCCTTCGCGAACTTGCGCTTGTCGTCGCGCACTTCCTCGAAGCTCGGGATGGTCAGACGCCCCTCGAGTTGGCGAGCGTGGTCTTTGCTCGATAAAAACGCAATCCCGCGCTGGGTCTTGATGTAATCGAGTGCTTTCTGAGTGGCGGGATGCGAGGTGGTCAGGGGGGCGCCGATCTCGGCCTCAGCCCCTTTGAAGGCCTCGACCATCATTTCGGTGGTGCGCTCACCCATGCCGAAGACCAGGAAGTCCGCTTTGAGTTCAGTCAAAATCGAGGGGCGCACCCGGTTCTGCCAGTAATCATAATGAGCGAGTCGACGGAGAGAGGCTTCCACGCCCCCGACCACCACTGGAGTTTCCGGAAAGGCTTTCCGTGCGAGTTCGGAATAGACAATGGAGGCGTAGTCCGGGCGTTTTCCGCCCACGCCCCCGGGCGAGTACATGTCGTCGGTGCGTTTCTTCTTGTTGGCGGTGTAATTGTTGATCATCGAATCCACGGTTCCGCTCGAGACTCCGACAAAAAGACGGGGCCGGCCCATGACCAAGAAATCCTTCTCGTCTTTCCATTTGGGCTGCGACACGATTCCGACCCGGAGTCCGAGCTTTTCCAGCCAGCGTCCGAGGCAAGGGATTCCGAAGGTGGGATGGTCGACATAGGCGTCGCCCGAGACCAGGAGAACATCCAGTTCTTTCCAACCCCTCATCTCCATCTCCTCGCGGTTGGTCGGGAGGAATTTCAGGAGGGCCTCTCTGCGGACCCGCTCGTTCGTGATGGTTTCTTTTTGGATACTCATGGATATGACCTCGGATCAGTTTCGGGTGTAAGACCGCAGGAAAGTGTCGGTGACCCCGTCTTGAAGGGCTCTCGCAAAACGGGCGTCCGGACAGAACTGGGGAATAGTCCGAATGTCATTCAAGTAAGCGGACCGCTCGCGGTTCACGTGATCCATCAGGTTGTGCCCTCCGGTCCTCGACATGCATTCCTCCACCCGGGTCATCTGGGTGGTGTGCTCGAGTTCGTGGCGGACGGTCTGAATCAATACACAAGCGTGCTGGAAGGCGGACTCCGAGATTCGAATCTCGCGCTTGCCATGATCGGTCACCGCTCCCGCGTTCCCCATGTCCCCCATGATCCGGATCGAGTAACCGTTGGTCTTGAATCCGTACTCCCTGATCACGGCATTGACTGCCTCGGCTTTTTTACCGACTTTGATGAGCGCATCGATCTTCGACGACTTGGCGGCTTTTTCACTCGGGTTCATTTGGGGGATGTAAAGATTCGGCGCGGGGGCGATGTATTCCGAGGCATCGAACAGCGGGTCGAGTGAAACCGCTTCTTTCGTCGCGCGATTCAGAATGGAGACCTGCGTTCCGATGTTTTTGAAGTCGCAAGTGATCAACGCTCGATTGAGCTGTAAGCGGTTCAGATCCATCTGTGTGTGGAGACGCCAGGATCCATCACCGCCAGCCAAGGAGGCGCCGTCTCCTCCGCAGAAATTGTAGTCCAGACAGTTCTTCGCCAGGATGATGTTCCCGATCTCCGTGTCCCGTGTGGAAAACTGATAGGGAGTTCCGAATGCGACGGAGGGCAGGGTCAGGATGGAGAGAGCGAACGGGATCAGGGTTTTCATGCGGCGCATTAAACCACGAGTTAAATCAGAATTGAATAAAAAAGACGGATCAATTTGATTTTCTTGAATTTAACGAATTCGATTGCGTCTGATAGAGTGGGGGTATGGCCAAAATCACTGTTCAAACCCTTCTCAGACAGCTAGAAACCCGAATTCCCGCCTCTTTGGCCGAATCCTGGGATCCAGTAGGCCTGCTGGTCGGAAGCCCGAAGGCGGTCGTGCGAGGGGTGGTCACGGGAGTGGACCTGACCCACGCTCTTTTGGGCGAGGCGGTTCGCAAGAAGGCGAATGTCATCGTGATCCACCATCCCCCGCTGTTTCCGAAGGGCAAGGGCCTTTCCCGACTGGTACCGGGGGAGTCAGGCTCGCGTGAACAACTTCTGCTTGAGTGTTATCGGCTTGGAATCGCCGTAATCGTGGCCCACACCAATTTCGATCGCGGGGCCATCGATGGAATGGTGAAGCTCGCCCAGGCTCTTGGTGCCGAACCCACATCGCGGGTGCTTGAATTCCCGAAGGACGGGCGGAGCCTGATGAAGAAACTCATCACGTACATTCCAGTCGATCATTTCGAGCGGGTGCGTGATGCGCTTTATCTGGCCGGTTGCGGGCATCTTGGGCAATACGATTGCTGCGGATTCGGCGTCGCAGGGGTGGGAAACTTCCGTCCGCTCAAAGGGGCTTCTCCTTTCATCGGAGCGGTGGGTGAGCTCGAGGAAGTCGAAGAGATCCGCTTGGAAACCCTGGTCGTAGCCGGGATGGAGGCGGTGGCCATCCGGGCACTGAAGGAGGCCCACCCCTACGAGGAGGTGGCCTATGACCTCGTGCCGCTTGATCCGGTTCCGGGCATGAAGGGAATGGTCTGGGGCCTCGGGTACGGGTTCGTGGGCAAGCTGGAAAGCCCGGTTCAGTTCTCCGAGTTCGTCCGCCGGGTCAAACGGGTATTCCAAGTGAAATCCTTTCTGACCAATCAACACACACCGCAGTCCGTCCGGAGTATCGCATTCACTCCCGGCAGTGGCTCGGCTTTTGTCGGAGCGGTTCAATCTCTCGGGGTCGATGTCTACATCACCGGTGAGGTCGGCTACCATGCTTCACTCGAAGCTGCCCGGAATGGATTGAGTGTGTTCGAGCTCGGTCACCGTGAGAGCGAACATTACTTTCTGAAAACGATTGAGAGTTGGATGAAGGAGTGGAAACTCCCGGTCTCGATACTGGACGAGAGGACTCAGCGGATCATCTGACGGCCGGTTTGCTCCTCGTACAAGCTCGGGCCGATTTTTTGGATGACTCCGCCGCCGAGGCAGACTTCACCCTGGTAAAACACCACGTACTGTCCGGGTGTCATGGCCCTTTGGGGCTCGGTGAACCGCACCCGGACCGAATCCGCACCGGTGAGTGAGACCCGACAGGCCTGATCGATTTGCCGGTACCGCGTTTTGGCGGTGCAATCGAAGGTCTCAGTTAAAGGAGTCCCGCCGAACCAGTTGAGTTCCGAGGCTTCGATTTCCCAGGCGTAGAGTGCGGGGTGCTCCTGTCCTCGGACGACAATCAGTTCATTTTGTTCGCGGTCCTTTCCGCAGACGAACCACGGCTCACCCTCGCCTCCGAGACCGAGACCTTTGCGTTGTCCGAGGGTGTAAAAGGCGATGCCATCATGGGTGCCGACCCGGTTTCCATCGAGATCGCGGATGAGGCCGGATTTGGCATGCACATACTGGTTCAAAAAGGTTTTGAATTTCCGCTCCCCGATAAAACAAATCCCGGTGCTGTCTTTTTTGGTGCTGGTTGCAAGTCCAAGCTTTTTGGCGATTTCTCGAACCTCGGGCTTGGGGAGGTGTCCGATGGGGAACAGGACCCGATCGAAGACCTGTCCTGGCACAGCGGTCAAGAAATAAGTCTGGTCCTTGTTCGGGTCGGATCCCCGCATTAACTCCTGCTTCGCTCCGTTCGGAGCGCTTGTGGCTCGGGGGCGTACCTGCGCATAGTGCCCGGTGGCCAGGTAATCACACCCGAACTCGATTGCTTTTTTCAAAAACAGATCGAATTTGATCTCGCGATTGCAGAGCACATCCGGATTCGGGGTGAATCCGGCCTCATACTGGCGGAGAAACTCGGAGAACACATGATTCCGGTACTCCTCGATGAACTCGATCGAATAGCAGGGTATCCCAAGTTGTGCCGAGACCTTCCTGACATCCTCGTAATCCCGGGTCGCGGAACATTCGCCCGACTCGTCCGTTTCGTCCCAGTTCTTCATGAAGAGGCCGAGGACCTCATAGCCTTCCTCGAGCAACAGGTGAGCTGCCACAGAAGAGTCGACTCCTCCGGACATCCCGAGGATCACTTTTTTGCCGGTACCGGACTTCATGGTGCGGACTCTAGCACAGAAGCTAGTCCTTGAGCCACTTCTTCAGCATCTGGATGCGGGTCGCAGACAAGAAGTTTGCGTAATTCACCACGTATTTTCCGCTGGCATCGGTGATGCCGCTTGAATGAACCGCAATCACGGCTCCCCCGGTGCGGATCGACGCCCCCGACATCCCGGCATAAGTGTCGAGATAGTGTGCGTTGGCATCGACCAAGGGGTTGGTCTTCAGGTAGCCTTTGGCCTCCCAGAGGGTCCCGGTCTCTTTGTCTCCGGGATAGCCGCTGATGATCAACTCCTGAAAGGGAAGCAAATAGGTGCTGGGGGCTTCGGCAATCGGCAGGGCGGGAACGGGAAGGTCTTTGGCAAAATAGATCAGACCCATGTCGTTTTCAGTGATCTGGGATTTGGAATAGCCGGGGTGAACGCGCACGGCCACCCCCTCATGTTTACCGTAGCGATTCTTGGAAGTGGCGATCGGGGTGGTCGAGCCCGGATAAAATACGATCTTGCTCGGAATTTTCCCGCCATCGACCAGGCAGTGAGCGGCAGTCAACACGTGTCGCTTTCCGATCACAGTACCCGAGCAGAGGCTTTCTCCCCCGGCAAAGGTCAAGACCAACTGGCCGACGCTCAAATGAGGCTGCCTCATGTTGGCGCGAGTGATGGGATAGCGCTCGTCCGTGCCAATCACCCCTTCGAGGCCGGTCGGCTCGGCATGGGCGAACAGAGGGAGAGAGAGAACTAGGAACCGGGCCAGGGACTTCAGCATGAGCGCCTCCTTAAGAGCTAACGCGGCGCATCATATCCGAGCTGGGTCCATTTGCAAAGAAAAAAAGAGCCGGCCCCCATCGGGGACCGGCTCTTTTTTCATAATTTCAGACATTCGTTAAGGAGAAACCAAGGTGCAGGTTGCGGCGCTGACCAGGTTCGCTGCGTAGGACTTCACGCAGTTCACACCGTTGAGTTGGAAGCCAGCAGGGCAAGTGCGAGCTGCGTTGATGAAGAAGCGTGAACCGTCTTGATCGTCGGTTTTATATTCCCCATTGATACCACCCATGGATCCTGCGCCGATTGCGGCCCAGTTCGGAGATCCTGGCATGGAGTTCGGAGGACACGCTTGCTTCACGCACTTTGAGATCTGCGCTTCAAGCCAGTAGCCATTCGGGCAGCTCAGGGTTGAAGGCACGGTTTCGACACAATTCGGAACCATGGTCATGCTTTGATAATTCAGAGATCCCCCCTGAGGGCAGTTGTAAACGGCAGCTGTGCGCTGGACCTTACCCATGGTGTGGTCAATCGACCCACTCGGAATGAGTCCGGCTTTAGAAATCGCGTGGACTTTCTGTCCGCTTGGAACTCCGGCCGAGCATGCCCAACCGCGAAGGGTGTTAGAATTCGCACCGTCCCAATTGTAAGCAGCGCCATACGGAGACGAGGAACACTTTGCCTTACACTTGTTTTCAGCGGAGTTGGCACCAACACCAATGGTTTCTTCTGAAATTTTACCCCAATCCTTCACAAGGATCCCACCACTGTTGGCCCAATTAGTGCCCGTCTGGAATTTACAAAAGCAATCCTTTTTTATTGCATGCGCATTCAAAGAAATCATTCCCAACATACAAATGACCAAATACTTCATTTTTGCTCTCCTTACGTACTGCATAGCTTTTGAAGCAGTGATTTCAGGCGATGACCTGAAAACCCACCTTTGTTTAATATCCTCTTCCTGAGGTTTCTTATATTGTGGGTGGGTCGATGAATGGATTCAAGCTTTTCTCCGCTTCGGTACTTCATTTATGGAGCGGAGTCATTCATTTTAGTTTCAGTTGAGTGTTGAGTCAGCCGGCTACCGTCAAATAAACAGCACGTTTGATCTAAGCGCTTTTGATCACAGGGGGCTCGCCTGGTTTGGTTCGGTCGTAGTGGATGGATCCGGCTTCAACGGCATCACACAGCTTCAGGCAGTGCTCCATCATCACCGTGATCTGGACCCGGTCGCCTGCTTTCAATTTTTGAGCATGTTCCATTTGTCCACGGAGTTGCTTCAAGATTCCATTCACCCTGAATTCCAGATTCGGTTCATTTTTGATCCGGGCATCCGCAGCCAGACCGCTCGCTTGCTGGACCATCTGGTCTGCTTGTTGAACCATGTCCTCGATGCGTCGCTCATGACCAATCTGTGAAGAACGGAGGCGACTCAATATCTCTTCGAGTTCCTTAAGCCATTTCGAGTAGTCCAAGGTCGCGTTTTGATTTTTTCCCGCCAGGTTTACGGGGGCGGTGGTTTCAATGGTGTCGGCAAAACGCTGAAAAAAGTCGGGTCGTACCCGGATTCCGATCACACCGACAAAGAAACCGAGAAAGGCGACCACGGCATACCAGATGAACTGGTTTCCGTTGGTAAACACCTCCCGTTTCTTCGGATCTTTGGGTAGAATGCGCTCCCGGATATTCTTGAATTCCTCTTCGATCCGACCCCATGAATGGGCAGACGAAGTCGTGTCCCGGAGGCTCTGGGATTTGGTGTGGAGCGGCCTGTAGTCATGGTCGAGAATGCCCCGTTTGGCGATGGCGCGGGCTTGTGGAAACTGCCGATTCTCTCTCAGTGTCAGGATCTGGGTCACCGTGGCTGCATACTGTTTGAACTCCGCTTCGGCTCCTGCCTGCTTGGGAATCCCGCTTTTCTCGAGGGTTTCCCACTGGAGTTTGAGATCCTGGTTCAGTTCGGCCGAAAATAGCTCTTTTGGAACTTCGTTGACGGGTACGGCCGCTCCGGGTGCCGGGTCGAGAGCCATGGCCCGCCACAGCGTGGTTTGGAATTGATCGAGTTCCTTCCATCCGGCTGGGCCAGATGCGGTTCCATCTTTTCCTTCTTTGATCGACTTCTCAAGGCTTTCGAAGGCTTGCTCCAGGCTCAAGGGAGGAGTGGTCTCCGAGCAGACCCCGGCCGGTACGGTCATCACGAGTGCGATCAGCAGTGCGATCCATTCCAGTTTCAGCTTCATAGGAAGTCCTTCTCCTGCTTTCTCATCGACGCGCTCCATCCAGCTCTGAACGGGCAATACTTGCCTGGTTGGACGCTTTAGGAGCGAGGTTCTGTGCTGACCAGAGGACTACCCCGATCACCAGCATCGAATAAGCAGAAAGAAACGACTTTTGGGGCAGGATCCCTGAATCCACGGGCAAGCCATCACGAAGGGCGCTCAAGCGTTCCTCCAGCCTGGGATAGGGACCGATGGAGCCGGTGTCGAGTTTCACGAGTGCGCGGGCAAGGGCATCCGATCCTGCACCAAGGCTGACCGCTTCACGGTCGGCTTCGAGCTCCTGCCGGTGAATGACCCGGCCGAGCAACCACATCTGTGCCATTCCGGCCATGAGGAAAGCTGCGACCAGAAGGCCGGTGTCGCCAGGAAAGAGAAACGCTGCAGGAATCACGGTCCAAAAGCTACACAGAATAAACAAACCTAGAGCGGCGAGCCCGCGATTCCGGAGATGATGGAGTCGGACATGGGCCGCCTCATGCAGAACCACCGCATGCAGTTCGCTGTCATCGAGGATTTCGAATAGCCCGAGCCCGATGAAGAGCGTCCGACCGAATGCTCCCCGGCCCATGCCGGTTCCCGTTATGAAGGCATTCCGTGAGCCGGTCCCCGTTTCATCGATGATCTGAATCCTCGATAGCGGGACACCGCTGTCGGCAAATGCGCGTTCGATCCTTTGCCGGAGAGGGGAATCAGCCATCACTTGCGTCGCATATTGGAGGCGTAGAAATGCGGGCATCAGGAAGGGAACCAGCACAGTTGCGATCAGGATGAGCAGAGGGTTCCATGAAAAAGCGGCACATAAGATCAGACCGATGCACATCCTTGCAGCGCTTTGCCGGAATGACGCTTCAGGTTTGGCGGCGATTTGCCCTGACATGCGCGCCAGATAACGCCCACGTGTCTGATAGAGGATCGAAAAAGAAAGGATCGAGGCTCCGAGTAACAACTGAGCGACTTTCCAGGAGTGCCGGGGGTACAAAAATGCACCTGCAAAAAGGGCTATGAAGATCATGCCAGAGAGCAAATTCGTCCGGCGGTCCAGTCGGTCCTGAAGCACGGGTCTCTCGCGGTCGAGCCAAACCTTGAAGTAAAAGGGGATGCCTGTGATCACAGCCAGGCAGATGAAAACCAAACTTTCTCCGAGTCCCGGGTTTGACATCCTTGTCACCCTCCTGAACCCCTTTCGGATCAATTCGCGTCCGGGTGAATAGGAATGAATTGCCGGGTCACCCCGGAGATGAGGTCAGTTCGAGATCACTTCCCCGGTTTCCACCCGGAGCTTGATCTGGCACTCGGTGATCGGAGTGGCGGTGGAGAGGGTCTCAAAGCATTTGAGGTTCATGCCACTCTTGATGTTGGCAGCAGTGTTTCCGGCGATGTTGCCCGGCTTGGCTTCGGTCCCGAGTTTCTTATACAAGGTCGCCGCAATCCGACCCCGAAGACGGATCAGGCCTTCATTGGCATTGAGGTATTGCCCACCGATTTCAAGGCTCTTGCCTGCATAAACGCTGTCGGAAGCAGTGCCGGCCGCAGCCGGACGTCCGACGGGGTAATATTCGTAGAGGCGACCATCCGCCACGGCGATATCGAAATCGCAGGCGTAATTTTCATCGCGCTTACCCTTTCCGTCCTTGAAGCACTTGATCACGGTTCCGGTCTTGATCCGGGTTTTACCCCGCTTGCCCGCCTCGACTTCTTCGCGAGCCATCCGCTGATACAGGGCTCGTGCATCCGCTCCGGTGATGGTGAGGGGAAGGGTCTTCGAATCGCAATTGATGCCGTCAGATCCGCCTGAGGTGTTTCCATTCTGGCACTGGTTCATCACTTTTTTACAATCGCAGGGGGCTTGGATGCACGCGCATTGATCTGCGGTGTAAGCGACTCCGGTTCGGATCCCGCAGCCCATGTTCCAGAATCCGTTGAAGTAGAACCCGGCATTCATCCGGGCCTGAGCGGTCATCATGGCCATGGGATCCATCATGGGGTTCATCATCGAATTCACACCGTTTTGGATCACGCCCGGCTGGTTCATGCCGAATTGATTCATTCCCGATCCCAGGTAAGGGGTGCCGGAGTTCGGAGCGTAGGCCCCTTCGGAGCAAGCCGAGAGCAGAGCGGGAAATACGGCAATCAGTGCGATGAAACGGGAAGAGATCATGGAATCCTCCAAAAAATTTGGCACATCTTACACAAAGTTGATGTAAGGAGTCAAGAAAAAACCGTCAGGCGGGCGAACTGGGTAAATTCCGTGAGGAAAAGCCCCGACCTCGGGGCAAAATTCCCCTTTTTTATCAGGGTGCTGGGCACAGGTCCCAGATGAATTCAATGATTCGCACGATTGAACCGAAAAGGGTAAGGGAGGGTGGTGGAATGAAAATCCAGACCTTTATACCGATTCAGGCCTCGTTTGGCCGGATCACCGAGGCGGGTAACGACAAGCAGGGGGGCGCGGGCTCCAATGCTTACGAACGCCAGAAGAAACAAGAGAAGAAAGAGGATCAAACTCCCGTCACAGCTGAGGCTTTGGAGGAGGCGATCGAGTCATTTTCCGTCGATGAGACCAATCTCTCTCACGGGATCAGCGCCTCTTCGGTGGGTAGCGGGCCCGGCCTCCGAGTGGTATTGAAGGATGGGGCTGGTGGAATCCTGCGCTCGGTCTCGGGTGAGGAGTTTCTGCGTCTCCGTGAGGCGATCCACTCGGGGAACAAGTCCGGACGCATTCTCGATCAAAAAGCCTGATGGAACGCTTTCGCCGGGTGTGGGTCTTCTCGGATTTGCACCTGACCCGTACGGATGAGCCTTTGTACCGTTCGTTGATTGCAGCCCTCGAGCAACCTGTGGGTGAGGGGGATGCAGTGATTTTTGCCGGAGATATCTTCGATCTGGTCGTCGGAGATTCCGAGTACTACCGGATCAAGCACCGGGATTTCATCGACTCCGTCACCCGCTTGCTCTCAAGACAAGTGCGCATTTTTTATATCGAGGGCAATCACGACTTCCACCTGTCCGGGTTCATGCCCCGCGGGGTCCGCTTCGAGCCTGAGGCGGTCTGTATGGAACTAGAAGGAGCCACTGGCTTGCGTAAGCTTTATGTCGCACATGGGGACCTCGTTGATCAGAGCGATGTCGGTTACCTGCGGCTCAGGTCTTTTTTCAGATCCCGCCCCCTTCATGGTCTGGCCCGAGTCCTGCCGGGGGCTTGGATCGACCGGATTGCCTCCCGGCTTTCAAGATCTCCAGAGCGCAAGGCCAGTGAATTGCCGGAGAGCTGGCCCCCCCCGCGACGGGAGTCCCTGAGGCGAGTGTTTCGGGATTTTGCCTCCGGGGTCCGCTCGAGGGGGTTTGACGGGGTGATTCTGGGGCATTGTCATGATTTTGACTCAGCAGACGGTTATTACTTCAATATGGGCTATCCCCCGGTGCACCGTCAATTTCTGGTCTGTGGCGATTTCCCTGAATCTGCCGGAGAAATGATCGGACGTCGCAATTTCCCTGGATTTTAGCGGGAAAGCCTTCAAAATAGAAGGTGAGGTCAAGGAGGACTTCAAGCGTGGGTTTACGTTTTGATCCCATGGGCGGAGGCCAGTTCAAACAGGCTTTGAACGCCATCATCGAGGCTGAAAAACAGCCGGTCAAATCGCTTGAGAAGCGCAAGGAGGCGGAAAACGCCAAATTGAAGCTCTTCGGTGAGTTCAAAGGCAAATTCACCTCCTTGCAAGGTTCTCTCGATTCGATGATCGGCTTCTCCAAATTCAAGGAGTTGCGTGCCGAACTCGGGGATGGTGCCCAACTCATGTCGGTGAATGTCGACAAGGAAAAAGCGAACGTCGGAAGCTGGGAAGTCGAGATCAAGGAACTGGCCGAACGGTCCTCGATGATTTCGAACGGCTTCAGTGATCCGAACAAGAAGATTCTCGGTGTGGGCTACATCTCCTTCGATCTTGCCGATGGTAAGAGTCAGGACATTTATGTGACCGAGGACGATGCCTCGCTGTACGGCATCGCCAACAAGATCAATCTCATGCCCGACAGCCCCGTGAAGGCCACGGTGCTCAAAGATGTGACCGATACCGAAAAACCCTATCGTCTGGTCATCACTGCCAAGAAGGACGGGTCGGAGAGCGAGGTCAAATTTCCTCAGATGTACTTCGTGGACGGTCAGGAGGAATTGTTCATCGACCAGGACAAGGGGGCCAAGAATGCCTTGCTTGTGGTGGATGGATTCGAGGTGGAGTTGCCCGGGAACGAAGTTCCAGATTTTTTACAGGGCATCGGCGTCCAGTTGAAGCAGGCCAAGCCAGGACAGAAGTTCACTTTCAACGTGAAAGCCGACTATGCGAAGGTCACTGACAAGGTGAAACGAGTGGTCGAGGGGATCAACGGAGTCCTCGACTTCATCAACAAGCAGAACGCGGTAAACGAGAGCTCGGATACCAAGAGCACTTTCGCAGGGGATACTTCGCTCCAGAACATCGAATTCCGTCTCAGGAACCTCATGCACGAGGGTTTCGGCTCTCACACTGAGAACGAAGACTCCTTCAAGGTGGTGCACCTGAGCGAACTCGGGATTGAATTCGACAAAAAGGGCGTGGTCCAGCTCAAGGAAGAAAAGTTCCAGAAAGCGCTTGAAGCGGATTTCGAGGGGGTCGCGGAGGCGATCTCCGGCGAACGCGGGTTCATCACCCAGTTGAAAACCGTCATGGACGGGTTCGCGAACGTGCAAGGCGGGGTCATGGTGGCGCGTGAAAAAGGCCTTCAAGCACGGATCCGTCAGATCGACGAATCCATCTCGAACAAACAGAGGGCGATTGAGAAAAAAACCGAATCGCTCACCAACCAGTTCAGCCGTCTGCAAGGATCCCTGTCCGAGCTACAGCGGCAACAGAGTTATCTCTCGGCCACCCTCGGGGGTGGCGGAGGCAATCCCGTATCGCAGTTATTAGGAGGATGAAACCATGAGTAAGTTGAACGCGTACAGACAAACAGCCGTGACCACTGCATCCCGTGAGCAGGTGCTCATCATGCTTTACGAGGGGGCAATCAAGTACCTCAAGAAGGCAGCCGAGTGCACCCTGGCCAAGGATCTGGCAGGAAAAGGGGTGGCGGTTGGAAAAGCGCACGACATCATCAATGAGTTGTCCAATTCACTCGACTTCAATGTGGGGGGCGATATCGCCAAGAACCTGGAACGTCTCTATGCCTTCATGATCGAACAGATCACCCGGGGCAATCTGGAAAACGACCCGACCAGGTTCGACCAGGCCCGGAAGCTTCTCGAGAACCTTCTCGAAGGCTGGAAGGGTGCCATTGAACAGGTCAAACAACAGAAAGTGAAGGCAGGATGAAGATCATCAAACTATTCGAAGAGAAGCAGAGACTGCTCAGGAGCTTCCTGGAGCGGACCCGGAGTTTTCAGGAGTCCCTTTCCAAGGAGGGGGTTGAGATCGAAGAGAAACTCGATCTGATCGACGAGCTATCGGATGTCCGGGAGGCCAACCTCCGGGTGATGCAGGCCTTGGACGCCGAGATCGATCAGGCCAAAAAGGCCTTGGCGGCTCCGGAAATCGCCCGTTTGCAATCCGATCCGGGGTTCAAAGAGGTCCTCGACGGGGTGATGACAATCATTCGCGAGATTCAATTGACGGACCAGTCACTTTTTCTATACATTCAAGGTACGGGATACGAGCTACGTAGCCGGATTCTGAAAAGCCTCAAGGAAAAAGAGGCGGTGTCGAAGTTTAAAAGCCAGTCCCAACCCCCTACCGGAGACGGGATTGATCAAACGGTTTAAGTGAGACGAAAAACATGATGTTTGAACAACTGGGAAAGATTTCGCAAAACTCCACGTCCGACAACACCCGGTTTTTTCCTGTGGCCTCCCTCGAGGATGTGGCCATTCACCTTCAGGATAGCGATGAGGAGTGCACGTATGAGTACTACCTCGCTCAGATTCGCACCCCGAAAATGAAGGCGGTGACTCCGCCTCCATTCATGAGTGCCCCCGCTCAGGAAGCCGTCAGTGCCCCGTCCATTCCGGAGACCGGAACGGGTGCGGTCGCAGGCGCATCAGCCCCCGAAAAAGAAGACATCCCCTATCTTGCTGAAAACGCTCAGATTTTGCTTTCTGCCGGGGAAGTGGCTTTGGCTCGGAATATTTTCCGTGCCATCCTGAGAACAGGAGAAGCGAGCGACATCGCCTATGCGGGCCTGGCTGCCTGTTCGGATCGTGAGGGTTTGGTCGATCAAGCCATCCAGTTTGCTTGGGACTCCGTGGCCTTCGCTCCGAACAAGCAAGGGTATCAACTGCTGGCCCAGCTTCTGGTTCAGCAAGGTCGGGATCAGGAAGCGGCCCAAGCCCTTTCCAGGGCACTCCGTTCGTTGGACCTCGGGGTTCAGGAGAAAGCGGAATACCAGAAAATGATCGGTAACTGCATGTCCCGTCTCGGCCAGGTCGCCGATGCCGAGCGAGCTTACAAAAAGGCGCTCGAGCTGAGTCCTGCGAGTGATGAAGTCCAGGCCAATCTGGGTTCGCTTTACCTCGAGCAAGGCCAGGTTTCGGATGCCAAGCGCTGTTACCAGGATGCGGTTGCCGCAAACCCCGAGAATGACAAAGCCTGGGTCGGGTTGGGGCTCTGCCATGTCTCCGAGGGTACGAAAGAAGCTGCCCATGATGCTTTCGCCCGCTCCCTCGAACTCAATCTCAGGAATTCAACAGCCATTTTCCATCTCGTCAAATGCGCCTATGAGGTTAAGAAGTACGCAACTGCCGAGAAACTGCTTTCTTCATACGTGGATGTCGCTCCTGTAAGTCCGAGCCTGTTGTACAGTCTGGCCGGGTTGCAATTCCATGTGGGAAAGAAGAATGAAGCCGCGATCACTGCGAGAAGGATTCTCCAGATCAAAGGCGACCATCAGGGAGCGAAAGACCTGATGAACCGGATCGAGGCGGAGTGAATCGACGCCCGGATCAACTGTCATGGAGGACAGATGGTAGCTGATATCGAACTTCTGCAAGGAAAAATCATTCAAGACCCGGATCAGAGACCCAAGAATACCGTACAGCTCGTGGAAGAGCTGGCTCTTGAGATCCTGACAGCTGAAGAGCTGGCGGTCGCCGCTCGGGAGGCGGTATGAACACCCCCGTTGAGGCGGCTCAGCAGGGGACGGTTCGTCCTCTTGAATTACTCATTGTCCAGCTGGGAACCTTGTCCGAGGTTTTGCGCGCACTGATGGCGCTGAAGGCTGTGAAGCAGCTTTATCCCGCTACACGGGTACGTATGTTGGTCCGCTCTGAAAATCTAGAGCCGGTTTCCCGGGTCGAGTGGATCGAGGAGGTCTTGGTCCTCCCGAGAGGATTGACTCGCGAAACCGCCATGCAGAGTGTGGCATCCTGGCTCGGGACCGTGGTCGAACGGAGGTTCGACATTCTGGCGAATTGGACCGGAAATGGGGCTTCTTCAAGAATGGCGGCGATCGCCACCACCTTGATTCCGGCGATTGTTAAGCTCGGGGATCATCTCCGTGAGGATTTGAGTCTGGGTTCGTATGATGCCTGGAGTATGTACCGTCATGCGTGGAGCCAGGGTGGGGTTGAACAGGACATCCACGAGACCGATCTGGTCACGACCCAACTCCTGACAGCGCTTCAAATCCATGCCGGCGAGCCCGTTTTGGATGCCGGAAACCATCAAGTGACTTCCCGATATTTTTTCAAGACAGTTTCACTCGACATACCTGGAGTCTGGACCGCCCGTCCCAAGGGGCTGAAGTGGATTGCGGTTTCTGCGACCTCCGCTCCTGCCCGGATTTCCGAGTGGATGGAGAGGGTGCTTCGACGGAACCCGGATTATGGAATGGTGGTGGTCGGAGCAGGAGAGATTCGTGATCTTCCGGATAGTCCCCGCATCATCCGCCTTGGCGCCGATTCGGGCTGGGATACCCTGCTGACGGTGTTCTCCCAATGCTCCTGGTTGTGCGCGGGCCAGGATCCCTTGGTGGATCTCGCTTCCCTGGTGAATTTAAGGGTGTTTTTCTCTGCAGGGTCTGAGTCCCGCGAGTTCGGGCTGAAGTGGGCCGAGACCGGACCTTACGGTAACGGTCATGTGGTTCTGGTCTCCGCAAAAGAGTGGGATCCGGACGCCGCCTATGCGACGTGGTCTTATTTCCAGAGTGAATGGTTTCATAAGAATTCACTGACCGTGCAGGGGCACTTCGACCATTTGGGGTGCAACCGACAGCTCGAGTCCGTGCAGATCTACAAATCCCGGATCCGACCTTCGAACGAGGGCGGCGGAGTCTGTTACGAACAGTCCGCAGGTGCGATCCGCGAGTTTGAGTCCTGGATTTATCGGGTCCGGGGCCAGGTGGCCCGTGCGTGGTTTTGTGGATGGTTGCCCGAACTCGAGCAAGAAGCTTCCAGGCTCAGCTTGAGCCCGGCGCTGATCAAGCGAATCCGGAGTCTGCAGGACTCAGTACAGGTGATCGGTCAAGTGGTTCAAGGGGCCAGAGGGACCGCCCGTGAGCTCGAGATGCTGGCATCCCGTAACCGTTCCGGGCATTTGATGAGTGTCGAAGATCGTGAGGCGATCGAGACGTGCGGAAAAAAACTGCTCGAGATGGAGGCACTCATCGGTCGGGTCACGCGGATCGAGCCCGAGCTGGATTGCCTTCTGAAATGGTACCGGCAGAGAATCCACAATCTAGATAGCCAGACTCTTTCCGGAATGGCCAAGGAAACCATTCAAGCGCTTGACTTGATGATCGAGGGAATGGATCTCCTGAACGCTTGGACATCGAAAACCCTCGAGTTGGCGCGTCCACGCGCAGTCGAGACCGCCGGGAACGCCGGGCGGGGTCAGGGTCTCACCAACTGAGCCTTGGCTCGCTGAAAGGCTTCGTTACAGTGACAGGGGAGCAGGCAAACGGTTTCCGGAACGGCCCGTAGACGTTGTACGGTTTTCCCGTACTCTTCGGTGTCATGGAAAATCAGTTTCGCGCCCAAGGCCGGGGGTGAGGTCCCGTCGCGGATGGAGGAACTCAAATGGGCCGCGTCTCCGACGAAAAACCAGGCTTTACCCCGGAAGTCAGGTAAATACAGACCTTGGTGTCCCAGGCTGTGACCGGGGAGCGGGACCAGGAACAAAGAACCGTCATCGAAAAGATCCCGTCCTATGAAACCGGGGCCGAGTCCGGGCAGATCGGTTTCACGTCCGGGTTCAGCGCTGCGCTGGATGAAGTCGGGTGGCAACAGTTCCGGGACGAAGGCGTGGCGGAGGCGTCCGATCCGGGAGAGTCCGCACATCCAACGGTACTCCTCAGCCGAGAAATAAATACGAGCCTGAGGAAAGTCATTCACCCCCGCGATGTGGTCAGAATGGAAGTGAGAGAGGACAATATGCCGGATCTCTTCCGGTCGGACTCCGAGCCCCCTGAGCTGATGAACCGCAGTGCTGGCATAATCGATCCGGATCGAAAAAAGATTCGAAAACAGATGTTCCGGAAAGCGCCTGAGCAGGTGCCGCAGACGGGGTGTGACCCCGGTATCGAACAGCATCAAACCCCGGGTAGAGTGTTCGATCAGCACCACTGTGGTCGGAAAACGGATGGGCTGGAATCCACCTGAAACCGGGTTGGCAAGATACTCGGGTTGCTCGGAATGACCCGCCTCCAAAATCTCGATTCTGCGGATCATGTGGCGCGCACTCTCTCAGAAAACATATTTCGCCTCGAAAAAGAGATGGCTTCTCGAGCGGAGTGCGCCGAGCGGACGGTCGGGATTTCCGCCGTAAAGGTCAGCCCCGGTGATGAGTTTCATATTGGTGAAGGGCGTGTATC
>CANHQK010000016.1 GCA_947462765.1 Bdellovibrionales bacterium
AGACTCTGAACCGTAAACTCAAGACCTACGTGGGCCCAGGACACTGGTTCGAGCAGGAGCGCCGCTACATGAGGATCGGTTACGGCTGGCCAGAGGATCGCGAACTCCTACTCGGTCTCGAGCGCATCACTCAAGCCATCCGGGAAGTCAGGATTTAATCGATCCTGAGCGGACCCACCCCATGCACTGGGATGTGTCACACGGGACACTCTATAGAATTCTCCGAACCGCCGATAAGATCAAGACAGGGGGTCGGGTTTGAGATTGGGGCGTCTTTCTTCAATTATTTTAGCGGGCGGTCTGATATTCGCCGGATCAGCTTGCTCGAAGCAAGGGATGAGCGCCCTCTCAAAAGCTTTCGTGAAACCGTCCGGCAGCAGCCCAAGCAGCACCGCCCCTGAATCGAACACATTTTTAATCACCCATCCGATCACCACCCCTCACACTTCCTCGGAGGCCGTCTTGACTGTGCAGGGCAACTGCCGTTCAGGATCCATGATCCGGACCAGCGGAGCCCTTTCCCAAACCGCAGGATGTGCGGGCGAACAGTTCTTGATCGACCTTGCTTCTCCCGCAGATGGGGAATTTCAGTACTTATTCGAACAGATTGAACCCTCCGGAAGAGTGAGCGGTTCCGGGTCGCTGGTTTGGAAAAGAGACAGTTCCCTGCCTTCCACACCGGTGATCCAGTCTCCAGCAAGCCCCGCCCATACCGCTGAATCCAATCTGACTCTCGAGGGAACCTGCACACCGGGTCACGTGGTGGAACTCTCGGGCGAATCATCGTCCGCTCTGAACTGCCAGACCGGACGCTTTTCCTTCCTGATTCAGAAACAAGCAGATGGGGTCTACCCCTTTACGGTTCGCCAAAGGAATGCTGCAGGGACCGTCTCCGGAGCGAGTGACTTCCTCTGGTTCAGGGATACCCACGCTCCCCCGGTGGCGACCATCGATCATCCAACCCAGACACCATCGGTCAGCAGGAGCGCTGCTCTCACTCTTTCCGGATCTTGTGAGACGGGAAATGTCGTGAGCCTCAGAGGCGCTGAAATTGCCGAAACAACCTGTGTGGGCGCGGCCTTCAGTTTTCAGGTCAATCGCACAGTGGATGGCACGTTCGATTTCGAAATTTTTCAGACGGATCGAGCAGGCAACCGCTCTCCGTCTATCCAGCACACCTGGAGCCACGATTCCACTCTCCCTCCTGCCCCACGCATCACCTCTCCCTCCCACCCCTTTCTTTCAAACCAGGGCGTGATCAGCCTCAACGGTCAGTGCGAACCCGGAGCGGTGGTGATGATGACCGGGTCCGCATCCTTGTTATCGGGATGCTCTGCTGGAACTTTTCAATTCAATCTCACACCCGGGAGCGACGGGACCCACTCCTACTCCATCACACAAAGTGATGCAGCCGGGAATGTCTCGGAGGAAGCCCTGTTTGTTTGGACCCGGGACACGGTGGCTCCAGCCGCACCACAGATTCTTTCCCCATCCACTTCACCGCATCGATCGGCAGCTGGCTCGATTGAAATCAGCGGGACTTGTGAAACAGGAGCTACCGTTGCACTAAGTGGTCAAGCAACCGGATCGGTCACTTGCACGACACAGTCGTTCACCTTTACTGTCAATCAAGCCAACGATGGGAACTACTCTTTTTCCATTTCACAAACCGACGCTGCGGGAAACGGCTCACCCCTGGTCCATTTTGTATGGAACCGCGACTCCTCGGTGCCCCCTGAGCCGATTCTTCTCAATCCGGCCAATCGGAACCTGGTGACGAACCAGAACTCGCTCAGCATCAGTGGAACCTGTGCCCCCGGAACATCGGTTGAGCTGAACGGTACCACCTCACTGTCACAGCCCTGTACGACCGGCACCTTCGTTTTTGACATTCAAAAAGGGATGGATGGATCCTATCCCTTCAGCCTGCGGCAAATCAGCGGGAGTGGAGTTCCCTCAACGGCAGTTGCATTGAACTGGACCCGGGATACCGTCAGTCCAGGACTCCCTGTGCTCACATCCCCTTCTCAAACCGAACTCGTCACCAGTGGAGACTCGATCTTGATCTCAGGAACCTGCGAAAGCGGATCCACCGTAACCCTAACTGGGGACTCTCTGCACTCCACGAGTTGCGCATCAGGGAGTTTCGGCCATCTGGTAGAAAAAACAACTGATGGAACCTATTCGTTTTTGGTCAGTCAAATCGATCTGGCAGGGAACGGATCCGGGCAAGTGAGCGTGCTTTGGAAAAGGGATTCAACCCCCCCCGAGTCACTGGTGATTGCAACACCCTCCGGAAATCCATTTGTATCCGGGAATGACCAGGTCACAGTGTCGGGAACTTGTGAGCCAAATTTGAGGATACTCATCAGCGACGAAACGACTGGTTCGCTCTCGGAGTCCTCCTGTTCGCCGATCGGTAGCTTCCAGGTCGTTTTCCAGAAGACCGCTGATGGGACCTACCCCTTCCGGATGCTTCAAAAGGACCTTGCCGAGAACCTGTCACCGATCACTGACTTCACATGGACTCGAGACACCAGTATTCCCCTTTCTCCAAACCTGACCCCGGTCACCAGTCCAACGCACACCAACGGGACCTCGATCGTGATCTCGGCATCCTGCGATGCGAGCATCTCACCCCTCCCATCGATCATCAGGGTATCCGGTGATGTAGAACCGTCTGAAATCCTGAACCCGCCCCAGGCCACCTGGACTGAATGCGTGAACGGGTCAGCAAGCTTCGAGGTGCGTAAGTCCTCAGATGGCAGCTTTCAATTTTTCTTTACCCAAGAAAACCCCAACACTTCATTCAGCTCCTCACCGACCCAGTTCGTCTGGAATCGCGACACTCAAGCCCCGGCGAAGCCCGAGATAATCTCGCCCTCAGTACATCCCATCACCGCCCCAGGCTCTCTCCAGCTCACCGGAGTCTGTGAGCCCCTAGCCACCGTCCGCATCCAGGGAGCCTCACAAGTTTCTACGGTGTGTACAATGAACTCCACTTTTTCAGCCTGGGTCGAGAAAACGGAAGATGGCACCTATGATTTCAGTATCGATCAAACCGATTCGGCCGGGAACACTTCCCCTGCCGCTCTTCTTCGTTGGATTCGAAACTCAAATGCCATCTCTCCTCCTACCATCCTTTCGCCCGCCTCCAACCCGACCCTCAGCAACGAGGGACAGCTCTCCGTCAACGGGAGCTGCCTAAGCGGATACGAAGTCAGACTGAGTGGGGCAACGGTGAGCCAAAAACTCTGCGTCAATAACAGTTTCAACTTTTTGATCTCAGCTTCTACCGACGGGACTCGAGAATATGCGATCACACAGGGAATCAATGGAATCTCCTCGGGCCCCGTCACCCTTCAATGGACCCGAGATACCGTAGCACCTACCATTCAGATCATCACCGCTCCTCCTACCAATCAAATCGAAAGAACCTCACAGTTCGTTTTCACCGCTTCGGAAACCGATGTTCTATTCCAGTGTAAAGTGGACCAAGGTTCTTTTCAGACTTGTTCTTCGCCCTTCAATCTGGCCTCTATTCCGAATGGAGTTCACACCTTCACTGTTCAGGCCACCGACACTGCAGGGAATACGGGCCCGGGCATCAGCAGAGCTTGGACCCAAAATTCATTCAACACCATCGCCCTTTACCGTTTCGGCAGTGGAGCTCCGCTGAAAGATTCCTCCTTGTACTCCTCACTCGGAGCATCGTACGACCAATCCTTGACCGGGAGTACCTCCGTCCCTCCGGTACTCGATACCACCGGAAAACTCCCGGCTTCGGCTCCCACCAGCTTAAAATCGAGCTCGAGCACCCAGTTTTTTGCGCCGGGAAATTCCGTACTGAATACGCTCGGCAGGAAAACCCTGACGATTGAGGGTTTTGTGAAACTCTCTACATTGATCAACAGTCAGAACAACTATTATACGCTGATATCGAAG
The DNA here is from genome assembly GCA_947462765.1 of Bdellovibrionales bacterium. Lineage (GTDB taxonomy): Bacteria > Bdellovibrionota > UBA1018 > UBA1018 > CAIMNF01 > CAIMNF01. The sequence continues at coordinate 3,946 of CANHQK010000016.1, forward strand.
TCCGGAAGCGTTGCTCCAGAGTTCGGATGGGAAGTCCGGCTTCGCCGTACCAACAAGTCGAATCAGTACGTCCTCGACTTCGTGGGGAGCTTGAACGGGACCAGCCCCGGCACGGTCGTTTCCTCGAATCCAATCCAAATATCAAATACTTCGACTTGGAATTATTTTGCTGTGACCTGGAACCAGGGCTCCGTATCGTTTTATTTCGGATCCAACAGTGCAACCAGTCGGGGCAGTAAAACCATTGGACCTGTGGGGAGTGCAATTCTGGCAGCGACAAACGCGCCACTCCGAATCGGATTTGGAGCCAACTCCAGCACAAACGGTACGGCAAGATTTCTAGCTGGTTCAGTTGATGAGATCAGGGTTTCCCAAATGGTGCGGCCGAGTCTCACTCTTCCCTTGAACGAGTTTGCACCTGACTGACTCAGGTGAGGATCATGGCCTTCAATCGGCTGACCTGTTTCTTCTCGAAGGTCTCTTGACTGACGGCAAGCAAGGTTTTGAGCCCACCCTCGACCAAGTCCTTCCTGATCGATTGTGGCAAAAATCCCTCGAGAACCTGCTTCGAGCCGAACCCGGATGCCATCCCGGCCAAGGCCCTCGAGTATCCTTGCGAGGTGTAAATGGAAAGCGGATTCAACTTCTTCCAGCCGAGGACCAAGGCTTCGATGATTTCACGGAAGTCGCCTTCTTGCAGTTCCCCGGAACGGGCGCCCTCCTGCACGAGTGTGCGCCCCCAATCATCGAGAAATAACCCGAATGGCAGCAGGAACTTTGGTGATTTCCGCAAAGCTTTGGGGCCCCTCAGGGCGAAATTACGATGGTTCTCGCTTGCGATCAGGGCCTGATACACCCTTCCTGCCTCGACGAACACGGGTTTAGGTTGCCGCGCATCCTCATGCCCCGAGCGATACACTCTGCGTTTCAGGATATCCGAGTCCTCGATCTCCCAGGCGTCAAACATGCGGTCGAGATCTCCAAGATTGTGTGCGACCGCAGCCACACCGGACAAATACCGTTTCATGGTCTCGGGCCCGGGAGCCGCCACAAAGGCTTCCCTCAATTCGGTGAGGGCTGCTTCTTGGAGCTTCAGGCCCCTCTCAATCTCCTCGCGGATCTCGCCGATGCGGTGAGGATTGGACCGACGGGCACACCCGTAAGCCCCCATCGCTACGGAAAACCATTCTCCTTGGTGCCCCGACAATTTCAGACCCGACGGAGTAAAGACCAGACGGGCTGACACGCCGACTTCATTCCAAGTGCCCATTTCAATCACGCGGTTCCACATTGGATCGAAGGAGGATTCCGCCTGTATCCCTTTCCAAAGTTTTTGCCGGATGGCAAGGTCCACATCGGTCGGCACGAAAGTCCCCACCGTCGCGACATGGGCGCTCAAACAAAGATCGAAATAGGCCCAAAGGTCATGCTCATCCGGAGGGCTTGCCTTGGCCTGCCTGAGAATATCGAGGAATCCGCGATGGCTACCACCCTCGAGAACGTTCGGTCCATCAAACACGAAAGGAGCAGTGCCCTCGACCGCCTCAATCAGGGCCCCGGGAGCGATCCCGGGTTTTCGCAGAACCGGACGAGACATACTCAAAGCTCCGACCAACGGGCACCAGTGGAAACATTCACCAAGAGCGGCACTTTGAGCTCGATGGCCTTCTCCATGGTCTCACGAAGAAGTCCACTGACCGCATCAACCTCATCTGCCGGACATTCAAGCACCAGTTCATCGTGAACTTGCAAAAGGATCTTAGCGCGAAAACCCCGCTCTCTCAGCTCATGATGCAGGCGCACCATCGCCACCTTGATCAGATCGGAGGCAGTCCCCTGAATGGGGCTGTTCATTGCCATCCGTTCGGCATTGGCCCTCACTGCCGCATTCGAGGAGCGTATTTCAGGAAGCATTCGCTTCCGACCCAAAAGTGTGGTCACAAAACCATCTGCATGAGCGGCCGCCACCTGTGAATCGAGAAAAGCCTTCACACCCGCATAGCGGTGGAAGTAACTTTCGATCATGGCCTTGGCCTCCCCCCGCGGGATATGAAGCTCCTCGGCCAGACCAAAAACAGTTTTCCCGTACATTAAGCCGAAATTGATCGCTTTTGCGAACGCTCGCTCCTCATCGGTGACCACCGATGGGTCTTTCTTGAAGATCCCGCTCGCGGTTCTACGGTGAACATCCTCACCCGAACGGAAGGATTCACACAGCACCGGATCACCACTCAGATGCGCAAGAATCCGGAGCTCGATCTGCGAATAGTCCGCTGAGATCAGTTTGGATCCCTCCTCGGCGACAAACGCTTCCCGGATACGCTGACCGCGTGCAGATCGGGTCGGGATGTTCTGGAGATTGGGGTCCGAGCTCGAGAGCCGCCCCGTGGCAGTACCGGTCAGATGGAAACTGGTGCGGATCCGGCTGTCCTTCGGATCCCGCAACTCCTGTAGCGGTTGCACGTAGGTCCCCTTGAGCTTCGAAATTTCCCTGAATTCGAGCAACAAACGGGGAGCCTCGTGCAAGGGAGCAAGGGCTTCGAGCACTGAAGCATCAGTGGAATAACCTGTTTTAGTCTTCGACTGCGGAGGAAGACTGAGTTCTTCAAAAAGGAAACCCGCCAACTGTTTGGGAGAATTCAAATTGAGCCCGGGATTCTTTGAAAAGGCCAGGATCCGCTTTTCAATGGATCTCAGGTCCTGCTCGAACTCCCGTTCGAGCTTTTGCAAAAACGGAACATCAACCTTGATCCCCGACTCCTCCATCTCAGCGACCACGCCGACCATGGGCAAATCCACCTCGCGGAACAATTTTTCCACTCCGGCCCGGCTCACCTCAGAACGGAGCCTCTCCCAAAGCAGAAAGGCCGCCCAAGCATCCTCGGCCGAGTATCGGGTCGCCTCTTCGATCGAAACCTGCTCGAATCCGATCTGAGACGCTCCCTTGCCAGTGACCTCCTCATAGGTCTTCATGTCGTACCCGAGGTATTTTTTGGCAAGAAAGTCGAGATTGTGACGACCGCTCGAATCGAGGGCGTAGGCTGCGACCATGGTATCAGCCTCGATTCCTTGAAGTTCCACTCCTTGGGATCGCATGACCCGGATGTCGTATTTCAGATTCTGACCGATCTTGAGGATCGACGGATCCTCGAGAATGGGAGTCAACTCGCGTAGAACCGTCTCAAGCTCGAGCTGAGGCGACCTGGACTCGAGCGTGAGCTCGTGCCCCACCGGGATGTAATAACCTTTTTCGGAATCAAATGAAATTGCGATTCCCACCAGTCTGGCCTTACGCGGATCAAGGGATGTCGTCTCGGTGTCGAAGGCAAATCTCTTCTTCTCCCGAATCACTTTCACCAAGTCAGCCAAAGCACCTTCAGTGCTGACGGTATGAAAAACGGGCTTCAGCGAATTCTCTCTCGCCGCCTCGAGGGGGGCATCCTGACCTGACCCGATCGAGGAATACTTCGAGTGAAGGGAGCGGAAATTGAAGTGTTTGACAAAATCAAGCAAGGGACGGGTCACCCGGAATTCGAACGCCGCCTGTTCGGGCGAAATCGTGAGGGGAATGTCCTCTTTCAATGTAGCGAGTTCCTGGGAGAGCAGGGCTGCGGATTCGCCCTCCACAATCATCTCCCCTTTTTTTCCTTTGATCTTTCCTTGTTTGGCAGCCTCGATGACACCCTCGAGCGTCCGGTAATCCTTGAGAAGCTGCTCCGCTCCCTTGGGACCGATGCCGGTGATTCCCGGGATATTATCTGATGCATCTCCCACCATGGCCAGGTAGTCGCGGACCTGCGAGGGCTCGACGCCGAACTTTTCCATGACCTCGTGCGGGGTGTAATGCACTTCCTTCATCGTATCCCAGAGTTGAGTCTTGGAATTGACCAACGCCATGAGGTCCTTGTCCCCGGAAACGATGACCGTCCGATGATTCGAATCACTGCCGATCCATTGCCGGTTCAGCGTGGCGATCAGATCGTCCGCCTCCACCCCGCTCTGACGGAATGAAGGAATCCCCATCACTTGAACGAGTTTTTCGATCAGATCGAACTGCGGGATCAGCATCTCAGGAGGAGCCGAACGATTGGCCTTGTATTCGGGATAACGGAGCTTCCTGAATGAAGGCTCCTTCGAGTCATAAACCACCGCAAGGTAACGTGGGCCGGCCTCATCAATGAGGCGTCCGAGCATGGTGGCAACCCCGTAAACCGCATTAACCGGCGTGCCGTCCGGAGCGGTGAGCTCCCTCACCGCATAGAAAGCCCTGAAAATGAAGGAGCTAATGTCGATGAGATAAAGAGTATTGTAAGGCTTGCTCAAGAGACCGGACCTTTCCCGACCACGCTATCGGCCATCACATCTCCCAGTCGTTGATGCTTTTCCGCACGGGCGATCAGACTGAGTTCGATCAAACCAAGTGGAATCCCCACCAGTGCTGACAGGATCCAACCCCAGAATGGAATGATCATCAGAAAGGTTACGAAGCCCACTGGAATATTGCGGATCACAGAAATCCTGAGGCCGGAGGGCCGGCCTTCAGGGTCCAGCACTTGGATCCCCACCAGTTTTTTTCCCAGACTCTGCCCCTTGAGTGCGTTGACCGGCAACCCGTCGGCCACCAAAGAGTATATAAAACCTAGAACCGCTCCCGCATTTCCCATCACCCTTCCGAGAGTGAATACAATGAGGAGGTCGATGAACTTGGCGAAAAGCCGGGATTGTAAACTTGCGTATTGCACCGTCTGACTCAAGCCTTCAAAAAGAAGCGATCCATGACGTCGACCAGAGAGTGCACGATGAAAATGTGAGTCTCCTGGATCCGGCTCGAGTTGGCCCCACCCGCTACATTCAAATTCAGATCAGAGAGCTCCTTCAGCTTCCCACCGCTTCCACCCGTCATCGATACCACTTTCATCCCACGGGACCTGGCAGCCTCGACTGCCTTGATCACGTTTTTGGAGTTTCCGGACGTGGAGATCGCAAGCAAGACGTCTCCGGCACGGCCGAGTCCGAGGACTTGCTTCTCAAAAACGACATCGTAAGAGTAATCGTTGGCGATCGCCGTCAGATTGGAAGTGTCCGTAGTGAGAGCCAGCGCCGGAAGCGGATTCCGCTCGATCAGCATCCTTCCCACCATTTCAGCCGCCATATGCTGGGCATCGGCCGCAGAGCCCCCGTTTCCACAGATCATGAGCTTTCCGCCGGTACGGATCGAGTCGGAAATGATCCGGCACGCCTCGATGATGGAATCGAGGTGCTCATCCAGAAAACGTTGCTTGGCCCGGAGGGACTCTTCGAAGGTGCCACGGATGTATTCTCTGATGGAATCCATTGTTTTTTTCGACCCTTTCATCGAGTGCTTCTATTTGGAGATTTCTGTTTTCAGTGTTACGACAGAAACATGGCGAATTCAAAAAATGTTTTGGTAGCGACCGACGACAACTTCAACACCGAAGTCCTGGGTGGCCAGGGCCTGACCATGGTTGATTTCTGGGCGGAATGGTGCGGCCCCTGCAAAGCCTTGGGACCGACCATCGACGCACTGGCCGACCAGTTCGAAGGCAAGGTCAAGGTTTACAAAATGAACGTTGACGAGCACCCTGGCGCAGCGCAAAAATTCAACATCCGCGGGATTCCGACGATCCTCTTTTTCAAGGGTGGCCAGATCGTGGACCAACTTGTCGGAAACCAGCCGAAAGACAGCTTCGTCACGGTGATGCAAAAACACCTCTGAGACAGCGCAATGCGCACAAAGAACTGACGGAAGGACCGGGGCCTAAGCCTCGGTCCTTTTTAGCTTTTCTCTTTGCCCTTTCCCGATCAAGCTCCTAGAATGGACACTGAACCCCGAACGGTTTTATGTACCCCCTGAGGAGAATCACCGGATGAACACCTTGTACATCGTCAAACTGCTTTCCACCGCCGGTTTTGCCGCCATATTCATTCTGGCTGCCCTGGTTTTCGCGGTCGGCTTCATCATCGAGCGGTCCGTCAGGCTCTATGGAAGCTTGTACGTGAAGGGCAAACCCTTCATGGCTGAAATCCAGACCTACATTCTCAACAATGACCTCGATGGTGCCATCCGGGTTTGTAACTCCAAACAAGACGCAGCCCTTCCAAAAGTCCTGAAAGCCGGCCTCATGCGTGCTTCTCGATCCGAGGAGCAGATCCAGAACGCGATCGACGCCGCATCTCTCGAAGTCATTCCGCAGGTGGAGCGGAACCTGCCGTTCCTCGCGACTATCGCGAATCTCTCCACTCTGTTCGGACTCCTCGGAACGATTCTAGGCCTCATCGGATCATTCTCGGCCATCTCGAGCATGGTGGACCCCGCCCAGCGCCAACAAGCCCTGTCAGCAGGGATCTCTGAGGCGATGTACGCCACTGCCTTCGGACTTCTCGTGGCCATTCTCGCAATGGTCGCCCATGCGATCCTATCCTCGAGGGCTTCTGCAATTGTGTCCGATATCGACGAATACAGTGTGAAACTGCTCGATCTGATTTCGGCCCGCAAGGTTCAACACTCCTCCGAGAAGTGAGGCGGAAACATGTTGAAACGCCCCTCATCCAGACGACGTCACCCGCCGCAAGAGGTCCAGATCAATCTGGTCCCCATGCTCGATGCGCTCGTCACGATGATTGCGTTCCTCATGTTCACCATGGCATTTCTCTCACTCAATATGATCGAGACCCCCCTCCCTGCACGGAGCGATGCCCCCCCCGAAGTGAAGGAGGAGAAACCCCTTCAGCTCACCATCACAGTGAATGAGCGGGACGTCGTGATCTGGAGCCCCTTCAACCGGATCAAAAGCGTCACGGTGCCCAACCTCGAGTCCGGGAACGGGCGGGTCAACGCGATCCAGGTGCACGACGAGCTGGTCAAGATCAAGCGGGAGTTTCCCGGTGAAAACAACGTTGTCATCATGCCGAAAGGCAGCATCCCGTATGAGACCCTGATCGAGGTGATGGATGCGGCCCGGACCATTGAGAAGACCGACGGGGTGATCTCGGCACCCAATGCGTCCGGAGTCCCGGAACAACTCAAAATCCTTTTTCAGAACGTTGTTTTCGGGAACATCATCGGGGGATAAGGCATGTCGTTCAGAAAATCGATTCGGAATCGTCGCCTCCGCCGTAAGATTCATCGTGATTTCGATCTGCAATTGACTTCAATGATGGACATCCTGGTCATCATTCTTGTTTTTTTGCTGAAGAGCTACAGCACCAGCGCCAACTCATTCACCACCATCAAGGGAATCAAGCTCCCCTATTCCAAAAGCCAGGACGTCCCCCGGGACAGCCTTCATTTGATCGTCACTCCGGCAGGGATCACCTTTGACGGAAAAACGGTGGTCAGCTTCGTTCCGCTCTCGCCGGAAGCCCCTGAATCGGCCGCCTATGCGTTCGCCCCCGAAGATCTTACTGAAGGCAATATGAAGATCTGGAAGCTTTTCGATGCCCTCACCAAGGCACGCCAGACTGCCGAGGAGAATCACAAACGTCTCCCGCTCCGCGATTCGGCGGGCAACCCGCTTCCCTTCGATGGTGTGTTGGCGATCCAGTCAGATCAAAAAGTGATGTACGACACTCTCCGGAAAATCATGTACACGGCCGGACTTGCACAATTCAGGACCTTCCGGTTCTTGGCCTTACGCCAGGACCAGATTTGAGACGAGGAGACCCATGGGAGCACAATGGAAAGCCCCGCTTAAAGCGGCTGCAGCGGCAAAAAAAGGCGTCATCATCGGCAAGCTGACCAAGGAACTGATTGTGGCTGCGAAGCTCGGGGGCGCTGATCCGGCATCCAATTTCCGGCTGAGGGGAGCGATCGAAGATGCCCGTAAAGCCTCGGTCCCGAGGGACACCATCGAACGCGCCATCAAGCGTGGGGCCGGACTTCTCGATGACCCTATCATTTATGAAACGATCCTTTATGAAGGGTTCGCCCCCCATCAGGTCCCGCTGATCGTGGAGTGCCTGACTGAAAACCGTAACCGGACAGCAGCCGATATGCGCGTCAAGTTCAGGAAGGGACAGCTGGGGTCAGCCGGATCCGTTGCCTGGATGTTCGACCGCAAAGGTGTGGTTGAAGCCCACCACACCGATCCAGCCCAGGATGCCGAGACTGCCGCCATCGAAGCGGGTGCCGACGAGGTTTCTCTGATCAAGTCGAGCGAAGGCCAACCCCAAGGCGGCACCCTGGCACGATTCCTTTGTGCAATGACCGATCTCGACTCGGTTAGCAAGACCCTGAGCACTCTTGGATGGAATGTCCTGAACTCGGAGCTCAGCTACCTGGCCAAGAACATGGTCGATCTGAACACGGAACAACTGAAAGAAGTCGGTGAGTTCCTGTCTGAAATCGATGACCATGACGATGTCCATCGGATCTATGCGGCTCTAAAACCCGAAGAAAGCGGAGCCTAAAGTCTCACGGATCTGCTCGGCATCGCGTTCCGCCAGCAGAGCAAAAGTCCAAGTTGATTTCGCCCGGCTCGAGGGCGTGGTCGCAACCAGGCGGCTACCGAAGCGTTCCTTCAGTTTTTGCTCAAATTCAACGAAACCTGATGCTCCGGCCCTCAAAAGATCCTGGCCCGAGACCAGACACCAGTATCCGTCTCCCCTACCGAAACGCTTGCGAAGTGACCGCTCGATCTCAATAGCGACCCGTCCCATGGTGTTCCGCACATTGACCTCGATCACTGGAACCACCCGACCCGCCTTCCCCTCGTCTTTCGCCCACAGGCAATCGATTCCAAAATTGCCATGAAACCCTCCTGAACGCAGGACCTCTGCAGCGCGGAGATGCACGGGACGCCAATCGGCTTCGACCGAAAGGATCTTCTCCAGAAGGCTCTCTTCGGGCAATCCCTTGGATCCGAGACAGCTTCCCCGATAGGAAAACCCGGAGGGATCGGTGAAAAAGATACGCGGTTGTCCCTGGAGGAGCTCGCCGGTATCGGTCCACTCGTATTGGACCGAAAAATCAGCGATTTTCTCATAAAACGGTTCGATCACAAAAGAACCGCTGCGCTTCAAGCGATTCCGGAGGAACTCAATGGTTGGAGCGATGACCCTCTGATGCCCTCGACCGCTCAACCCGGACTCACTCTTCAGGATCCACTCACCCCCCGAACTCTCCACGGTCTGAGCAATCCAGGAAACGAGATCCTCCTCCGTCCGGATCACCGCACCGGGGGTTCCGAGCATGCGTTTCCAATATCCCTTGGAGTACCAGTCCTTCAATGAAGCCTGGGCGAAACGGGGTGGCGCCTGGAACCGGGGACCGAGAGCCTCTGCCACACGGAATGACTCCGGCGAGTGCCCCCAAGGGCGGAAATTCTTGAACATCGGCACCCGACCGAGGTGGCGGACCTCGGGAACCCACTCGGGCAGAATTCCCCGGATAGCATGCACCTGCTCCAAGAAGTCGAGATCCGGTTTATTCGCCGAAAGAATCACATCCTCTTCTTTTCCAAGCCAAGCGACCAAGGGCTCGAAATCCGCGATCTTCTGTTCCATGGCTGCGCTCACCCGCCCCCCGGAACACTCCCACTCACACGCTGGGTTGAACCAGAACAGGTCCGGAATCTGCCCTCTCGAACCCCCCGCCACCTTCATCTCGCGGATGAAACCGGGATCAAGACCAGCCAGAATGCGCGAATCTGTCGAAAACAAGCGGGTTCCTCGGGCTCTTCTCGGGGTCAACGGAAAGGTCAGGGAACCCTGGTAGGCCTCGTAGTCCGATCCTGCATCAGGATTCTTCCACTTTTGAAACCACTTCCATCCGTGCCCCACATGCCGGACCTCGTCATCATGAACCTCCCGAAGCAAGTTGGCCGTTCGGTCATCCGAAAGCTCTTTCTCGAAAAACCTGGAAAATTCATATGCAAAATCCAAATTAGCCTGCTCGAAAGTCAGACTCATCCCGGCCACAAACTCGAGAGGCGTCCGAACCGCCTTCAAGGACTCCCAAAAATATAGATTGAGTGGCACCGCCCCCAAACCGACACCGTATGCCTCCATCCGCGTCACGTAGGCACGCAAATGTCGCTGTTCATCCTGCAGAGTCCGAAAAAGACCGCGCCTGAACTCCTCCGGAGCATCGGGAAACTTGAGCAAGGTCAATGCCATGGTTTCGATGGCTAACAATTCGTGATTGGCGAAGTAATGCAACAACCGACCCCGTGCTGATTGAGAAACACGAAGCTCGGACAATTTCGGGAATCCGGAATCAAGAGCGGATCGATCTCCGAGCAGTCCGTCCCGGGCCGGTACCTCGGGAATCCCGGAACCAAGGGATGGACCATCTCTCCAGAAAAATTCATCGAAAGCGACCCCGGAACCGGCCAGTTTATCAGCCAGCGATCCGCCATTCAGGATCCTCAGCAGTATGTTTTCTCCGCTCTCCATGTCGCTATCTCACCCAATCCCGTACGGCACGGAGAAGGAATCGTGGAAGCTCGTTCATTTCCCGGACTTCCGAAAAACGGCCGATCCCGGAATCTCCGAGCTCCTTCATCACGGTCCGGCCACCCGGATCCTTGCCGATCTTGACAGGAAACACGACACCGAGCTTCCTCGCTTCATCGAGGGGATGAGCCCCTTCGGTGTAACGACCGTCACTGACCAGGATCACCCTCGCCCGGGGATGCTTGCTGTGTTCGATCCGGCTCCGCGCCTCACGAAGTCCGAGCTCAATATGAGTGAAACCACCCGGGGGAATCGACAGGGTTCTCCCCACTGCACTCTCGAGAGTGACTGATTCATCGAACTCTTTGATAACATGAATCTGAGAATCGAATCCAAGCACACACAAGGCTTCGGAGGGGACACTTTCGCAGACCGCGGCGACCGTGACCCCGAGCAGAGCGAGTTTTTCGCCCTTCATGGACAAAGAGGTATCGAGCAAGAGAACCAACCCGTGGTCTTTTTCTGTACGCACTTGATACCAGGGAAGCGCCTCACGGCCCGCGGACCCCAACTGATCAAGCAGGGTTTCCTCGACATCGAGCTCGACCTGCACATTCCGACCCTGAAGTCCGGAAACCTCCAGCGCGCTCATCGACTGGTAACGGTAAGGCTTCTGGACAGGGCCGAGACTCTGCCTGGCTCGCTCGATCACGGAGTTCACGGCCTTCTCGCCAAGTTCGCGCTTCTCCTTGGGATCGAGATAACCGTACCTCTGGATATCCCTGAAACGGATAGCCAGATCCCAATCGTCTTTCTGCCCGGTGTGTCTGCCTCCCGTGTCGTCGGCCCCTTGCTCCGACTCATCATCCTCATCGACCGAGGATTCCGACTGAAACACCAACACCCCTTCAGGATCACGAGGGCCGCGCGCTAAACGGATCAGGACTTTTTTTTTAAAGCATCCAGTAATTCCTGGAGCAATTCATCGAGCAATTCAGAATACGGGAGGCTTGAAAATTTCCCGCTTTGGAGCTCGATCCGGTTGGCCAGAACGGATTTGGCCGCAGCAGCGAATTCTGAATCCTCGATGGAACGGATTCCGGTCGAGGCGACGATTCGGGCCAGTGTGATCGAAGCTCTCACTGAGGCACCGCGCTTCACCCGGGTGTGGCTCCTGGTCATTCGAACCAGCGCCACGCACTCCGCAACCATTCCGTCACCAACCTGGGCACCCAGGTGCCCGGAAACAATCAACTGTTCCTCTTCCTCGCTCATCGGACCGAGGCCCACCCATTCCAGACGGTCTAGCAAAGCCTCGGAGAGAGCGGAAGTTCCCACAAACTCCCGCGGGTTCTGGGTGGCAATCACGCAAAACCCGGATTGAGCACGGACCGTACCCAACACCGGAATCTGGAGTAGCCCCTCATCCAAGGCCGGAAGAAGGACGTTCTGCACCATTTCGGGCATTCGATTCAGTTCATTCATCAGAAGGATCCCACCCGCTTCCATCGCTTGGAACAAGGGCCCGGGCAAAAAGCTTTCACGGACAAAACCCCGCTCGAGCACCAACTTCGGATCGAATGAACCCACCAACTTCTGTTCAGTGTAACGACCATCCCCGTCTACACGGAATACAGGGCGTCCCAGAGAGCGGGCGACATCGAGAGCCAAGGTGGTCTTACCGGTTCCTACCGGCCCCTCGAGCAAAATGTGTCGGCCTGCCGCAATGAGCGCCTCCATCCTTCTTTTTTCAACGGTTCTTCCGATCAACTTCAATCTATTACCCTCACGACCCGGATTGGGTCTGATAAAGGAACCAAATCATGAGGACCATCAGGAGCACAATGGGGATCTGAAGCACCGCAAACCAGAACAACGGGCTTTTTTTCACGGGAACATCGAAAGAATCCCTACTCGGGTCAGATTGATTCTGATTCATGACTGCTCACCTTTCCATTTGGAATGCCGGTAACCGTAAAAAAAGTAAATGGAGAGTCCGATCACCATCCAGATCCCGAAGCGGACCCAGTTGACCCAACCGAGCTCTGTCATCAGATAAGCACAACTCGAAAGGCCCAACAAGGGAATGAGTGACCAGGATTTCCGGAATGCCTGGTACGAAAGCCACACCAAGGTGATCACGAAGGCCAACATCGGAATCCGGTGTTTGAACACCTCCCACTGGCCGTTTCCAGCAAGAAACTGAAGAATCCCTTCACGGTTCCAAACCCAGCAAGCGACACCCGTGAGGACCACCAGGACCGGGAAGATCCACTTGGAGTTGATATAGGGGGTGTAAAAACGCCCCGGAACCTTGGGGCGGTGCGGGTCCATCTTCAGCACTCCGGCACAGACGAGCACGAAAGCGGATAGCGTCCCGATCGAGGTCAGGTCTGTCACCTCCGTGAGATTCATGAACATGCACGGCACGGCCACAATCACTCCAGTCATCAGAGTGGAAAACCAGGGGGTCTGGAAGCGCGGGTGGATCGCCGAGAAGATCGGAGGAAGAAGACCATCCCGGCTCATGGCCATCCAGATCCTGGGCTGGCCGAGCTGAAAAACCAGGAGCACGGTAAACAGGGCGATAATGGCACTCACCGAAATGATTCCGGAAATCCAATTCACCGCGGCACCTTCTGGGCCGAACACATAAGCCAAAGGATCCCCCACCGCGAGACGGTCGTACCGGACCATCCCGGTCAAGACCAGTGCCACCAGAACATAGAGAATGGTGCAGATCACCAATGAGTAAATCATGGCGCGCGGAAGATCCCGTTGTGGATTCTTGCATTCCTCAGCGGTGGTCGAGATCGCATCAAAACCGATGTATGCGAAGAAAATGGCAGACACGCCTTTCAACACACCCGAGACTCCGTTCGGAGCGAAAGGGGTCCAGTTTTCAGGGCGCACATAAAAAGCCCCTACCCCAATCACCAGCAACAAGACGCCGATCTTGACCAAGACCATGGCATTGGCGACTTTCTTCGACTCCTGGATCCCGACGTACACGATCCCAGTCACGAGAACTGTGACCAGGAAGGCCGGAAAGTGAAGAATGACAGGGATACCCAACCAACGGGGAGCATCAATCCAGGCCTGATAAGCGCGCAAAGTAGCTGGAGTGATGCCACGACCCTGCAGATCGGCCATGCCCACCCCGGAATCCAACAGATTCTTCACCTGCTCGAACCCGCGGGAAGCAGTCAACAGATCCAATGTGAGGTAATCCGGAATATGGAGTCCGTACCCGGATAAAAATGAACCGAAGTAATCCCCCCAGGAAATCCCCACCGCGATATTGCCAATCGCATATTCCATCAGAAGATCCCAACCGATGATCCAGGCAATCAGTTCGCCCAGGGTTGCGTAAGCATAGGTGTAGGCAGAGCCCGCTACTGGAATGCTTGATGCGAACTCGGCATAACAAAACGCTGAAAAAGCGCATGCGATCGCGGTGAAGATGAACAAGAAAACCGTTGCCGGCCCGCCAGAAGATGCTGCTGTCCCGATGGTCGAAAAAATTCCCGCGCCGATCACAGCAGCGATTCCGAGTGCGGTCAGGTCTACCACCCCGAGGGTCCGACGGAGGGCTCCGCCTCCATGCGCGCCGTGTCCTTCGGGGGATTCCGATGCCTCTCGCATGATGCGTTCGATGGGCTTGGTTCGAAATAAGGATTTCCAAATCATGGACTTGACGCACTCCCTTGAAGCAGTAATGATGAACGCAACCCAGTCTAGACCACAACCAGGGAGAAATAAAGAATGGCGAGTCTTTTCGTAAAAAAAGATCTGAAAAAACTGATCGCGGATGCGGGTGATCCGAACGCGAGCGAACACTCCCAGAGCGGTGGTCTGAAACGGCACCTGAGCGCATTGAACCTCACACTGCTTGGAATCGGCGGAATCATTGGTGCGGGGATCTTCTCCCTGACCGGAATGGCGGCCGCCAATTATGCCGGCCCGGGCATTGTTTTCAGCTTTGTAATTGGCGGCGTCCTGTGCGCCTTCGCCGGACTCTGTTATGCCGAAATGGCCGCAATGGTCCCGGTTTCGGGATCTGCCTACGCTTACTCCTATGCCACCCTGGGTGAACTCATCGCCTGGATCATCGGGTGGGACTTGATTCTCGAGTATGCCTTCGGAGCGGTGACCGTGGCCGCAGCCTGGTCAGGCTATTTCATCTCCCTGCTTCACAAGACTTTAGGCATCGAAATGACAGATTTCATTCTCCGCTTCACCAAGGGTCCTTGGGAGTCCGTGGTCCTCGCGGATGGAACATCGATCGCCGGAATCTGGAATCTTCCGGCTAGCTTCATTTCCCTGTTTGTGGGGGCGATTTTGTACAAAGGGATTCGCGAAAGCGCCTCCCTGAATAACATCATCGTTTTCATCAAGGTCACCATCATTCTCTCATTCATTTTCCTGGGATGGGGCGTGATCGATGCCATCAACTGGAACGCGAATCCGGATGCCACCGGACTGGCCGCATTGGTTCCTGCCATGGCTGAGTCGACTCGAAATGGACAATCCATCATGAGTTACGGATGGCCCGGGGTTTTGACGGGAGCGGGCGTGGTCTTTTTCGCCTACATCGGATTCGATGCGGTCTCCACCACCGCACAGGAAGCCAAAAATCCCCAGCGCGATTTGCCGATCGGCATTCTGGCATCGCTTTTCATTTGCACAGCCATTTACATTCTCATGGCTCTCGTGATGACCGGCGTGGTGCCCTACAAGGAACTCGCGGTACCGGATCCTGTGGCCGTCGGTGTCGACCGGATCGTCGCACTCAAGGGCTGGAGCACGGGAGCCCAAAAAACCCTCGCCTTCTCGGTGAAGTTCGGGGCCTTGATGGGCCTCACCTCGGTGATTCTGGTGCTCATGCTCGGTCAGACCCGGATTTTCTACTCCATGGCCAAGGACGGTTTACTGCCTTGGTTCGCCGACCTGCACTCGAAGTTCCAGACCCCGCACAAGGCCACTGTGGTGACCGCAGTGTTCGTTGCCTTCTGTTCGGGCTGCATGCCGATGAGCCTGGTGGGCGAACTGGTTTCGATAGGAACCCTCTTGGCTTTCGTTCTGGTCTGTCTGGGAGTGGTGATTCTACGGGTCAAGCATCCCGAGATCGAGCGCCCGTTCAAAGCGCCGCTCTTTTGGTTTGTCGGTCCTGCCGGAGCGATTTCATGCCTTTGGGTGATGTCCGGACTTCCCCATGACACCTGGATCCGTCTGTTCATCTGGCTCGCGATCGGATTCGTGATCTACTTCGGGTATGGAAAGCGCAACTCTAAGCTTCAACAATCAACAAATTGAAGTTGATTGTTCGCTTTTTGTTCGGTAACCTGAGGCACGGATATGGAAAGTTTTCTGACTCCGAAGCAAAAGCAGATCCTGGAATGGATCGAGGAGTACCTCCGGACGCATCAAACCATGCCGTCGAGGAGAGAAATCGCTTTGGGCCTGGGGCTCTCCTCTCCCGCAACCATACAGCAGCACATTGAAGCGCTCGAGAAAAAGGGCTATCTGAAGCGCGGCGAGAACCGTGGTAGCCGGGCGCTTCAATGGACTGCGCGTTCGAAGAAACTCTTTACCGCCATCCAGGCCACTCCTGCCCGTCCCGTCGATGAGCTTGAGTCCGTAGATTCAATTCCCCTGCTCGGATCCATCGCGGCAGGCTACCCGATTGAAGTTTTCCCCGATGCAAGAGAGGTGAAAATCCCTCTCCAGTTATTCTCGAGTCCTGGTGGGCCCACGATTCGGAAAGAGGACACCTTCGTTCTGACCGTTCGTGGAGATTCGATGATCGAAGATGGAATCCACTCGGGTGACTGGGTGATATTAAAGAAAGCATCCAGGGCCAGGTCGGGTGAAACCGTGGCCGCGCTCCACAATGGCGAGGCCACCTTGAAGCGTTATCATCCATCCAAGGACGGGGTGGAACTCCATCCAGCCAATCCTGCTTATCCGGTCATCCGGGTCAACCCGGAAGACCGTTTTGAGATTCAAGGCATCCTGGTCGGAGTGATTCGTCGCTACTCATAAGCCCCTTCTGAAGTGACAATTCGTGAGGACCGAATCATACTGGTTTCATGCTCCGGTCGAGGCCCCTACTCGCGATTTTCTTCATCGTCTTTGTCGACATCCTGGCCTTTACTCTTGTTCTCCCCTATCTTCCATTCTACGCCGAACATTTCGGTGCCACACCGACCCAGGTCGGGCTGATCCTGACTTCGTTCTCATTCTGCCAGTTCCTGGCCGGTCCGGTTCTCGGAAGAATGTCGGATCGAATGGGGCGTAAACCGGTGCTGATCCTGAGTCAGATCGGGACCTGCTTCGGGTTCATCATCCTTGCTCTATCCAATTCACTCTGGATGGTCTACCTCGCCCGGATCATGGATGGCATTACCGCCGGGAACATTACGGTGGCGCAAGCGGCGATTTCGGACATCACTAAGCCACAGGAACGCGCCAAAGCCTTTTCCTTGATCGGTGTTTCGTTCGGCCTCGGTTTTTTTGTGGGTCCTGCGATATCGGCTGTGCTCTCGCACTTCGGTCCGCAAGCTCCGGCCTGGGGAGCGGCATGCCTCTCATTTTTGAGCATTCTCTCGACTATTGCGTTCTTCCAGGACTCCCAGCAGTTGCACGAGGAAAAACCGCCATTCCGCATCGGGTTAGCCGACCTCGCACATGCGTTCGACTTCAAGCCGTTGGTGAACTATCTCCGGCAAGTGGAGGTCCGTCCACTCCTGCTCCAGTTCTTTTTCTTCAACCTGTCCTTTTCAGCCCATATCTCGTGTTTCGCCTTATTTGCAGAGAGACGCCTCACTTGGAATGGAGCGCCTTTCGGTCCTAAGGAGGTAGGATATCTTTACGCCTACCTCGGTCTGCTCGGCATTGGCGTCAGAAGCTGGGTGATCAGCGCACTCATCAACCGGTTCGGAGAAAGAGGAACCTCCCGAATAGGATTCGTCGCCCAGGGTATCGGTTTTGCCACTTATGCCTTCGTGAATTCCGTCCCCATGGCTCTTTTCGCATCGACGCTGTCCTCGATCGGCTCGGGCTTGATCCGTCCCTCTGTTTCAGCATTGATGTCTCATGCCGTTGGTCCCAAGGAACAAGGATCGATCTTCGGTGTCGGACAAAGTCTCGCTTCGATGGCATCGATTTTCGCACCGATCATCGCCGGACTGTTGATTGGACATGTGTCACTCGAAGCTTGGGCCTGGTTCGCAGGAGGGACCATGCTGATGGCATTCTGGTTCCGGTCCCCGAAGTCCACACATTCAAGCTCCTGAAAAGGAGACGGGAGTGGCGCGTTTCGAACCCTCAGGTTCGTCGTTTCCACTCCCGTTTGACTCATTCCGTACGTGGGGTTTTTCCCGATACGGCTGATCGACTGGCCTTTTCAAGAGAGGTCTTCCGGGAAACCGGGCGAATCCGTTCCTGCTTGAGCGGAGCGAAATCTCGGCTCCCGTTTGCCTTCTCCCCGAGATGAAGCCGGGACCCGACTTCATCCGACCAGTCGCAGAGGCCCTCGCGCTTGCACGCTTGGCGGCCTCATCTGCCACACTCCTTCTCCACTTGCGCGGATTCCGATCCTTTTTTTCAAGCAGGGTCGGACTGAAGAGAGTGTTTCCGTGCTTTGACTTCCTTTCCTCCTGCCCCCGTAGTCCATTCCACTATCCGACCCTCTCGAATCCGTATTTTCCGGTAAGGATTCGATGACACTGGCCTTCATCCGGCTTCACCCGGATTCGGCGGATCTCCCCCCGACGGTTTCGCTCCGACCGTCGAGTAGATAGTTTCAACAAGGCGCACTTTCGTGCCAACCGGGGCTTTCACTGCCCGGGGATGCGATTCCCCGAACTTTTCAGATCCTGCTCAAAAAGCCCTCCTCTCAGAGGGCTTTCCGGATCTGTGTTTCAGACGGCAACCGGACGATTCCGTCTCCGGGACTCCAACCCGTGGGAAAGAGAAGCTAGCATCGCTGCTGTTTCTCCATCGAGGACCTCCATCCTCGACAGCCAGATAGAGTGCAGGACGCATGCCAGGCTCGAACCGCTCCAAAACAAGGGTAGAGAACCGTT
The DNA here is from genome assembly GCA_947462765.1 of Bdellovibrionales bacterium. Taxonomy (GTDB): domain Bacteria; phylum Bdellovibrionota; class UBA1018; order UBA1018; family CAIMNF01; genus CAIMNF01. The sequence continues at coordinate 22,452 of CANHQK010000016.1, forward strand.
CTATCGCGGAATGCGGACAAAAAAGAAAAAGCCTGAGCCGATTCGGCTCACTTGAACCAAGTCAGGTCGTAAGTATTGTTAGCCAGATCCTGGCCACTGATCCAACAGCCCACCACCTGCTGATTGGTGCGCTCCGCCTCACTCGCACGGCATTCGTGATATCCGGCGATTCCAGGATCACGGCTCTTACAAAGACAAGAGAAATGATCCGTCCAAAAACCTGTTCCATAGGTGTTCCGGATCAAGAACTCACAACTCCCGTCATGTCTGGGGCGCTGTCCTGCCACGATCGAGTAATGAGCCCCGCACTTTTCCTGACGTAAAGCGAGACCGAGAATCCGGGGCTTCATCTTGAAGGCCCGGTAGCCCGGACCCTCATCGAGCAAATTCGAACAATATCCGATTCCAAGCGGGCTCCCCTGTTCGAGGATCTCGTTTAACTTACGGATGATCTTGCGATTCGATGCGAACCCGAGACCCATCGACTTCCAAGCCGGAACATTCATCGGCAAAAGGTTGGAGCCGGTGCACTCACTGAATACTTCTGTGAGCAGTGTCTCCAAACGCTTCCCTTTGGACCTTCCGTCGATGAATCGGAACTTTTCGATCAAGGAGTGCTCGATCCTGCTCGCAAAATAGGGCTGTGAAGCGACCTTGGCGTAAGCAATATCATACGCTCCCGGGTTCAAACCGAAAATGGAGGCCTGCTCCTGGTATTCGTCCCAAAGCTGCTGGAAAAAAGCCATTAAATCGGGCTCTTGCATTTTAGCATTGCCATTCCTCAAGCGATCAATGGCACGATCCACCACATCCGACCGACAAATGCCCTCTTTCTCGATACTCCGGAAAACCCAAGCCATTCTCGAAAAATCGAGGTTGTCCGGATTCCAATGCAAAGGCATGCGGACCTTGTGCACCAGCGCAGTCCAAACAGGCGAGGTCAAATCAGTCGCTTCGGGTTGATTCTTGAAACGCCAAAAGTCGATCAACTGAGAGGCCGTGTAAGCATAGCAAGTGCTCAACTCCCCCTGATCATAAATCGGCATTCGATCGAAAGGCCGGGTGCCCGATTCATACAGGTTGACTGCCGGGCAATACCCGGGGATTCCCTCATGTTGGGCCTGAGCCGGCATCTGGAGCAAAAGGGTCAAGGATAATAAGAGCATTCCCATCATGCACCCTGTTGTATCGGGGAGTCCCTGACTTGTAAAGGGCTCCTGAGCACCGGCTCAGATGAAAAATAACCCTCGTTTTCAAGAACTTGTCCCTTAAAATGCCTTTTTCAGGACATCCATCCATTTCCTGCGCTCAGAGTCCAAACGGGGCTTTTCCAAATAAGGCACCGCCTGAATCCTCAGCTCGGTGGGCCCCTCTTTTTTGAGCGCCACGAGGATGCAATGATTCCAGCGTGCCACCTCGTCCTGGGTCTGAATCACTCCGGGTCCGATGGATTGGATCCAGTCCCGACAATTCAGGTCAGGCTCCACCCAATCCAAGGCTTTGAATTTATCGGCACGCACATCCCCATAGAAATCGAAGCCGACATGTTCCGCCTTGAGCACGGAGAGGGTTCTCAATATCTCACTCAAAAGATAATGCTGGAACGGATCACGATCGGAGAGATTCTTGACCTGCTCGATCAATGCGGGAACACAGGTCTGCTCCACCCACATCCGGCAAGCCAGAACCCCGAACGCAACCGCATGACGACTAGAAGATGAGAGAAAATCCTTGGCCTCTTCGGCTTTCACCTTCGATCCGAGTAATTTCAGATAAAAACGGGGACGGGGATCGAACTTCAATTCATCGTATTTCTGAAGCAATTCTTCGATTTTGGATTTTTCGAGATCCTCGGGTTGGATCCTCTCCTCGATCGCCAGAACCATTTTCGGATCACTCCGGGTCTTCAGCCAGACCTCCAGGTTAACCAGGCTGAGAATCTTCGGATTCATCCGGATCATCTCCCCCACCATCCCGGAGTCTTCGCTCTCGTTCATGAACTGAACCAATCGTTCCTCCGGAATCGGCAAAGCCAGGGAGCCAAGCAACCAATTCGCATTGAATGCGCGACGGGCATCTGATCCTCTCAAATCTCGGTGAGCGAGCCCGTAAACCAAAGCACCTTGAAGCAGGAGTAGAACCACCACCACCCCCCTCATGGCGTTACGCGCCACCGGGTAGAGAGCGAGCTCCCGTTGAATCGAATGTTGGACCGACCACCACATGAGCCCTAAAATGGCCATGCAACCGGCAAAAAAAGAACCTGCTTCCATGATGAAGGTTCCGAAGGCCACAAAAGCCGCGAGATAGCCCAGTCTCCTCTTTAGCGGAATGGCTTCGAACCATTGGGCCGCCTTCACACGGTTCACAAAGGGACTGAAGCTAGACATCAAAAAGGCCGCGATCACGAAAAACAAAATCAATATCCCGCCCGGTCCACCGTTGCGAACATCCTTCGTCACGCCTGCAAAAAACGGATTGGCAATCAAGTGCTTCTCAATTCCCGGGGCCCAACTCCTGGCTGCGAGGATGAAAGTGGCATAGACTCCCAACATCAGTGCCAGATTGATCAGCGAGACAAAAAAGGATCCGGCCAGAAACCCGGCCCGATTCACCGGAATGCTCTTGATCCAACTCGAATTCCTCTGAAGCGCCACTCCCCCGGAAAAACCGAGCATCAGGACGATGAATCCCGGTGTGGCCAGCAGCTCGGAATCCACATCCAGTCTGGATCCGATCAGAAGCACCATCAGTACCCCGACCAGGGCCAGCCCGGCCGTCCGGAGCAAATCGGGGAGAAAAAACAAGACCAACCGGATCACGTGATCACCCCGCGATCACGAGTGAGATAAATGAACAGCTCTTCGGCAGAAAGCGCACGCCGGTCAAAGAGCGCCTCGGCGTTCTCGGGCCTGACCGCATCGAACTTCTGTTTCACCATCACATATGACTCCGACCCGTCCGAATTCACGCCAACCGAGATACAGTGGGGCTTGTGAAACACAGGATGATCCTCACCCAGGGTCCGACGGATCTTCACATACTGGTTTTTGAGCTCCTTCACGCCCTGATTGATCAGAATCCTCCGATTATCCAACCACCAGATGTGATCAACATAACGTTCAACCTCGGACACCAAGTTGGTCGCCATCACTACGGCACCACCCGCTTTGCAAAATGTTCCGAGGTATTCCATCACATAGGCTCGGGCACTGGCATCTAAAACAGAGGTGATCTCATCCAGAAAAAGCACTTTCGGTTGAATCGCCACAGCGGCCGAGAAGACCACTTGCATCTTCTGCCCTCGGGATAACTCCTGGAAACGCCTCGAAGGATCCACCTTGAACCTCTGGATGAACCCGTCAAACAGGCTCTGGTCCCAGGATCTGAAAAACTTTCCGTATTGTTTGTAAAATGAACCGATGTCGCGGAAGGAGTGAACCTCGATCATCTCGGACACATATCCGATCTGATGATTGACGGACTGGTCATTCCCCGAAAACGGGACTCCGAAAGCGAGACCGCCACCGGTATCGGGGGCCTCGTGTCTCATCAGGATCCTCATGAGTGTACTCTTCCCAGCACCGTTCTTGCCGAGCAGAGCGTAAAACAGCCCGCCATTGATTCCGAGGGAGACGTTCTCGAGAACCGTCTTGCCGTGATAAGCCTTCGAAACCTCGGTGATCTGAATGAGATTGGCCATTTGGATTCCTCACTACATGATGCGCCCTCGGAGAAATGAAATCAACCCGCAATCATGCGCGAGTCCTGAGTAGAACATCCCAGACTGGCACGACGATGTTGAAGTTCTTATGCCCCATAAGTGAAATCTCGTGATGACGACGGTGGTGCTCCCGGATCCACCGGAGGAATCCGACACGGAAGAGCGGATGGGATGCTGGAAAATGACAGATGGCATGGACGGTCTCGTACAAGAAAAAAAATCCGGCTCCAATGCACAACCCAAGTCCTCCGATCGAGTCTCCTGCGATCAAGGACAGTAAACCACACAGAGGCAGATTGAGTCCGTACTGAATCAGGATCACCCCCCAGACCGGAAACAGGATCTGGTGATAATCTCGACTGGAGCGGGCCTCGATGTCACCGGAATCGAACCAACGGTGATGACGGAGGGTGTGCTCGACGAACGCGTGGTTCAAACCAATCCGCCTCCGGTGCAAGATCCAACGGTGTGCTGCGTACTCGACCCCTGAAGCGAGCAGAAGGAAAAAACTGCACCAAAGCACCCACTCCCCGCCAGTCCAACCGGAAGACGCTCCGGAAATCCTGAGAACACCCCATCCGACCAATGGAAGACTGACGCCTGTGGTTCCGAGAAAGTGAATACCGGCTGAATAACCCCGGGGAACTCGCATCTCGTCTCGATTCGGCATAGCCATGATTCTCCTGCCAAAACCTACAGAACTCAATGAATGTCGTGGATTCGAGGCAATCCATTGATTCTTTTTGACGCACCGCAACTCCGGCCCTATCCTAATCACATTACGCCTTCACAGGGGATACCTTCATGAATCTGAATCTCATTTTGGGGCTGACGCTCGGTGCTTGGATCATGACCCGGGGTGCGATCGGGCATGCTTCAAATCCAGCTCTGTTTTTCGACACCCATGCATTGATCATTGTCGGACTCGGGACCCTCGCCGCGGCCCTGATTGCAAGCCCCCCCGGGCGGCTGCGTGAGATCTTCCGGTTTTTCATCCGTGGGGCCTTCATGCGGAAGGAACGCTCAAAAGCCTACTTAGTAAAGACCCTGATCTCGGCTCATGCCTACATCCTCAAGTCCGGCGCCTCACGGGTTCAAATCACCGACCGTATCCACCCCTTCTTGAGCGAAGGGATCGACCTGATCCGTGAAGGACACCTCGATACGGCAGAACTCCAGGAAGTCCTGGAGCTCCGGGTCGGTCAGTTCAAAAGGTCCTACCTCGAGGACGCTAAGGCACTCGCCGCCATTGCCAAGTTCCCTCCTGCCTTCGGGCTTCTTGGAGCCGCCGCTGGAATGATCTCGCTCATGTCCCAGTTGGGTTCGGGAGGAAAAGACCAGCTTGGGCCGGCCATGGCGACTGCCATGGTCGCGACGTTCTGGGGAGTCGGAGTGGCAAATCTGATTTTGCTCCCTTTAGCGGATTATGCGCATCGACTCGGCGTCGAGGACCTGGAAGCCAGGAATCTCATGGTCCAAGGCCTGCTCCTGATCCAGAGGAGGGAGGCCCCCCTGGTCCTGAAAGAGAAACTGGTCAGCTTCCTGAAACAGGAGGAGTGGGATGAAGTGGAACGTCATTTTCACGACCAGTTCCCGGGTTCGAGGATGGGGGCATGAACCCCGGCTTCAAGAGCAAGAAATCCGATATCCCGGAAGGCTCTGTCACACGTCGGATCCTCGACCACCTCCATGATGGGGGGGAGGAGCATGGGCATGAAGGGGGCAACAACGAGCTGTGGCTGGTGTCATACGCCGATCTGATGACTCTGCTCTTCGGCTTCTTCGTGATGATGTATTCGGACGCGAACCATCTCGAAAAGATCAAAGAGGCACTCCAGGACACCCCCGTCTCCCCTCTTGCAACCCCCAGTCCTACAGCAAGTCCTGAACCGTCTGCCACACCCACCCCGGGGCCGAGCCGGCGGGAGTTCGAACTTGAGGAGCGAGTGAAGCTGCTCGAAAAACAGATTGCCACCGGAGGCAGGCTTCTCAGCCGGACCCCCTGCCGGATCTGCGTCACATTTTCCTCAGTCCCCTGGTCCCTGGAAGGAGAGATCCAAGGATCCGATCAGGATATGATGATCCTCCACGTCACCCGCGGTGGTCCCGCCGATCTGGCCGGGCTCCGTACGGGCGATATTCTCGAAACAGTGGACGGTCAAGACGCCAAAAAACCTGATCTCTTCAAGAGTTTTCCGATCGGCAAAGAGGTCATGGTTCAATACCGTCGCCGCGGAGTGCGGAGCGAAACTGTGGTTAAACTCGACCAAACCTCCGAAGAGGCCAGGAAAATAGTCGAGAATGAACCTCCGGCCCCTGTGTTGACCCTTTACGGCCGGCTCAAAGTTAGCAAGATCGGCATGCGGGAGCGAATCATGCGATACATCCCCTCTGACATCGAAGGCCTACTGGTGCTGGAAAACTGCCCGGGTTGCACCGAGCCCGGTAAGGATGATGTGATCGTTTCGATCGATGGGGTTCCGGTAGACTCGCCAGAAGCCCTGGTCACCAGCACGAAGCGACCCGGCTTCATGGAAATTTGGAGCCCCGTGACCCGTTCATACCGGATCTCACGCCCTCAGCTTCCGTGAGTCAAAAAAACACCGCAGGTTTTTGATCATTTTGTTTGGGAAAATCGCCCATTTTCATACAAAATTGAGTGAATGGAGCAGGGCCGCGACTCGAGCAAAACGTCTTTCATCTATATCCTGAAAGCCAAGTCGCTTCCCGACTCGTATGGGCAGTTCCTGAAACTCTATCCCCACTCCATCACGGATGCCGAACTCAAAGACCAGGGCGACATTGACCCCTTCTTCGCACTCACAGAAACCGGCCGTAAGGGAATTCTTGTGGTCAGCTTCACGGACCGTGAAGAACTTCTGAACCTTCTGAACCTCATGCCCCGCTTGCAACCCCTCATCGTGACACAAAAACTGGTGGTCATGGTTTTTGCCAAAGTGATCTCAAAAAAAATTGAGTCGGTGTTAGAAAAATCGGGGTGCGCTACCGTGTTGAAATACGACATCCCCGCACGAGGATTTATTTTCAAACTGAAACGCCACCTCGCTGAACTCCACGCGGGAGAAAACGAAGCCCGAGAATCCCTCGAGAAGGCCCGCCGGGCCTCGAAACGTGTCTCTTGGGACAGTGAGTCCCCTTTGGCGAAAAAGAAACCCGTTTCGATCGAGTTCAAGGATCTTGGCAATCAAATCCGCCTATCCCCCCCCCTCTTGACTCGTTACGACTACTGGCTCTTCCGTAAAACCCCCTACATCCGTCGATACAAAGGACACTGGATGGTGGAATTGATCGGTCCGAGTCCAGCGGCCGGAAAGTGGAAACTCTCTGCCCGTTTTTCGGAACTTTTCCCGGAGGCGGACACCCTTTGGGAGTGGTCCCTGCGCGATCCTCCCGGGAAGTACGCAGATCGGTTCAACCCCTCTCCGACTGCCTGGGTTTTTGTGGGCAAGAAACCGGAATACAACTGGATGGTCAATCGCTGGGCGTTTTTGGGCGAGATCCCGGGGCTTTACCTGATCGAAGCAGGAAAGATCATCGAAGTTCGGTTTTTCGAAACAGAAGAGGGCATACTCGACATCTCGGACAATTCATCTGCCGCTATCGATGCTTTCCCGGAGATGAAAGAAACCTACGATCAGGAATACTTTTTGGAGCTGGAACGCCTCGAAAAACAGGATATGACCCTCACGCTCGATCCGCCGCCGAATCTCCCCTGGTCGGACCAGTCCGATTCAGCGACCATCCCTCCCCCTGCCTGGAAACGGCACGATCTGACCCGTGAAGAGGGTCCGGAGTGGGGCTCCGACCTCGAGCAGGGACAAAACGCTGAAGATCCCCGGGAGAATCGGGAACCTGACCAAACAGAAGAGTTCACCTTCGCCATAGGGGCGCAGGCGATGAGGGATTGCGGTTTGCGCGCGAGCTTGCGTGGCGAAGAAATCGAGCTCCTCTCTTACTCCGAGGAGTCCCCCGTGCTGATGTTCGGTGGGCCTTCCGAACTGAACCTGAAAGAGGCGGTCTCCATCGATATCCGTTCTGAAAACCTCGGTCCCTCCCTGGATTTCAAGCTCGTCGGGGTCATCTCTTCGGCTCAGAAAGATGAATCCGGCCGGGGTGTTTTTCAGCTGACCCTGCATCCGGACTCACACAAGAATGTCGTAAAAATCCGTGAAGCGATCGATCGTCGTCAAGCCGAGGTCCTCGACTTTTTCAAAAAAGCGAAAGGCATGTGATGACAGACCCGGCTGACAAAATCGATGCTGAACAGATTCTCAGGGATTATCTGGCTAATAACCACATCCTCATCATCGATGCCATCTCGAGTGGCAGGACGAATATCGCCTCTTGTCTAGGCAAATTCGGCGGGCAACGGCACAAGATGTCGCTGGTTGGAACCTTGCACGAGGCCCGTGAAGAACTCAAAAAAAACAAGACCAAGGTCATCTTTGCCGACTTCATGATCGGCAAGGAGTCGAGTCTCGATCTCATCCAAGTCCAAAAATCACTTCAGGAGCAAGAACGGATCAAGGACAATCTGTTCGTCCTGGTGACCTCTAATGCATCTCAATCCACCGTGGCGAGAGCAGCCGAGGAGGATGTCGACACCTTTATCATCAAGCCGTTCTCGCTCGATACCATGAAAAAGGCATTGATGAATGCCGTGAAGGTCAAACTCCATCCCAACCTGTATCTGCGCCTCATCGAAGAAGGAAAAGAACTGCTCTACAAGGGAGAGTATCCCGCCGCTCTCGAAAAGTTCAAGGCGGCGAGGGATCAGAGCGATACCCCCACCCTGGCCTGTTTTTACCATGGCCAGGCGGAGGCCATGATGAAAGCTCTCGATCTGGCCGAAGGAAGCTACCAAACCGGCCTTTCCTACAACCAGATACATTACAAGTGTCTGGTGGGATTGTTCGACATTTTACACCAGGAAAAACGTTACACCGACGCCTACGATGTGATGAAAAAACTTTCGCAGTTTTTCCCTGCGAACCCCAAGCGACTTTCAAGCGTTCTACGACTCGCGATCCTGACCAACAACTTCCAGGACGTCGACTCGTTTTACAAGATCTTTGTCGAAATCGATGAGCGCTCTGAGGAGTTAATCCGGCACATGTGCTCCGCCCTGGCGGTGTCGGGAAGACATTTTCTCAGACAAAAAACGGTCCCTCGAGCCATCGAAGTATTCGAGAACGCCGCCATCAGTTCTGCCGGAAGACCTCAGTTCCTGCTCTACATCATCGAGGCTCTGGCCGAGTACCGTCTGCTCGATCAGACCGACCCCTTTCTCAGTCGTCTCGGAAAAGTCGCTCCAGGAAGCAAAGAACACATCGCTGCACAGTTCCTGAGCCTGAGTCCATCCTTGGACATGAAGGATGTGGTATTCCGCGGTCGCGCAGCCCTCAAGGACGGAGTCGACCATCCTGCTGTCTACGAAAAGCTGATCAACTGCTCCCTATTAGCCGGATACCGGGATGCCGCACTCGAACTCGCAGACCAGGCCCGCAAAAAATGGCCGGAACGGGAGAAATACTTTCTGAAGGGGCTCAGTACGGAGGACCTGCTCAAACTCTCCTCCCGGTAATCCGGGGAGATTCAACCCCGCTCGATATTCTGGAGCTTCCGCCGCTGCTCGGCCAGGTATTGTATTTCCGCATGTACCGTGCCAGCCAGATCGCCCTTCCCCTGTGAAACAAGGAAGGCCTGGATATCGTCGCAGTGGAAGAGCAAGAGATTCAAACTCCGATTGAGCAGCTGGGCCGCGTGCGAGAAATCAACAGCATTCCTGCAGACCTGAAGAACCCGCTCCGAATCGAAGGGCTTTTCAATCACGGCGAACACCCCGGCTGAAATCGCCTGAATCAATTCTTTACGATCCAAATACCCGCTGATCATCACTACCGGTACTTCGGGGTTGATCTTTCGAACGAACCCGAGCAATTCGAGTCCGGTCGTGCCGGGCATTTTATGATCGGTCAGGACCACATCCGGAGTCTCGTTCCGAAAGGCTTCGAGCATCGCTCTCGGTTCCGTGAAACCGGTGACCTTGAAGCCGAGCGATCCAACCAAATCAGACAGAATCTCAACGATTTCAGGCTCGTCGTCGACAATGAAAATCTTCCCTTGGATTCCAGCATCCACCCCTGCGGATGGCCCCGCCATCCTTTCAAAATCCACAATATCACTCATTTGACCAATCCCCGGAATCCTTAATTCTTCCCACTTCCCTTGAAGTACTTCTCATAATAGTCGATTCCATCAGGACTCTTCAACTCTTCAAGTCCGGGTCTTTTCTTTTTCGGTACCGAGGGTGCCGAAATGGCTGCTATATCGACCACTTTTGAGTTCAAATCCGGTAGCACCACCTCCCCTGAAGCGGCCTGCGGAAGTTCCTTCAGTAATTCAGGTTGATAGGTCTTGATATCCTTCAAAGTAACTTCAAGGGCTTTTTGCTCCAGTTTCTTCAGAACAGCCTGCTCCGATTCCTTCCGAACCGGTAAAGCGCTGGCAACTCTAATTTCGCCGAGGTCCTCCCGTGAAATCTTACGAAGAGGAACCTCCACAGCCTTTTGCGCAACCTCGGCTGTCATGCCGGTTTCGACCACCAGGGTCTTCCCACGGGCGGGAGCGACCTCGACCGCCCCTCTCAGCACCGATACCGAAGTCTCACCCAACCCCTCATCCGCAATAAAAAAATCGGTTCCTCGGACACCCATGACCGCTGTCCGGGTACGGATGATCACTTTCTTTCGAGGTCCCTCTCTGGAGATCACTCCCCTGAGTTTTCCGTAAGCGAGCCTGATCTCGGGCGCCGATTTGCGATCCTGCTTCCATGAGATCCGATACGAGGTTCCGGGCCCGACATAAATTTGATCTCCATTGTCATAAATGACTTTGACCTTCCCTCCGGGAAAGGTCCTGAGAACGTTTCCATTCTCGATCCGGTCCGATATTTTCAAGTCCCTGACCCGATAGTACTCCCCCTCAAACAGGGCGATCACACCTTCCTGCTCAGCGGATGGGGGCAGTGTTTTTGAGGGATGGGTGAAGATCTGGGCTCGACCCTCAATTTGCGAAACCGTCGCCACCTGAGAGTCAGCCGCGAACCCTATGGATGAAGTTCCGAAAACCACCAGCGCAACCAAAACTCGAAGCGTCAATTCCATGATACTGCCCCTTTCGCTAACAGCCTGTTATTATAAAAACACAAATGAATACTCGTAAACACCATTTCATCCCACTCATCACACTAATTTCGACCCTCACTGCAAACTGGTGCGATGCAAAAGAGGCTGCATTCGACTACCCGGAACTGTCCGTAGTTCCTTTAGCCAGCGAGCGCCTGATCCAGCAAAAAGAGGCGGACCGCGCCGAGGGCTTGAAAACCCACGCCAATATCCTTTTTCCTGCATCCATAACCTTCCTGGCAGGGGCGGGATTGCTGGCGGAGGGACCGAGACCGAGCACCAACGACTTGAACCGGACCGCGCCCTATATCGGAATGGGAGTGGGTGCCCTTTGGTGGTTGGCTACGGCCGTGTGGCTGGCTCCTCGTGACGATTACGGCAAGGGCCTGGCAGAAATCTCAAAAATAACCGGTAAGTCCACCCGCGATCTCTTGACCCGTGAAAGGACGGCTGAGGAAAGTATACGGAAAGCGGCTTCTGTGGCTCGACGGATGAAGTGGCTTTCGCTATCAAGCAATCTGGCTTCTTCGGCCCTCATGGCGAGTGCGACACGGAAAAACGGCTGGAGCAATGCTCTGATCGGAATTTCCGCAATCGCATCTCTCACTCCACTCATTTTCAAACACCGATGGGAAGATACCGAGTGTTTGCAAGAAGAATACAAGAGACGGATTTACTCGCCTGTGGCGGGACCGACCCTGCTCACCGATCCGAGCGGACTTTCGATTTCTCCGGGAGTATCCTTTGCAATTCGTTTTTAATCCCGTCTGTCCCGCTCATTGAAACCAGGCTTTTTGCCAACTCGATGCTTTGGTCCCGGGTGAGAGACAGTCCTTCAGTATCCAAAGCATACTCATAGGCAGCGGAAAAACTCTTCATCGCCGCGGGCCCGCTGGCAGCCAGGTCCCGTGCCAAATCGCGGGCCTCGCCAGAAGTCAGTCCTGGCCCCGATGAGGTTTGGGTGAGGAATTCGAACAATCCGATCCAAGCTTTGGATACGCTTTCTCGCCACCCCTCCCCTTCTCGAGCGATCCGGGCAGAAAACTCGCCACAGTCTTTACGGGTCAGCCCGGATCGTGTGGCATCCGAGCACCATTTCAAAACCCTTTCGAAATCCTGAAGGGCCCGGGTCGGGTCACCCTTAAACTCGATCGACAAGGACCGCGCCAACCGAAGAGCCGAATCGAGATCGAGGTCAAGCACATCCTCGGCGCTGGCCATCCGGAACACCCCTATGAATGCCTCCGTGGTCGCAGTATCCCGGAGGGCGAACTCCATGCCGATTTCCATGCGGTTTTTTCGATTCACTCCTGCAATTCCGAGTGTTTTTGAAACCCGGATCATCCGGTGAGCCGCCCCCGAGCAGCCTTTTGCAGCCTTTTGGGCCGTTTCCAATGCATCAGACTCTTTTGCCCGGTCCTCAGGGTCCTTCCGGAGGTAAGAATGAAGCGTGATGAATTCCTTCACAGCTCCGCAATCGACCCGTTCTCTCTTGGCAGGAGAATCCGCACGTGCATCATTCAGCAGGAACGCAATCAGAAGAAAAAGAAAGCTTGGGTACATAGGTGAGCATTATATATCATGATACCCGGATGAATACCGCTAAGCCGGACCCTTGGAAGAAAACAACGTTGCCTTTCTTATGGCAGGGCCATTCCCTGGAATACGACATTCCACATGATGTGTTTTCCACCCAATGGATCGATGAAGGTACCTGCCTTTTACTCGATCACTTACCGGCATTTTCTCCGCGCAGGATTCTCGATTTGGGATGCGGGTATGGCGCACTCGGTCTCCCTGTGGCCAAACAGAATCCTTCTGCCACCACCATCCTGGTGGATCGGGACTTGCTCGCTGTGAAGTGGTCCCGGCTGAATGCCAATAAAAACAGTCTGACCAATGTACACTGCCTGGGAAGTCTCGGATTCGACTCCCTTGACCCGAGTCAAACCTTTGACTGGATTCTCTGCAATGTGCCGGCTCGAATCGGCCCCCCGTTCATGAAAATGCTCCTGGAGGAAGGCAATGCGCGCCTAAGCCCCGGAGGAGAGCTCCGGATCGTGATCATACGGGACCTGCTCCCCCTGTTGGAGAGCACCGCCCAGACCACAGGTCTTGAGCTGAGACAGATCGCAGCGGGGCCTCGCCACCTAATCCTCGGCCTGATCCGAACAGACCGGGATGCCCCTGTACCCGATCCCGATTTGTACTTGCGTGACCAGGTTGAAGTGGAGGGCTTGAACCTCGAACGTCCATTCGATCTCGGGGGAGACGACCCCAAACGCCTGAAATCGACACTTCCCCTGTTTTTTGAAACTCTTCCCCGCAATTCGAGCCCCCGAAAGATCTTGTGCGTGAAAAGCGCTTACGGGGCGGTTCCCTTGTTCTGCCACCGCCGTTGGCCAGAGGCCGACCTCATCACATTCGACCGGGATCTCCTCGGGGTCCGGTTCACCCGAAGAAATCTGGCCCGAATCTTTCCCGGAGCACCGATGGAAGTCTTGGAGTCATCGGGATTGGCCGAATTTCCATCGAACACCGGGCCGTTCGATCTGATCACCTACGAAGTTTCCCCGTCCGTCGGTTCCGTAGCCGCCTCGGACGATCTCATGCAGATCCATCGTCTTTTGAACCCTTCCGGATCGGCCCACCTGATATGCACGGATCGAAGCTACCGCGAGTTCCTGAAAGCGTGGAACGGGCCCGGTCGCCTCACCCGGATAGCGGGTAGGGACGGCCTGACCGTGTTGCAGATGACACGCTAAAAAGACACGCTGAAACGACGCTCCCGGGAGTTTTTCACTCCCCCCCCCTACACCCTGAGCGACATTCTTCCGACAAGGGAAAGCATGCTGCACCTCCTCGCATCCCTACTTGCCGCCCTACTCGCTTTCCCCTCTCTTGCCGATCCGACTCCGACACCGGCCCTTGATCTCGATTCGATCTGCCGTGAACCGGTTCCATCCCAGCCCTTGATCATCATCGACGACGGGTTTTGCGAAGTCTGGCTCGAAACCCGCGCGAAAATCAGCGCTGAGAACCTTCTGCCGGCGAACGGGAAACTGAAAGCGGTCCCGGCCTGTGCCGAGGCGATTCCCAGCCCCTCGCCCGCGAAGGCTTCCGGAGACAAGTGGAAGGTCAGACTTTACGCGAGCCACTCTTCCACCACCTACTTCAATTCTGATCTCAAGATCGACTCCTCCCGTTACCAAGTTTCGATCCAGGACTACGAGTGGGCCGAGCGCACTTCCCGTGAGTTTTTCCTGCCTGAGACCTGGCGCAAAGAAGGGAACAACCCCTTCCAGATGATTGACGAGCCCACGAACACCTTCACGGTCAGTATCGAGAAAAACGGGACGGAGTTCTTTCTCTCGGCTTTCCATCCCAAGTACCTGCAGAAGGATGGCCAGATCAAACACATGACCGGAACCATTGATGGCGTAGCGATCGACCGGATGCAAGCTGTGAACACTCCCTTCTACGGCTACGTCCACACCCCCGGCGAGAGTAAAATTGTCCAGAACCGCTGCACCCACCGGCAGATGGAGTTCACGGTCGGAGCCGGAAAACGCTTCACGCTTGCCAGCGGAAAGGCGGGGTCCCTGGTCTACACCCCCTCCATCGCCACCGGCGTCATGGCCGGGGGCTGCGTCACCCAGGCGGTGAAAAAAGGGGAATGGTGGGAGTACGACGGAAACACCGACCGGATGCAAGTTCAGGGCTTCGGTGGCAATGTGACGAACCGTCTCGAGTTCAACTCACCGAATGAGCGTTTCGGCCTGTTTTATGAAAACAAGCTCGGTCTCTATCACATGAAGCACGGATTCCTCGACGGAACCCAGGAGTACAATCTCGGCTTCATGGGCAACAGTGTCGGGATGAAGTTCATGATCTACAACCCGAACCGGAGACGCGCCCCTAGTTCGGAACCCTGACTCCTTCCTTCGAGCACGCCTTTTGCACTCCGGGAGAGCATGTCGGTAAACGTCCTCATCCTCCTATTCTTCAGTTCCATGGCCCACGCTCTACCGTCTTCCACCACGATGGTGGCATTGGACACCGCTCCTGGCGAAGCGCCCTTGGTCTATTTGTCCGACGGTTCGGTCCAAGAGGTCCCTCCTGGCTCCGAGGAGTGGATACAAAGGCAGATCGGTTCAACCGGAGAACACGGATACGGGGTGTTATCGGAAAGCCCCATCGCCTACGAAAGCGATGTCCTCGATGAAACACTAATGCATCGTTGGTTCAAAGCCATGAATCGCAAAACCCGCTACCGCGCCCAATGCTACAATCGGGCCCATGTCTGGGCTTATGAGGCCGACCGCGATCTCGACATCCGATCCGAGAAACTATTCATGTTTTTTTCCTCCCGCTACATCCGTGAGTACCGG
>CANHQK010000017.1 GCA_947462765.1 Bdellovibrionales bacterium
AAGTACAATCAGCTGATTCGTCTTGAACAAGCCCTGGGGACCCGTGCTAAATTCAAAGGCAGGGAGACATTCAAGTCCTGGTGAGCCTTCGGAAAAAGATCGACATCAATCGTATTTGGCTCGGATTCTTCGGAGTTTGGCTCATCCTCCTGAGCGGGCTCCTTGATTTCTGGTTGAAAAGTCCGGGCCTCAAGCAATGGTATCGGGTGGCCTCGGCGCTTTCAGATCGCCGCCAGGAGATTGGCGCCATCGAGGATCGCTCGACCACTCTCCAGCACATTGCCCGTGAACTCGAGTCGAATCCCCTGGCTCAGGAGCGGGAAGTGCGCAAAGTGCTCGGGTATTTGGGTGAGCATGAGGCTGTTTTCGAATTTTATCCCTGATGGCGCGTTTCGTTGTTTGACAGTTCCCCTCGATTTCCGTCAAAATGAAAGCGGGGAGGCATCAGGGGACGATGCATATCGGGCATGTGGTGTGGTTCAATGATTCGAAGGGATTCGGCATCATCGAGATCGAGGACGGACAGACTGTGTTCGTTCATTACAACGATATCCAGGGCGCCGGGTTTAGGAGTTTGAAGCAAGGTCAGAAGGTCGAGTTCGACTTATACGAGGACGATGCCAAAGGTTACCTTGCACGGAATGTGATTTCCTGTTGAATGCAAAAACCCCCACCCGGAGGACTCGGGCAGGGGTTTTTCGAGAGAGAGTTCGTGGACTTACTTTCGGAGGGCGATCAGAATTCGAAGGGTCCGATCGGGGTACCGTTATTGAGGTAGAGGTAAACCATCGCCCTCAGGATTTGACCCGTACCACCGGCCATGCCGATTTGATTGTTCATCCCGCCGTAGGGGTTGTAGCCTCCGTACGGATTGGTCTGGTTCAAAATCACGTTTTGTACAGCACGGATGGCGATGGAACTCACGCAAGGTCCTGCGGTGTTCTGGGGCATGCCTGTATTCGGCATTCCATTGGTCGGCATGCCGTTCATGCCACCAAAGCCTCCTCCCCACATGCCGCCTGAAGCGTACATGACGGTTTGGATCACAGAAGGAGCCAGTTGAATCATACCGGTCACATTGGCCTGACCGCTCTGATTGACGGTGGCTCCGAGTTGAATGGTTCCGTTCGGGCTTTGCTTGGGTTGATACTGGATCATTCCCGCGCCCATTCCGCCGAGCGAGGTTCCGCCCATGGCGACCTGACCGAATTGACCGGCACCGGGAACGTTTCCGGCATACAAGGCGCCGAGATTCATGCTGGCGTTATTGGCAGAAAATCCGAATGAGCCGGTCTGGAGGGGAACGCAACCTCCTTGAGTGGGGATTTGCCCCATGCCGGTTCCGTTATTATTGAATCCGAACTGATTGTAGTTCAGGGGTTGCGGATTTTGTCCGCAAGCAGATAGGGCCAGTGCAGTTACAGCCAAACTGAAATATCGGGTAAAGGTTTTCATTGTCCTCATTTCCTTTCGCATAAATGAACTCTCTACTCGGGTAAGGTGCAAAAGGAGTGCCAATGGAGGAGTGTTTGAGTTTGCTATCTTAAATTATTGTTTTTATTTACAAAAATGCAACAACTCCCCAGAAGTGGGGGATCGGGGCTCTGATCTGGTCTCGAAAAGACCGTATAAATTTTATACAGCTGTCGGGTTTCAGCCGAGCAGGCGATCCAGGGCCGGAAAGAGGTCTTCCGGAAGGGAGCTCGCACGGAGTCCCTTGGAAGCGAGAAAGGCTGGATTATATACCTTCGAAACATACTTTTGGCCCGAGTCGCACAGGATCGAGACCACTTTTTTTCCAGGTCCGAGTGTTTTGGCCAGCAAGTAGGCCGCACACAGGTTGGCCCCCGAAGAGGTTCCGAGGAAAATCCCTTCCTTTTGTACGATAAAATGAACCATGTTCAGGATGGTTTGATCGTCCAGACGGTGGGACTGGTCGACAAGGCAGGGCCGTACGTTCGCAGTCACGGCCCCTTGTCCGATCCCTTCTGTGATGGATTCCCCGGGGCTGACTTCCGCGATGCCTCGGGTGAAGTAGTCGTGCATGGCTGAACCGACCGGGTCCACGCAACCAATCCGGACCGAGGGGTTTTTTTCCTTCAGGTACATCGAAACTCCAGCGAGTGTTCCTCCCGAGCCGATCGCACATGCAAAACCGTCGACAGTGCCTTCCGTCTGATTCCAGATTTCAGGACCGGTGGTGCGGTAGTGGGCCAGATAGTTGGCCTCATTCTCAAATTGATTGATGTAATAGGCCCCCTCTTCTTCAGCCATCCGCGCGGCGATGATGCGGTAATTTTTCGGGTCGGGATAGGGAGCGGGTGGCACCACGATCACCTCGGCACCCATGCCCCGGAGCGTGTCGATTTTCTCCTGGGATTGGCTGCTCGGGACGAGGAGCTTCACTTTGTATCCCTTGATGTTTCCGATCAATGCGAGACCGATCCCCGTATTGCCGGCAGTTCCTTCGATGATCACCGACCCGGGCCGGATCAGGCCTTTTCTTTCGGCATCCTCGATCATCCCCAGAGCGGCACGGTCTTTCACCGATCCGCCCGGATTCATGAATTCGGCTTTTCCGTAGATCTCGCAGCCGGTCAGGGCGGAGAGGGATTTCAGGTAGATGAGAGGGGTGTTACCGATGCTGGCGATGAAGTCTTTTTTTTCCATGGTCTCAATCCTCATGTGGGAAGAAAATAAAGTACGGTGAAAAAGACTGCGACCAGCACATTGACCCACTGGAAGGTCTTGAAAGTCGTCTCAGACAGGGTCTTTTGAAGGTGCTCAAGCCCGATCCAGA
Source organism: Bdellovibrionales bacterium (assembly GCA_947462765.1). Classification (GTDB taxonomy): domain Bacteria; phylum Bdellovibrionota; class UBA1018; order UBA1018; family CAIMNF01; genus CAIMNF01. The sequence continues at coordinate 2,801 of CANHQK010000017.1, forward strand.
ACACGCTGAAGCTGAGGACCAGGATCGCCAGCGCGTTCAATACCCCGAGTTGCTCGAATGCCGTCTTCAATCCGGTGTGGCCGAGGAGTCCAAGGGTTTGAAACAGCAGGTGGAGACCGAGGGTCAGCATGGAATACTTGAAGACCGCTTCGTAATGGTAATTGGTGAGGGCGAATCCGATCCAGAGCAGTCCGATCAGCGGGAAAGCCGGGTGAGCGCAAAGGAGCGCCAGTCCGGCGATGAGCAGACCATGCACCAGTTTCAGATGGTTCAAACCGAAAATCCGTTTGTTCCAACGGTGGGAGAATCGAAAGAGGAATGCGAGTACCAGTGAAAGGCTTCCTGAGAAAAGGGGGTGGGAAAACGTTTCATGCTCCTGGAAGAGTGGCCGGACAAAATGAGAAACCAGAAAGGAAGGAATGAACACCAAGGCGAGAAACATCAGGGTGTGTTGATCGAGGGTCCTCCGCTCAGGACTCAGACTGAAGGGGCGCGCGAGAGTGGTCAGACCGGCAGACAGCATTCCGAGCCAGTCGTAACGGAAAAAAACGAGGAAGGCGATCGAACCGGTGAGCAAGACCAGGAATTCAAGTTCCTGTACCGGCAACGACCAATGCAGCAGACGGTGCGCCAGGCTCTCGTTGACGGCCGGAGAAAGCGGGATGAGACGGGTGAGGGCGAGGAAGAGCGCTTCCATCAAAACCTGGAATGTAGTCATGATTACCCGACCTTATCACGGACTCTGTCCGAGGATCAGAAAAAAGCACTTACAGAAGACTTACGTTGCGTTGCTTCAGCTTTCCGGCTGTCTGTGGTCTTCTGGATCCATGAAAACTTCCACCTTGAAGGATATCGCCCTCTACACCTGGATCGTCGCGGGATGGACCGCATGCATTTACCTGATTCCCGCCTGGGTGGGTGATCTCGGATTTTTCGGAGCCTGGTTCCAGGACAAGACCTGGCTCAAGTTCGGGGTGCTGTGGATCCTGACGGCCCATGTGACCATCACTTGCATGAGTTTGTCATTCCATCGTGGGCATACTCACCAAGCGGTCAAGATCCATCCTTTGGTGGACATTCCCATGCAATTGGTTCTTTGGACGATCACGAGCATGTCGAAGCTCGATTGGGTGAGTGTGCATGTTTATCATCACGCCCACTCGGATACGGCCAAGGATCCGCACAGTCCTTCTCAAAAAGGCTTGCTCCGGGTCTTCCTCTTCGGAGCTTTTGATTACACCCGTGCCAAAAATTGGCCGGAAGTCCGGAAAATCCGTGCAAGAATTCCTGCCAATGCCCTTGAACGCTACATTGCCGATCACACGTTCCAGGCTCCGATTTTTGGCGGAATTCTCCTGATGATTCTTTTCGGACCGATGTACGGATCCATTCTGACTGTGATGAATTTCGCAATCTCGCCGCTCTTTGCGGTGGGTGGGGTCAATGCACTTGCACACGCCATCGGCTACCAGAACTATGATTCCAAGGATGAGAGCCGGAATCTCGGATTCCTGTTTCCGCTCAATTGGGTGATCAGCGGAGAATTGGACCACAACAACCATCACAAGTTCCCGAAGAGTCCGAGCTTCTCCCATCGGTGGTATGAATTCGATATCGGTTGGGTTTATCTGCGGCTTCTGAAGTGGGTCGGCCTGGCCAAGATCACCGGTACGATTCCTCGAGTCAAATCCGAGAACGCACCGGCGAATTCACAATCCGAGGTGGCCTTCGTTTCTTAATGGCTACCATTCTATTGGGAGCACAGTGGGGAGACGAGGGTAAGGGCAAGGTGGTGGATCACCTTAGTGCCAAGGCCGATCTCGTGGTGCGGTTCCAAGGTGGCAACAACGCGGGACATTCACTCTGGGTGGGGGGAAAAAAGACCGTTCTCCATCTGATCCCGAGCGGAATTCTTCACTCTCGCACCCGATGCCTGATCGGAGAGGGTGTGGTGCTCGATCCTCAGGTCCTCTTTCATGAGATCTCAGGACTCAAGCAGGCCGGGGTATTCCAGGACGAGCGGGAACGGATTTTGGTGTCCGAGCGGGCTCACCTGATTCTCCCGGTTCTCAAGGAGGTGGATTTGATCCGCGAGAACTCCAGTCGGGGCACTTCCGGTCATATCGGAACCACCGGTCGGGGAATCGGCCCGGCCTATGAAGCCAAAGCCAGGCGCGTCGGAATACGCGTGATCGATCTTTACTCGGATGACGCGACCTTGCTCGGCAAACTCGATCGCTTGCATGATGCCTTCGCGCACCATTTCGATCCTGACACCTTGAATGAGATCCGTGTGCGTACCTGGGCCTTGATACCCGGGTTCCGGAGGAGTCTTGAACCGTTGATGGTCGACTCCACCGCTTTGCTGAAGCATGCGCACGATTCCGGGCAAGAAGTTCTGTTCGAGGGTGCGCAAGGGGTGATGCTGGATCTCGATCACGGGACCTATCCGTATGTCACATCGTCGTTCACCACTGCGCCCTCAGCCGGAATCGGCGCAGCGTTTCCGAAGATATTGAGATCGTCGCGAGTGATTGGGGTCGCCAAGGTTTACTTGACCCGGGTGGGCTCTGGTGACTTTCCGACCGAGATGAGGGGGGATCATGACCCGGACGAAGTCCGGATCGGTGAAGCCATCCGGAAGGCCGGGGGAGAGTTCGGTGCCACCACCGGAAGACCGAGGCGGATTGGGTGGCAGGACTTGGTTGCTTTACGCCATGCGGTAGAGGTGGGTGGGATCGACGAGATCGCCCTGATGAAGGGGGATGTGCTGTGCGGCCTTGATGAAATGGGAGGGGTATTCAAGGTTGCGACTGCGTACGAAGGGGCTGATGGGACGCGTTCGGACCGCTTTCCGGCCCGCGCAGAGATCCTCTCGAAACTGAAGCCGGTTTACGAGAATTTCCCGATTTGGAAACACGCTCACCCGGATGACCCTGCTTTTGCTACACTGATTGCAAGGATCGAGGATTTCATCGGGGTACCGGTCCGCTTCGTCGGGTTCGGTCCCGATCGCGAACAAATCCTTGAACGGTAATCGGAGAGCATCGAATGAGCGACACCTGGTTTGGCATTGAAAAGCGGAATATTAAAATGGGCGTATCGGCTTTTTCAGTCGTGCTCCTGGTGAGCATGCTGGCCTTGAAACCCTGGTTGCCGAAGGCGGTTTATCATAATTTTGCGGCCATCGACGATTACCGGATTTTCGAGAATCGGACTGTCGCCGCAGGGGCCGCACGGGTTCCGTTTCCGGTTTCTGAAAAGCGGATGGCCGGTCCCTCTGATGAACTGGCCCGTCAACTCCGGGACCTCGAAACGACCGCGCTCCTCGTTCTCGAGGACGGCAAGATCGTGTACGAGAGCTATGAGCTCGATGGGGGCGAGGGGGTGCTTTCCGGTTCGTTTTCGATGGCCAAGAGTGTGGTGGCCCTGCTTGCGGGAGTGGCCCGTCAGGAAGGTAAAATCAAATCCTTGGATGAGTCCATCGACCACTATTTGCCCGAGTGGCAAGGCCGAGAAGAGGGGCGGGTAACCCTCCGGCAGTTGCTGACCATGACCGGTGGATACAATTGGGATGAAAGTTATTGGAATCCTTTCTCGATCACAACAGAGGCGTATTATGGAAGCGATCTTCTCCGGACCGCATTCAAACAACGATTGGTCGCACCGGCTGGTAGCCGATTCTCTTATCAAAGCGGAACCACCCAGTTGCTCGGAATGATCGTTTCCCGTGCGGTCAATGAGAGTCTCTCGAGCTATGCCTCCCGGAAGTTATGGGTTCCGCTCGAGGCCGAGGCTGATGCCCTTTGGTCCCTCGACCGCCCGGACGGTCTCGAGAAAGCTTATTGTTGCTTCAACGCCAAAGCGCGTGATTTCGCCAGAATCGGCGAACTGGTCCGTCTCGGAGGAACCTGGGGGGCGAACCGGGTGGTGGATCCGGAATACATCCGTGAGATGATCCGGCCCCACGGTGTTCCGAATTCCGATGGAAAACCCGTGGACTACTACGGATTCCAGTGGTGGGTCCTGAAGACTTCCGAAGGCGATGTCCCTTATGCTCGAGGAATCCTCGGGCAATACATCGCTGTGATTCCGTCAAAAAAACGGGTGGTGGTCCGGCTCGGTAAGAAAACCGGCGAACGGACCGATCACCACCCTGTGGAGCTGAGAGCACTGGTCGAGTGGGCTTCCCGCTCATGAGTCGCTGGTTTCGGTCCCTGTATTTCTGGGTGATTTTCGCGATTGTGGGCGGGGCACTGCTCGGCATCCTTTCTCCGTCGGTCGGGACTTCCGTTCAGCCACTCGCGGACGGTTTTGTTCGGATCATCAAGTTGCTGGTTGGACCCGTGATTTTCTGTTCGGTGGCTCTCGGGATTGCCGGATCGGATAGCAAGAAGGACGCGGGACGGATCGCTTTCAAGGCCTTTGTCTATTTCGAGGTGGTCTCCACTCTGGCCCTCGGTATCGGACTGCTCGTGGCGAATGTCCTGAAACCGGGCGTGAATTTTCCACTCGATCCTTCACGCCTCGACGCTGGTCTGGTTGCGGCCTACACTTCGCCCCGGGGGCATCTCCTCAATCCTCTCGATGGAGTCAATCTGATCCAGGTTCTTCTGCTCTCGATCGTTTCGGGGGTCATGCTTCTTTTTGCTCCGGTCGGATTCCGCGCGATTGCGGTTTCAAGACTCAAGAAGTGGAACCACATACTTTTCGGCTGGATGGGAAAAGTGATGCTTCTGGCGCCCATCGGTGCGGGCGCTGCGATGGCTTACACCACGGGTAAATTCGGGGCTGACTCGCTCCGTCCGCTCCTGTTTTTGATGTTTTGTTTTTACCTGACCTGCGCCTTGTTCATTTTCGGAGTGCTCGGAGCGGTGGCCAAGATGTGCGGAATTCCGATTCTGGCCTACCTCCGTTACCTCAAAGCCGAGATCCTTCTGGTACTCGGGACCTCTTCGTCGGAAAGTGCTTTGGCCCCCTTGATGGAGAAACTCGAGCGGCTGGGGTGTCCGCGGTCTGTCGTAGGACTGGTGGTACCGACCGGGTATTCTTTCAATTTAGACGGGACCAATATCTACCTGACCTTGGCGGCAGTGTTCATCGCCCAGGCTTTCGGAATCGATTTGACCCTCACCCAGCAGATGGGAATTCTTCTCGTGGCCATGGTGTCCTCCAAGGGTGCTTCAGGAGTTACCGGTGCCGGATTCATCACACTCGCTGCAACGCTTGCGATTGTTCCCGAGATTCCGGTTGCCGGTCTGACTTTGATTCTCGGTGTCGATCGCTTCATGTCTGAAGCGCGTGCCCTCACGAATATGCTTGGAAATGGCATCGCCACCTTAGTGGTCTCGCGTTGGGAGGGGCGTCTTGATTCGGCCCGGATGATCGAGGAGCTCGGACATCCGCATCGGGGAATGCTCGATGCTTGAGGCGCTTCCGGTTTGGGGCCCCCTGGCAGTCGGGGGACTCTTATGGTTTCTCTCCCTTCGGGCCGGTGAAGCGTCGGTATTCATGAGGTCGTGGATTCCATCCTGGCGGTTTTTCGAGAACATAGGCCCCGTTCCTTTGCTCGAATACTGTTTGGAGGGCCAGGGGGGTACCAACAACTGGGAAACAGTACCGAACCCGAGCGGTTCCGAGAGTGCCAGACTGTTTTTCAGTCCGGACTCCAATTCATTTCACGCCTTCGAGAGCCTGGTTTTAGATTTCAGTCTGGATCCCGGCCATCCGGATCTTGAACATGCCTTGGTGGAAGAGGCGATTCATCGGATACGGAGCGTTCATCCTGGCGTGAGTGGAATCCGGTTGCGGGTGAGGTGGAGGAATGAGGGGGAGAGCCTTTCATTTCCCCTTTGGGAGCGGACATGGAATTCACCCAACTCTTGATCCGGATCCAGGAGATATTCCTGGCGGCCTGTCTGATGGTTCAGAGTCTCGAGTCGGTCATTCAGGGTGACGGGATGTCTTACAGTCCGGGGTTCACCCGGTTTCCCGCGTGGGCGAGGCCGGGACTGCGGGCCTTGAGTTCCCCTTCTGGATTCCGAATTTTACACGGAATGCGAGTGATCGGAGCGGTGGCGCTGGTATGGTTTCCGGCTCATCTCCCTGTGCTGGCGGGATTGTTGGCTCTTCAGTTCATCCTTCCTTTCCGCCACCGGGGCGCCTTCAACGGCGGGAGTGATTTCATGACCGCACAGGTGCTTGGAGCCAACTTCGCCCTGAGAGCGATCGGTTCGCATCCGGGCCAGGTCCGTGTGATTCTTTGCTACCTCGGGCTTCAAACCATCTTGTCGTACTGGATTTCCGGTTGGCACAAACTCCGTCATGCGTCCTGGCGGAACGGTGAGGCTCTTCAGATTTTTTTGAGGAACAACCGCTACGGTACACCCGGGCCAATTCTGGACCTGGTCCGCTATCCTGGTTTAATGAAAGTGTCGGTCTGGGGTCTTCTGGCTTTTGAGCTTCTGTTTCCGTTTTCCATTGCCGGTCCCCGGGTGGCATTGATGTTCATGGGGGTCGGCTTGGTATTTCACTACGCGGTGTTCAGGGTCTTCGGTCTCAATCGCTTTTTCTGGGCGTGGCTCGCAGCTTATCCATCTGTCTACTTTGTTTCGGTCCAGGGTTGGATGGTTGCACCTTGATTCGGTTTCCGTTTATACTCGGGGAATGGGCACCAGGAAATCTTATAGGATTTCAGCACGATTCAAGGAAATTCTGGATGTCTTGATCCGTGCGCGCCGGGAGGGTTCGAATCACCTTTGGAAGTCGAGTCGTCGCAAACTGGTTCCACTTTCGATCGTCAAACTCGACCCCGAGGCCAATCTGATCCAGGTGGTGATCGATTCGAAGCCGGATCTCAAACTGCAAAAGGGGGATACGGTCTACCTCAAGTTGGAGATCCGTGATTCCGCCTTCAAGACCGAGATTGCGGGATTGCAGGACAATCATTTGGTGCTCCATTTTCCAGAGGAAATTGCGCTCACCGAAAATCGCGCTGAAAAGCGCGTTTATTTTCACCCCACCGATCAGAAACAGGTTTTGATCCGTAAGGTAAGACCCGGGGCCTTGATGGTGCCGCAGAGAACCCTGTCCGTCACCCTGGCCGATATCAGTCAAACCGGGCTTTCGTTGATTCTGAGTCCTCAGCAGTCGACTGCGATCCAGCTTCGAGACAGGATCAGTCTCGAAATGCTTGGTCCTTACCGGATCCATCCTCCCATCCAGGGGGAGATTGTTTTCAAGATCGAACATCAGTCGCGTGGTACGCTCGGGGGACTGGAGTTCGGGTCGAAGGTCGGGATCCATCTTGAACGCCGAATCGCGAAGGCGACTTTTGAGTCGTTTTGTGTCCGTGATCCCGCTTTTGACATATCGGAGATCCAGCTTGTCCGGGATCAGGCTTTCCGGCGTGATGTGCGGGAAAAAATGGGAGCTTTCACCAAGCAGATGCAGAGACGCAAAACGGGTGCATCCCTGATCGAACGGTTTGAGCGCGGGAGCAAAAGTTCTCCCTACCTGAAGAAGCATGTCGAGCTTTTGTGTGAGGTGATGTGCGGGCTCGGAACCCGGCTCGGGTGGGTTTCGAATGCCACGATCGATAAGCTCATTTATGTCGCTTACCTGCATGATGCCCGTTACTTCGGCTTACCGGCTCTTGCCCGGATTCGGGATCTTGGCGAGTTCCAGCGCGTGCGGGGAGCTCTCAGCCCTGAAGAGCAGCGCGCGTATCTCGAGGGTCCCGCCTATGCAGCTGAGCTAGCCCGTCAGGACAGCGAGTCCCACCCGGATGCGAGCAAGATCCTGTTGCAACAGAAAGAAATGCCCGATGGTTCCGGGTTTCCCGGTAAGCTGACGGGCCACCAGATCCTGCCACTCAGCTGTTTGTTCATCGTCAGTCATGCGTTCGTCGACTACGTCTATGACCATCCGGATTGGAGTCTCCAGGATTTCGTCAAAACCCACCGAAAGATCTACAAAGGGGCTTATTTTCAGAAGATTTTCCAGACGATGTTGGAGTGAATGGTGGCTCAGGGCAGACTTGGCGTTCACCTTCTCGCTCCTGCTCGGAGGCTCCGCATGGACAATTTTCTCTGTCACACATCCTGTGTGACAGGCCACTTCAAACGCTTCTGAAGGTCGCGTTCTCCGCGGCCGAAAATTCTCGTTCAAGCCTGCTTACTTCGATTGATTGGAAGGCATGCCAGACAAAAGGTGGCTTGTGAGGAATTTGAAGTGGTGGCTCGGGGCAGACTTGAACTGCCGACCCCCGCGTTATGAATGCGGTGCTCTAACCAGCTGAGCTACCGAGCCTCTCGAGAACGGGAATAGGGTAGATTTAACTGGAAACGCCCCCTACGGCAAGCCCCTTTTAGGGGCGTTCTGCAAACCGGTCGGTTGCTGCCACCAGGGCCCGGGCATTTCCGGGTTCCCGGGAAGCATGGCCGGCGTCCGGAGTCAGGTGGAGCTTGGCCTCCGGCCAGGCCCGATAAAGGTCCCAGGCGCTTTTGGGTGGGCAGACCACGTCATAACGTCCCTGGACAATCACGGTCGGAATGTGGCGGATCCGGCCGATCCGATTCAGGATCCAGTCATCTTCCGGAAAGAATCCACCATGAATGAAGTAGTGGCACTCGATCCGCGCGAACTTGATGGCGAAGTCGTCTGTCACCATGGTGTCTATCAACTCTTTCGGCGTGTGGAGTCTCGAAGTCGACATCTCCCAGAGGGTCCAGGGACGGGCTGCGGCCATGCGGACCGCAGGATCCGGGTCGGTCAGTCGGCGATAGTATGCCTTCACGAAGTCATGCCGCTCGGACTCAGGAATATGATCCCGGTACTGCTCCCAAACATCCGGGAACATGAAAGACGCACCTTCCTGGTAGTACCAGTCGATTTCCTGCTTCCGGATCATGAAGATCCCGCGAAGGACCAGTTCGGTCACCCGTTCCGGATGTTCGATGGCATAGGTCAGGGCAAGAGTACTTCCCCATGAACCGCCAAATACCATCCATTTTTCGATCCCGAGATGTCCTCGCAGTGTTTCGATGTCCCGGACCAGGTCCCAAGTGGTGTTTTCTTCCAGGCTTGCGGCAGGAATGCTTTTGCCGGCGCCTCTCTGGTCGAACAAGATGATCCGGTAACATTCAGGATTGAAGAATCTCCGGTCCTGAGGTCCGCTTCCGCCCCCCGGGCCACCATGAATGAAGACCACGGGCTTTCCTTTGGGATTGCCGCATTCTTCGAAATAAAGGGTATGAACGGTTGAAACCGCAAGGGTTCCGGTCCGGTAAGGTTCGATTTCGGGGTAGAGCCAGGTTTGTGGATCAGGAATCATTTCCAAGCCTCCAGGTAATAGGCGCGCAGGGCCTCGATCAGAAACTGTTTGATCTCCGTCCGGATATTCTCATTCAATCCGGCGAAACGGGAGCCAGATCCTTTTTCTGTCCGATGGGTGAGGGTGGCGGTGAATTCCGGGGTACTGATCACCCATCCGTTCAGGATCAGTTCACAACCCGTCAGCTCATGCAACTTCCGGCTTTGCTCCGGATCGAGCACGATCCGGGCGCCGCCGACGCTCAGGTCTTCGATGGCGAAAGTTCCTTCGTTCGTTCTGAGCTTTCCGATGCCCCGAGCGAGCGGAACTCTGAGTGCGCCCCGTTTTTGTTGTTTGTACAACTCTTGCGGGAAGCGGTAGTGGTAACTCCCGTCCGGGAGCCTTCTGACCGCGTCGGCACGGAATACGAGCTGGGTCGTGAATAAACTGACTTTGAAGTAACTTCGGAGGCCGGCGCTCGCTCCCGTTCGATGGTGAAAACTGTCGGAGAGAGAATCCCATTTGACGGTGAAGGCCTTGCGCTGGGGGTTCCATTCGGTGATTCTTCCGACGAGAACCTCATGTGAACCTTCAAGGCTCACTTCCGCTTTGGGTTTGATCTTGATGAGCTCCTGGATCAGCCGCGCCCTCTCGTTGGGATCCTCGACCCGGGCGAAGCTCGGGGCCTCATGGACTCTTCTTGTACTCATTCTTCCTCCGTTTCATGTGCCAGAAGGGCGGCTCCGATCATTCCGGCCGAATCTCCGATTCGGTGTTTCAGGATAGAAGGCGGATTCTCGGTCAGGAAGCAGGCCTCCTTGAGGCGTTCTTCGAGCCCGGTGTAGAGCCGGTCCTGGGTGCTCAAACCGCCTCCGAGCACAATGACGTGCGGATCGAGGATATTTGAGACGTTGGATAAAAAGGTGGTGAGGTCCTCCCGGTAGGATTCGAATGTGGCCAAGGCGAAAGGATTGGCCTCATCGAGGCGACGGAAGATCTCCCGCGCAGAGAGACGTTCCTGGCCTGAGGTGCGTGCAAAATAGGATTGTTCGAATCCGCCCCCTGAGAGGTACTGTTCGGCACACCCCAGTTTCCGGCAGTAGCAAGGACGCCCGGAAGGGAATAGGGTGGAATGACCGATTTCGCCAGCCCCGCCTCTCTTGCCTCGGATCAATCGACCGTTCATGATGATTCCCCCTCCGACCCCGGTGCCGAGAGTCACCCCGAGCATGCATAGGTCTTCCTGGCGGACCCCGTTCTGATCAGCCCATTCGGCCCCGGCTCCGAGACGGGCTTCAGCGAGCGCAAAACAGTTGGCATCGTTATCGAGAACCACCGGTCCCATCTCCGGCAGGGCCGTTTCAAAAACCGCTTTCAGGGGGAGTCCGGACAGAAAGGGGATGCTCGATTGCGAAAGCACCCCGCTCAAAGGGTGAAGAGCCCCCGGCACACCGATCCCGATGGCCCGAATGCTCTTCCGTTCGAGACCCTGTTCCTCAAATAGTCGATCGATTTGCGTGGATACCCGGCGTAGGAAAGACTCGAGGCCGGAATGGGGCTCGGTTGGAATGCGCCGGGATCCGAGGAGCTCATATCCGGTTACCGAGCGCCCCGCGGGCAAGCGAACCAGGCAAAGCTCCGTTTTGGTCCCGCCGATGTCCAGTCCGAGGAGAGTGTCCCGCATGGCCCGATTATATGCTAATCGCTTGGAATTGCCCTTCTTTTATTGGATTGCGCAACGCTTACAAATGCATTATCTTGCCGAAAAACCGTTCCTGGGGGGGATATGAACCGTTTGGCATTTCAATTCGGACTACTTTCAACTGGTCTTATTCTGCTCGCATCCATCCCCGCATCTGCACAGGGTAGTTCAGGGTCTCTGGTCCGGATCCAGGGTGCCCAAATTCCTCGATTCGAGATGGATGATGCCGACCAAGGAGCTTTCGAGGCCGGGTCCAGGGAAGGATTGAAACTTGCCCTGACTCGCCAGTTGGATCGCTGCAAAGACGACAAAGCAGTCTGGAATTTTGCGGGGAAAAAAATCTCCCAGAAGCGCTGGTGTACCGATACGGCCAATTGGTTCCTCTCGAAACTGTCGCAGGTGAACAGTCTGAACGAGTTGCTTGCTCTCGCAAGAGTCGAGCTCGAATGGTACCGGTCTACTGGAAAGCCTGATTCCGGAGAAGTCCAGTTCACCGGGTATTTCAATCCGATCCATAAGGCCAAGGCCAAGCGAGAAGGGGCCTATCAGTATCCGATCTACCGTCTTCCCTCCGATTTACGGAGCCCTTATTTCACGAGAGAACAGATCGAGAAGGGGGCGCTTTCCGGGAAAGGGCTCGAGCTCGCTTGGCTGGATAATCCTGTGGATCCCTTTATCATGCAGGTTCAAGGATCCGGTACCATCCTGATGGATCAGGGTGATGGCAAAGAGGTGCGTCTCAATATCAATTATGCTGGCGAAAACGGGCACCCTTATGTCTCGCTCGGTAAGGTGATGCGCGCGGCCGGGATTCCCGAGGAGTACATCAGTCTGCAGGGGATTCGGAAGTATTTCCTCGAGGTGCATCCCGAGGAGTGGTCGAAGTATTCCAATCAGAATCCGAGTTATGTCTTCTTCAAACAGGATGCCGACGGGCCCTACGGGTACTCAGGAGCGATCCTGACGCCGAAGCATTCGATTGCCGTGGATAAGGCGGTGTTTCCGATGGGGGCGATCGGATTGATCCAAACCGAAAGGCCCTCTGTGGTTTCAGGCGATCAAGCGGTGGCTTGGAAGCAGTTTTCGCAATTCATTGTGGCCCAGGATACGGGTGGCGCCATCAAAACCCCCGGTCGGGTCGATGTGTACTGGGGCGAAGGGGCTTACGCAGAGGTGGCCGCTGGCCGCACCGACCGGCTCGGGAGCCTTTATTTCATGTTGGTTCCCGGAAATAAAAAGAAACTCAGCCTCGGATCCCGTGGCGTTCCAGTTCCGCATCCAGGCCGCCGCTGAAGAACAGCAGCATCATCTTGAAGTCCGCGATGAAAGACCATTTCGGGTACTTGAAGGTGGCCGGGCGGTTTTTCTCAAAACCGAAATGTCCGGTCCAGGCAAAACCGTAACCGATCACGGGAGCAAGAAGGATCCAGGCCGGAGTCTGTCGGATGAGGCAGACCGTGAGCCAGATCAGTGCGAGCAGGGTTCCGATGACATGCAGACGTCTGCAAATGTCATTGGAGTGTTGAGACAGGTAGAAGGGCCAGAATTCTTCAAAGCTTTGGTAGTCCTTGCTCATGGAGTCAGTCTAGGGGAATCCCTCCTGACGGTCAAATTTTGACCTGGGGCCGGGACTCTGGAAGAATCTGCTCATGGGTTCATCACCGCTCCAATTCGAAGTGATCCGTGAAATGAATGATGGAGCGGGTACCGCTCGTGCCCGGGCCGGGTTACTCAAGCTCAGGAAGCATCCCTATGCTGCGAATCTGGGAGATCGGGCCATGCCAAGCGGAGGAATGCCAGGCGGAAGCGCCCGTTCAGTCGGAAACCCGGAGTTCTTCGAAATCGAGACCCCGACCTTCATGCCCGTGGGAACGGTCGGTTCCGTCAAGGCGGTGTCCACGACCGAACTGAGAGCCATGGGTGCGCAAATCATCCTCGGAAACACCTACCACCTTTATCTCCGGCCCGGTCATGAACGGGTCGAGAGACTCGGAGAATTGCAGAAGTTCATGCATTGGGACGGACCCATGCTCACCGACAGTGGTGGATTCCAGGTGTTCTCCTTGTCTGGTCTCAATAAGATCACCGACAACGGTGTGACCTTCCAATCTCACATCGACGGGTCGAAACATTTGTTCACACCCGAATTATCGATGGAGATTCAACGCGCGCTCGGTTCGAACATCGTGATGGCTTTCGACCAGTGTCCTCCGTTCCCGGCTACGCCTGAGTTTGTGAAGCAGGCCATGCGACGTACAGTCGATTGGGCCAAGCGTGGCTTGGAGGTTCCGCTCAAGGATCACCAGGCCCGGTTCGGAATTTTCCAGGGCGGGCTCGATGTCGAGCTTCGCAAGCAGTCCATTTCGGATCTGTCGGCGTTGCCGTTTGACGGATTCGCTCTGGGAGGCTTTGCCATCGGCGAGCCGATGGAGATGATGCACCAGGTGGTCCGGCATGTGGCGCCCTTGATGCCGCGCGAAAAGCCTCGTTATCTCATGGGGGTGGGGCGCCCTGAAGACTTGGTCGAAGCGGTTCGGGCGGGCGTCGATATGTTCGATTGCGTCATGCCCACCCGGAACGCCAGGAACGGCCAGTTGTTCACTTCGATGGGGCGTGTCAACATCAAGAACGCAAAGTACACGGATGATGATTCCCCTCTCGATCCGAACTGTGCTTGTGAGACTTGTCGGGATTATTCGAAGGCTTATTTGAGACATCTTTTCGTTGCTGGAGAAATGTTGTCCGCCCGATTGAACACCATACACAATCTCCATTTTTACCTCGAGTTGATGCGGCAGATGCGCAAGGCGATTCTCGCGGATTCGTTCGAAGATTGGTCGAAAGATTTTTATTCCCAATTTCGGGGGAAGGCATTACCGTCCTAAATCATGAAAACTGTTACAGCACTCGTGTTTTTCATCGGTCTTGTTCATTTGAATCCGGCTCTTGCCGGTGAAGGTCAGGTCTCGGCTCCGAACGTCGTGGCTCCGGCCACCGCCACTACCGCCACCGCTTCGACCGCTGCTGAGGGTGCCGCGGCCGCCCCGGGGCAGACTCTCGGTGCCCAGCCTCAGCCGAGTCTTCTCGGAATGGCCATGCCATTTCTGATCATGCTTGGAATCATGTATTTTCTGATGATCCGTCCGCAGCAGAAGCGCATGAAAGAGCACCAGGCGCTCATGTCGGGATTGAAGAAGGGCGACCAAGTGGTTACGTCCGCAGGGATTTTCGGCACGATTTCCGAGCTTGACGAGAAGACCGTCATGCTCGACGTCTCGAAAAACGTCTCTATGAAGGTCCTGAAGAGTCAGGTCAATCAGGTCGTTACCGGCCCCGTCCGCGAAATCCAGTAATCCCCGCTCCAAGGAGTCCAGAAATGTCTAAGAAATGGTGGGTGAAGTTCACCCTTCTCATCGTGGTTACCCTTTTCTCGGTCGCTTATGTGCTGCCGTCCTTCCAGAAAACCTCTCCATCGAAGGGAGCGTTGTTTTCAAAGAAAATCAACCTCGGCCTCGATCTCCAGGGCGGGCTTTACCTTGTCATGGGAGTCGATTTCAACAAGGTGTTCAAGGAAATCGCCGACCGTCAATCCGGTTCGATCGTTGATCGTTTCAAGGACAAGAGCATCAACTTGGTCGAGAGCAAGGTTCGGACTGAAGGGGTTCCCGGAGATGATCCGAGGATTGTGATCCGATTCGCTCCAAACCAAAAGAAAGATGTCGGTGAGTTGCTGTCCAAGGAGTTTCCGAACCTCCGGATCACCGAGGACAAAACCGACTGGTACGAGCTCGGATTGTCGAACGACTATCGGAACGATGTCCGTGAGAAAACGGTCAACCAGAGCATCGAGGTGATCCGTAACCGGATCGACGAGTTCGGTGTGTCCGAACCCCAGATCTCGTCCCAAGGGAATGATCGTGTGGTCGTCGAGCTCCCGGGGATCAAGGATGTCGACCGAGCCAAGGATTTGATCGGTCGGACGGCCAAGCTCGAATTCAAGATGGTGGATGAGGACGGATCGAGGAATCTGATCGTTTCCGATCTGGTCGCCCAGATTGAGAAAGAGAAGAATTTGAAATACGAGGAGGGGGGTACCCTCAAGTTCTCGGAATATGTCCGTCAGATCAACGAGGCTGCCAAGGCAAAGATTCCGGCCGGAGATGAGATCGCTTTCGAAAAGTCGGCGATGGGGCGGATTCCCCTTCTGCTGAAGTCCAAGGCCGAGGTCACTGGTAACGATCTTCAGGATGCCCAGGTCTCTTTCAATCAGGAGTCCCGCAGGCCTGAAGTGTCTTTTGAGCTCAATCCCAGGGGTGCGGTGAACTTCGAAAAACTGACCGGTGAGAACGTCGGCAAGCGTTTGGCCATTGTTCTGGACGGGATCGTGCACTCTGCGCCGAACATCAATTCGAAGATCGGTGCTCGTGGTGTCATCACCACCGGTCGGGGGGGATATGACGAAGCGCTTCGCGAGTCGAAGGATCTCGCCATCGTACTGCGTGCCGGTGCTCTTCCTGCCCAGCTGGAGCTCATGGAGCAACGCGTGGTCGGTCCGAGTCTCGGTGCCGATTCCGTTTCCAAAGGCGCTTTCGCGAGTGTGCTCGGAATTCTCGCGGTGTTCCTGCTGGCTGCCGTCTACTACCGCATTTCGGGTCTGATTGCCGTGATGTCACTGATGATGAACGTGGTTCTGGTGCTGGCGATTCTGGTCTGGCTTGAGGCCACTCTCACCCTGCCCGGCATCGCCGGTATCGCTCTGACAGTGGGGATCGCGGTCGATTCGAACGTCGTCATTTATGAGAGGATCCGTGAGGAGCTCGGTCTCGGCAAAACGATCGGGGCTTCTGTTGAAGCCGGATTCGACAAGGCTTTCAAGACCATTCTCGACGCCAACGTGGCGAACGGAATCGCGGCAATCATCTTGATGATGTACGGTACGGGACCTGTGAAGGGCTTTGCCGTGACCATGATGATCGGGATTGTCACCACCCTGTTCACTGCGGTGTTCGTATGCCGGGTACTGTTCGATTTTTACCTGAAGCGCATGGAAGACCGTGGCGCCAAAACCCTGAGTATCTGATACGGGAGGATTCAACACATGTTTCATCTAGTACGTCCTGATTCGAATATCGATTTCGTCGGCAATAGGAAGATCTGGCTCGGCATGTCCGTCGTCATGATCCTTGCCACCTTCGCCTTGTTGTTCACCAAGGGGCTCAACTACGGCATCGACTTCACCGGTGGTGCGGAAGTGAAGGTCCGTGTGCCTCAGACCTGGGATACGGGCAAACTCCGTACGGTCCTTGAAAAAGGCGAAGTCACCGGGTTGAAGATTCTCGCTCTCGGAGATCCGAAAGAGAGTGAATTCATGATCCGTACCCAGCAACAAGAGGGCAAGGATCTGAATGAAGCAGTCAAAAAGATTGGCACCATCCTGGGTGCCGAGTTGAAGGCAGGGGAGTTCGAGATCAAATCGGCTGACATCGTCGGTCCTTCTGCGGGTGGGTTGCTCCGGAAGAACGGTTTTCTGGCCATGTTCTATTCCCTGATCGCGATTCTCCTTTATGTCGCAATCCGGTTCGATTTCCGATATGCCCCTGGCGCGATTCTCGCTTTGTTTCACGATGCCGTGATTGTGATCGGTATCTTCATCCTGACCGGCAAGGAGTTCGATCTGACCGTTCTGGCGGCGATTCTGGCTCTGATGGGGTACTCAAACAACGATACGATCATTGTCTATGACCGGGTCCGCGAGACCCTGAAAATGAACCCTTCGGCTTCGATCGAGGCCATCGTCAACCAGTCGGTGAACCAGACTCTCGGTCGTACGATCATGACCTCGCTTTCCACCTTTGTGAGTGTGGCCATGCTTTGGGTGTTTGGCGGGCATGTGCTCGAGCCCTTCGCCTTTGCATTGATGTGCGGGATTGTCGTCGGTACCTACTCCTCGGTATTCATCGCTTCTTCGATGGTGATTGTTCTGACTCATTATCGCGAGAATCAAAAGCGTAGTGGCGGTCGGAAGCGCCGGGAGGTGAAACTCTCCCCGGAAGCCCACATCGGGATCTGATCCGGAATCCACATGCTCCAACACGAATGGATTTTTGCCGAATCCTCGGAAAAGGGGCCGCCCGATGAGGCGGCCCTTTTTTTGTCGAAGAGCACCGGGCTCGGTCGATTGGCTGCGACGGTTTGTGTTAACCGTGGGATTGCCACCCCCGAGGCTGTGAAGACGTTCTTGAATCCAAGGCTCGATTCACTGACCCACCCGTTTCAAATCCGGGACATGCAGTTGGCAGCGCAGGAGATCCTCGCAAGTCAGGAGCGATCCGAGCCGGCCCGGTTGAGGGTGTTCACAGACTACGATGTCGATGGCACCACCGGAGCGGCATTGCTCACCTGGTTCTTCCGTGACCTCGGATTCCGTTTCGATGTCGTCCAACCGGATCGATTCCGGGACGGTTATGGTTTGCAGGTTCGTGCGGTCGAAGAAGCCCATCGGGACGGGGTGGAGATTCTGATCACGGTGGATTGCGGGATCACCAGTTTTGACGCTGCAGAAAAAGCACGCGAACTGGGAATCCGTCTGATCATTGTCGATCACCATCAAATCGATCCCGCCAAGGGGTTGCCATCGGCCTTTGCAATCGTCGATCCACAGCGATCAGACGATGAGTCCGGGCTCAAGCAGCTATGCGGGTGCGCACTGGCGTTCTATCTTTGCATGGGTGTCAGGATGCTCGGGCGGGAGAGCGGTTTCTTTGCGTCTCGTGGTTTGTCGGAACCCAACCTGAAATCCTTGCTCGATCTGGTGGTGATCGCGACCGCGGCCGACATGGTTCCCCTCACCGGAGACAATCGTACCCTGGTCAAGCACGGTCTCGACGTGCTCAGGAACACTGAAAAACCCGGTCTCCGTGAGCTGATGAAGGTGGCTGGAATCGAAGTCAAGAGTGTCGGTCCCTCGAATCTCGGTTTCGCACTCGGGCCCAGGATCAACGCTTCAGGTCGGATGGGATCTGCGGAGACGGCTTATCGGGTCCTCACCACGAAGGATCCCGAAGAAGGCCGGAGGTTGGCGCTCGAACTCGAAGGTGTGAATACCGAGCGGGCCGAGTTGCAAAACCGGATCTGGGACGAGGTGCGTTCCCGAGTTGAAACAGGTTTGGAGAAGGGTCTCTTTTCACATTCTGTGGTGGTCGGGGATCCTGGTTGGCATGAGGGTGTGGTCGGGATTGTTGCATCTAAGGTCACGGAACATTTCCATCGACCGGCCGTGATCCTCGCCATACGTGAGGATGGAATCGCCAAAGGGAGCGTGCGGTCCTACGGTGGCTGCAATATTCTCGAGGTCTTGCATCTCTCGAAGGGGCATTTACTCGGTTACGGTGGCCACAAGTATGCAGCCGGCCTTTCTCTTCGTCCGGAGCAAATCGAAACCTTTGCTGCGGACTTCAACAGCACGGTTGCCAGTCAGGTCCCCGAGGAGAGGAAACATCCGATCCGGATTGAATCCTACTGTGAACTCGAGGAACTCGACTTGAAGGCTCTCGAGGAGATCGAGCGCCTGGCTCCTTTCGGGCCCGGTCATCCCGAGCCTGTTTTCGCCGTTCGCGCAAAGGTCGAGCAACAAAGCATCCTGAAGGGGCGTCACGTGAAGCTCCGGCTCGGTTCTGCCCGGACCCGCGGGTTCGAGGGAATCTGGTTCAATGCCGCGGAGAGGCTAGATGACACGTTGCTGATGGAAAAATCTGCCCAGAGCGGAAATCCTTGTGAGTTCGCTGGCATACCCGAGATCAACCGTTTCCTGGGCAAATCCAGCCCAACCTTGAGGATCAAGTCGGCCCGCAGGGTTGAATAGAGCTTGTTTAATTAATCCGGATCGGGTCTCCTGAAAGCACTAGTATTAGTGTTTCAACCCTTGTTCATGGAGGAACAGGAATGGCTCGTTTCAGGATTCCCAAATTATTGCTCGTTTTGGCCACGCTGATGTTCACGGCGCTCTCCAGCTTTGCAGCGGGCGTTTCTTATCCGGTTCGCCCGGGTGAATACGTCGTCCGTGTTCGCCCCGAGGCTCTGAAATCATCGGGCAACCCCTTTCAGGCCGTTTCCGAGCGTCTGAGCCGCCTCATGGGCATGAAGGATGCTGTTCGGTTCTCTCGCTTCAGCACCAGCGATGATTTCGCGACCTTCAAGGTCTCGGGTGCTCCGACTCGTGAGACTCTCGAAGCACTCCGTCAGGACCCGGCCGTTTTGTATGCCGAGCCGAATTACATCTTTAAAGCACTCGGTCGTGGCGAGCAGAACCCGAATGATGCGCAATTCGGTGGTCTTTGGGGTCTGAAGAACGTCGGCCAGGCCGATGCCGCCGGACAGGTGGGTAAAGCCGGTGCCGACATCCGTGTCGTACCTGTTTGGAATGAGGGAATCACCGGTGACAGGAGGATCCGGGTTGCCGTGATCGATACCGGTGTGGATTACAATCACCCGGACCTGAAGGCGAATATGGATGCGGCGAGTGGTTACAATTTCGTAGGAAACAACGCTGACGCTCGCGATGACCACAACCACGGTACTCACTGCGCCGGGACGATCGGCGGGGTCGGGAACAACGGTGTCGGCGTGACCGGTGTAAACTGGAATGTGACCATCATCCCGATCAAATTTTTGGATGCCAATGGGAGTGGCTCACTGGCTGGCGCCGTACAGTCGATCCAGCATGCGACCAAGCTCGGTGTGGACATCATGAGCAACAGCTGGGGTGGAGGTCCATTCACCCAATCGCTCTATGATGCGATCATGGAGTCCAGAAACAAAGGGATTCTGTTCGTCGCAGCCGCAGGTAACGATTCGAATGACAATGATGGTCGGGCAACTTATCCTGCCGGCTATCAGATCGACAACGTTCTCTCGGTTGCAGCTACTGACAACCAGGACAAGATCGCGAATTTCTCGAACTACGGCCGCCGATCGGTTCATGTGGCGGCTCCGGGTGTGAAGATTCTCTCCACTCTGAAGAACGGTGGTTACGGTGCGATGAGTGGAACTTCGATGGCCACTCCTCACGTTGCCGGAATTGCCGCTCTCATGCGTTCTGCGAACCCTTCACTCACTTATTCCCAGATCAAGGATCTTCTGATCCGCTCAAGTGATAAGGTACGAGCCCTTTCTCGCAAGAGTGTGTCGGGTGGCCGGGTGAACGTTTACAACGCACTTCACGGGATTTTCCCTGTGGATGACGCTCCCGCGGAGAATGCCTGGAAAGACGTTTCCATGAGCATCGAGTCGGCTCATCCTTACGAGAATGGACAAGTGAAGAGCTATCCGATCAAGGTACCGGGCGCCCGTTTCATCCGGGTGGTGATCGATCAGCTCGACACCGAAGCTGGATATGATGTGGTGGAAACCGTGGCAGCCGATGGAACCGTAGTGGACAGCGTGAGCGGAACCCGGAACGGGCATGTGACGGACTACTTCAGCGGATCAGAGGGACGGATTGTCCTCAAGACCGACGGAAGTGTGAACAAGTGGGGCTTTAAAATCACCCGCGTTCAAGCGGTCTACTGAGGTCGTTCATGAGAATCCCGGCTGGATGGATCGGATTCGAACTGTTGCGAGCCGGAATGGCATTTGCCGGGGAAGGGGTAGAAACCCCTTCCCCGGGGCCAACTGTGACGGCCACACCCGTCGCCACTCCCGAGGGGCCATTATCCGAAGATGAGCGTCGGAAGCTCCGCATGGAGTTCCGGTCCGCACTGAGGTCGGCAGAGCGGGCTTTCGAACATCAAGAGCGGTCCTCCCTTCGGGAATTTCAGGCTTCGCAGGCCGTTGAGGCCAGGCAATGGAAGGAAAAGGAGCGATTGGCCCGGAGGAAGTATTTTGAAAAACACCCGACCGGACCTGAACAACGCAAATACGTTCTCGGTTTTGTGGAGCGTAAGAAGGAGTTCGATGCGAGTCAGATTCTCCAATTCCAAGCCGAGCGCAAGTCCTGGCGTGACAAGCGTGAGGCACACAAGGAAAAGCTGAAAGAGCGCTTGAAACGCTTTTTAGCGGAACTTGAGTCGGGAAAGCGTCCTTCCCGCGAACTTTGGGAGAATCTCCAGTTTTAGACCCCGCGGGTGTCGGCGCCCCAGAGCAGTTTATGGAGTTGAAGTTGGAATCGTACTTCGAGGCGATCTTTCAGGATCCATTCAGCGAGGTCTCTCGGTTCGACTCCCTCGTATTTTCCGGGAGATTCTTTTACCTGCATGACCGGAGAAAAAAGGATTTCACGGACCGGTAGATTTCCGGAGAGAACCCATTCTCGGGCCCACTCGTAGTCGGCCCTTGAGGTGATCACGAATTTGATTTCATCCTCCGGTTTCAGATCCTTCAGGTTTTCACGGAAACGTTCCCTGCACATTCCCGAGCCGGGTGTTTTCACATCCATGATGATCCGGGCGAGGGAGCTGGCCTCCCGGATGGGCACTTCTCCGTGGGTTTCGATGGACACCCGATAACCTTCTGCACGGAGTGTCTGGATTAGAGGCAGGGTCCCCCGTTGAAGCAAGGGTTCTCCACCAGTCAGGAGGACTTCTTTGGCTCCGTTCTGACGCACTTTTTCCATCACATCACCCTGGCTCATCCGTGTGCCACCCTTGAACGCATAAGAGGAGTCACAGTAGACACAGCGGAGGTTGCAGCCAGTCAATCGAATGAAGGTAAAGGGCACTCCGGACAAGGAGGTCTCTCCCTGAAGAGAGTGAAAGATTTCAGTGACCAATA
Source organism: Bdellovibrionales bacterium (assembly GCA_947462765.1). Taxonomy (GTDB): domain Bacteria; phylum Bdellovibrionota; class UBA1018; order UBA1018; family CAIMNF01; genus CAIMNF01. The sequence goes on from CANHQK010000017.1 coordinate 24,583, forward strand.
GCCCCTCGAATGCCATGGGCAGGGTTTTAGCTCATCCCGGAAAAATAAGAAAGGTGTGACCGGGTTCACCGGCCACACCTTCCAAAATGAAGAGGGGGTCCATTGCGCATGATTTACCGGGGTAGAGTAAATCCTGGGTTGTTTCGGGACCCCCCTTGAAAGCTTTTTAGGCTTCCTCACCTTTGGCAGCCCAGCCAGCGTAGACCTTCGGGGTAAAAGGCCCTTAGCTCTGTGGTTTTGCGTCTCCGACGTTTCCGTCGGGTTGCCCTTTTCAAAGGGGGTTAGAGTATCTCCCGCCTCTTCACGAGCCCCGTTCCTTCGGAGCTCTTAAATTTTTCATCTGTTTCTTCGGTCTCCTGATTCTCGAAATCCCCGTGCTCTGACTTAAATTTTAACGCAGAGCATTAGAGAATCAAGGAGTTTTCGCTACTTTTTTTCTGAAGTCCCCGACAAATCACGGTACGTTCATTCCATTGTGAAGTGGAGTCAATGGCTTGCATTGAGCTGGATTTTATTCGGTTTTTTTCAGGAAGCCCACGGAGCTCAGTCCTTTCAAAGTGAGGTGGAGCAGGATGTGCTCATGACCCGTCGTCTTCCCCTTTATCTGCTTCATCAGTTGGGTGACGTCAAGATCAGTGGAACCGTCCAGGATCGTATTCGGGTGAAGTTGAGGTTTCAGGTTCAGTCGGAAACTCGCGAAGAGGCGGAACAGGCGTTCAAGAATCTCGGACTCGTGACCTTCGAAACACGTGAGCGTTTTGAAATCCGGGTCGGTCATGCGCGGGGTCAGGATCTGGTCACCAAGATGAGGTCGAAATCCAAGCACGCGGTACGGGTGGACCTGGAGATCCGCGCCCCCTATCAAAGTGATCTCACTTTGCTCCTGGGAGAGGGGAGATCCCTCAAGGTCGATCACTGGAGGGGCGGGTTGACTCTCAGCGGGATGAATTCGACTGTCGAACTCCAGCGCCTCGAAATGAACAAGCCCTTGATCGTAAATTGTGCGAAATGCCCGGTGACACTCAGGGACTCCCGGGTGAATGGACGTTTGGTCGTCGGATCCAAGCCCGTATTGATTGAACGGGTGGAATCGTCGGGAGAGCTGGCCATTGATCAGGGATCGGAAGAAGTCCGGGTCCTGAAGAGCCGAGGTTTGTTGAGTGTGCACAGTGGTTCCGGTCCCTTGACGGTCGAGGGGTATTCCGGTGTGGTCAATTTTCAAAGTGATGAAGGCGGGGCCTTTCTTTCGCAGATCGAAGGGGCGTCGAATGTTCGAACTCAATCGGGCCAGGTCATGCTCGATTTTGAGACATTGAAGGGGCCGGTACATGTGGATACTGAGCGGGGAGACGTTCAGATTGCTCTTCATCCGGCATTCGAGGGAACCCTCGATCTCATGAGCCTGAGAGGCGAAGTGATGGTGCAGTTTCCCTACGAAGTCCGCAAGGGTGCAAGTCAGGTACTTTATGGCCCGGTTTCGCCCGGTCGGGTCGACGCACGCGTCGGTTCGCATCAGGGGCATTATATCCATGCCTACACCAGGCAGGGCGGAGTCAGGATCTTGAGAAAGGCTCCATCCAAATGAGGATTCTCGTGATCCGATTGAGCAGTCTCGGAGACGTCATCTTGGCTACCGCCTTTCTCCAGAATCTGCCGCTCGGGATTGAAGTCGATTGGGTGATTGCACGGGAGTTCGCTTTTGCTTTAGAGGGACACCCTCGCATCAGGAAGCTCTGGGTATATGATAAGCGCAGCGGGATCCGGGGCTGGCTCGGTTTATGTCGTGAAATCCATTCGGCCGGCCATACCGTCCGCGTGGATCTGCATCGAACGCTCAGGAGCCGACTGGCTTTTCTTTTTTTCAGGATCAGCGATCTTTCCAGGTTCCGAATCCTGACTCCTCAACTTTCGATCTCCAAGCAGCGCTCCAGGAATCTTGCTCTTCTGGTTTTGAAGAGTGCCTGTCCCCGCGCATGGTTGCCAGTCCCTTATTGGAGACGGTTTGCGGCGATCGCCACCAAGCTAGCAGGTTCGGAGCCGGAACGCCTGAATCCGCCCGATTACTCCTCGTTTCTGCCGCCTTTGGATCAAGAGCGGGCGGTGCTTGAGCGTTATGGCCTGCAGTCGAAACAGTATGTTGCAGTGATGCCAGCTTCGAGGTGGGCCTCGAAGGAGTGGGGCATAGAGGGTTATCTGCAGGTTCTTTCGGATCTCTACCGGAAACGTCGATGGATTCCGTTGGTATTGGGTCGCAGATCGGATCGTCCTTGCGCGGAGTTGGTCAAACGCCTGGGTGAGTCCGGACTTCCTGTGTCACAGGCACTCGAGGAACCCGAGTTCAGGAACACCGCTGTTCTCTTGAAACATGCCGTTTCTTACCTGGGCAGTGACACCGGTCTGGCTCACTTGGCTGAATCAGTGGGGACTCCGAGTCGGGTGATCTTCGGCCCGACCCGGCCCGAATTGGGTTTCGGTCCCTGGCGATCCGAGAGCCGTTCGATTTCGATTCCATTGTCCTGTGCTCCCTGTTCAAAAGACGGAAGACATTGCTACCGTATCACCGATCCTTACCGTTGTATGCGCGGCCTCAATCCCGGGCATGTGGAGGAGTCCTTCGAGTGATTGCCCGGATGCTTTCGAAAGTCATCGATTTGATTGAAGTGGGCGTAATCCCGCTTCCGGGGATTCTGAGTGAAGAGCGAAGAGCGGCCTTTCGCTCGAGGGAATGGGAGCTTTCGCCGGTGGCCGAGGCGCCAGTCTGGTTTCATGCCGCAAGTCTCGGAGAGCTTGAAATGCTCATGCCCCTGATCGAGGATTTTGGTTCTGACGGGACTGGATTTTGCGTCAGTTGTTTTTCAAAGTCCGGAATGTCGGGAGTCCACAAGCTGAGAGGGCGGGCGGGCTACGCGGGTTTTTCGCCTCGGGAGTCCGAATGGGAGCACGCCTTTCGACGTTTCGGTACTCGTGTGCTGGTGGTCGCAAAATACGATCTTTGGCCCGGAGCTCTGATTGCGGCCGAGCGTCTGGGTATACGGGTGGTGGTCGTGAATGCCCAAGCCCGTTCCTCTTTAGGATGGATCGCAAGAATTTTTCCGCGCCGATCACTTCCGGATCTTGTATTTTTCACCGATCGCCCTGAGTCCGTGACGGCTCTCAGAAGATGGTTTCCGGATGCTCAAGTGGAAAACGGGAGTGATCCACGCTACGAGCGTGTGGCACGGAGGATCGGGGGGGTGCCGGAGGCTCGCGTCAGGATGTGGCGCGAACGCATTCTCTCCCTGCCCGGGCCGAGAGGGCTAGTGGGAAGCGCCTGGCCTGCTGATTTGAGGGAACTATTGAAATCTTCCGGAGGAATTCCAGGCAGTCTTGTGGTGGTGCCTCATGATTTGAGTCCGGCGAACTTGAGCAGGATCCGTTCGGATCTCGAGCGTGCTCTGCCCGGGCGCCATTTGCTGGTCGATGAAATGGGTGTTCTCGTCGAATTGTATCCGGTTGCGGATTGGGCATTCGTCGGCGGAGGCTTTCATGAGGGGATTCACTCCACGATCGAACCCGCAGTAGCAGGCTTGCCGGTCATCTGTGGGCCTCGGAATAGTGATCGGTTTCCCGAGGTAGCTGAGCTGATTCAAGCCGGAATCCTGACGGTTTGCAGAAGCTCGGATGATCTGGTCACTTGGTTGAAAGGTGAGCCATGGAATCGTGAGCGGAGTTTACCGTTTCTTGAGCAGAAGCGACAGGCGTATGCCCGACTCCTTGAAAGCTGTCGATCCATCCGGTAGTCTTGAGGGGAATGGAGTTTTTCGCCCAGTACGACTTTGTAGTCCTCGGAGAGCATCCGGCCGCCCTCTGGGCTGCTCGCAAGCTCTTGTTGTCCGATGCGCGCGTACTCATTCTTCCTCTTGGCACCCACTCGGGATCGAATGTCCTCCCGAGGAGTGTCCTCGCTGATTTTGACTGGCAGCTTTCCTCTTGGCCTGACCGTGATCGGGATCCGATTCAAATCCTGACTCCAGGAAGACGGTTCCGGGTCGTTTCGGACGATGAGGAGCGAAAAGAAGAATTCAGATTTCATTTCGGTCGCGACCCTTTTCCCGGCGCCCGGACAGGCGGTGATTTCATCCGGGGACTCCGCTGTCTTGAGTTAGGACGCGATCCGGGAGAAGTGCCGGATGCTGATCCATCGGGAGTAGACCTCCTGGACCGTGTGAACGGGACAGTGTACCATGATGGCGAGAGTGGGTGGGTGGTCCGGAAGCTGCTCTCACGTTTACAGGATTGGGGGGCACATGTGGCCCGACCGGGACAACTCCGAAGGATTTTTCTTGATCGGAAGAACTTCGTGGGGGTTCAGTTACTAGGAACTTCACGGATGGTGGCTGCCCGTTACGGCATCCTGGGCTCACAGGTCGATCATCTTCGATCGATGATGAGTGAGGAGATCACCTTGAAGTCACGTCCTGCTGGATGGACTTTTGATGTGCGCTTCGAGTGCGCGCCCGAGGTGATTCCTCCGGGCCTCGGGACCCGGATGCTGGTGATCGGGTCGGGTGCTCCCGTATTGGAGATACTGAGGGAGGGCAGGGGCCAATTCCGATTGCGTGTCACCTTGCCGATGCAAGAGGCTTTCCTCGCTCGTGACGAGCAGCGCCGTATCGCTGAGAGGATGCTCGCTGTTTGCCAGAAACTGATCCCGGATCTCGAGTACAATCTGAGAAAAGTGGTGCCGGATGTCAGAGATCCCGAGCGGGCTGAAACAGTGGATCTCCCGAGACTGCATCCTTTCGATGATCTGAGTCGGATTCCACTGGACCGTCTGATTTACAATGAGTCCTCGACGCTCCCGCTCGAGACAGGTGTTCCCAACCTATTTGTAGTGGGAGAGGAGTCCCTGCCCGCCGCGGGCATCCATGGGGGCTTCGAAGCGGCCAAGAAAATGTTCGAGTTGCTGGCAAAGCGCGAGCAACGTCCGGACCTGGGGCAAGTCATTTCCACCCGGAGTTGATCGTACCGAACCGGTTCTTGCATGAGCCGGCATGTGAGGTTTCTCCGGGTCCTTTCAGTATTATTGTCATGGTTGTTGATTTCGACGCCGGAAAGAGGGGCATGGGCCTACGAGTGGACCTATGGTGTCGAAACCGAGGCAGCTCCCCGCTTGCGGTTTCATCTGGGAGGGCGGGTCGAGTCGCAATCCATGCTTGGGGTTCAGGCGGTTGCCGAGCTTCCCGGATTCAGAAGTGGCTGGGAGGGAGGGGTCCGTTGGGGAGCGTGGATTCAGGCCTTTGTGATCCGAGAGACCCAGACTCAGGATTTCTGGTTTGACGGATTTGGTCCGGTGTACCGGAGCTCCGCCCAGGCCTGGAGCCTCGGTGGCCGGGTCTTTCCTTTTGGCAGGTTGTCAGGTCTCGAACCCTTTTTGAGTGGTGGTTTCCGTTGGATCAAAGGGTCTCTCGAGTCAACACAGTTTCAGTCGGCTTGGGAGGGCAACGAAGGGTTCGCCGGGGCCGGCCTCTGGTATTCTTGGGAGCGACTGCTCTCGGCGTGGCTCGATCTCAGGTTCCATTCGGGAGACAAAGGGTCGAACGACTATTCGGTCTCGGGCGCTCCGGCGGGTTGGGACTCAGCTCTCTCTCTGAGTCGGAGTGCGTCATGGTCGGTCGGGGCCGGTGTGGGCATTTACTTCTAATCCCGGAGAGCCTAAGCTTTCGGAATATGAATCATTTTGATCTGCAAGTGCGCCAGGTTTCGGGCCGTTCCCTCGCTTTTCTCCGATTTGATCTGAAAGGCGAAAAGGTGAACAAATTCAACCGGGAGGTGATGGCCGAGTTCGAGGCATTGATTCCGCTTTTGAAATCCAAGGCCTCAGAGATCGAGGCCTTGATCCTGGTCTCAGGCAAACCTGGGAATTTCATTGCCGGAGCAGACATCACGCTCTTCCAAGCCGCAAAAACAGCCACAGAGGCGCAAGCTCTCTCAGAAGCAGGCCAAAAGCTCCTGAATGAGTGGGAAGATCTCCCGTTCCCGCGAGTGGTCGCGATCAATGGTTCTTGCATGGGTGGCGGTTGCGAGCTTTCTCTGGCCAGTTCCGCGATTGTGATGTCAAACGATCCTGCCGCAAGAATCGGACTTCCTGAAACCCTGCTCGGAGTCATCCCCGGGATGGGCGGGTGTGTTCGGATGCCTTGGAAAGTTGGGCTCGCCACCGCGCTGGATCTCATCCTTTCAGGAAAAACTCTGACCGGAGAAAAGGCGGAAAAAGCGGGTCTGGCCGATGCCTGTTTGGCCAAAGAAGATTTTGAAGAGAATGCCACCGCCTGGGTGATCCGGAATCTGGATCGTCTGAAGCGTGGCGATCGGATTGCCCGTGAGCCGAAGTTCGGCGGTATGGGCGGGATTGCGGGCAAGTTGCTCGAGAACAATCCCATCGGGCGCAGTGTTGTTTTCAAAAAAGCACGCGAAGGTGTGCTCTCCAAGACCAAGGGAAAGTATCCGGCCCCTCTGGAGGCGATCCAGGTGATCGAGGAAACGGGTACCGGATTCGGAGCCGATTTCCGCGGCTCCCGCCGCGAGGAGGCCATGAAACGTGAAGCCCGCGGTTTCGGCGAAATGGCCGCCACTTCTGTTTCAAAAAACTGCATCCGGATTTTCTTCATGACCGAAGGAGTGAAGAAAGCGACCGGTTTGCCCGAGGGGCGCACCGCCGAGACCAAGAAGATCCAGAATGCAGCGGTGCTCGGTGCAGGGGTGATGGGTGGCGGGATCGCCCATCTTTTGGCTGACAAAGGCGTGAGCGTCAGGATGAAGGACATCGGCTTACCTGGACTCGAAATCGGTATCCAGTCCGCGCTGGCACTTTTCAAGAAAAGCCTGAAGCGGAGGTCGATCACATCCAGGCAGTTTGACCAGAAATTGGCACGGATCGCACCGACCACGACTTATGACGGGTTTCGGTCTTCGGAAGTCGTGATCGAGGCAGTCGTCGAGCGCATGGACGTGAAGCAATCCGTCCTGAAGGAGCTGGAAGGTCATGTCTCCGACGATTGCGTGATTGCGACCAACACGTCCTCGCTCCCGGTGAGTCAGATGCAATCCGTGATGAAGCACCCCGAGCGTTTTTGCGGCATGCACTTTTTCAATCCTGTGCACAAGATGCCCTTGGTAGAGGTCATCCGCGGCGAAAAGTCCTCGGATCAGGCAGTGTCACAGATTTTCCAATTCTCAAAACAGATCGGAAAGACCCCGATTGTGGTGAAGGACGGACCGGGCTTTCTGGTGAATCGACTCCTGATGCCCTATTTGACCGAGGCAGCCATCATGGTGTCTGACGGGGTTCGGATCGAGGAACTCGATCGGGCGATGCTCGATTTCGGTATGCCGATGGGCCCCATCGAGCTCATTGACGAGGTTGGCCTCGATGTCGGCGACAAGGTCGGGCACATTCTTCATGATGCTTTTGGAGAGCGGATGTCCCCGCCCCGGACCTTCGAGAAGCTATTGAACGAGAAGCGTCTCGGTAGGAAGTCCGGTGCAGGGTTTTACCTCTATGAAGGCAAGGACCGTTCGGAGCGTAAATTCGATACTGGAATCTATGACCTCCTGGGAATCACCCCGGTCGACGGAAAGATCTCCACGGAGGAGATGGTGGACCGTTGCGTGCTCAGCATGGTCAATGAAGCCGCCCGTTGCCTGGATGAGGGGGTGGTCGAGTCCGCTCATGATGTGGACCTCGGAATGATCATGGGAACCGGGTTTCCGCCTTTCCGGGGTGGATTGCTCCGTTACGCCTATGATCGCGGCTTGAAGAAAATCGTGGAGCGCCTGGACGAGCTTTCAAAGATTTACGGGATGCGTTTCGAACCGAGTGATGCCCTGCGGAGATTCGCCGAGCGCGGCTCGTTTCACAGATGAGCGGTTCCATGAATTGGATCCGTTGGGTAGCCGGACGCTATCTCCGGGCAAAGCGCAACACCCGGTTTCTGAGCCTGAGCACAGCACTCTCTATGGGCGGGGTGGGGCTGGGTGTGGCTGCCATCATTATCGTGCTGGCGGTGATGAACGGGTTCGAGAAGCAGTTGCGGGAGAAACTGGTTTCAAGCGATTTACATGTATTGATGCATCCGACTCCCGATCTGGAAGGTTTCGATCAGGGTCTGGTTCCCCGGGCTTCTGTTTTGCAGATTCCGGCTGTCGCATCGATGGTCTCGAGCAAGGAAGTCGAATTTGTGAGTTGGGTTCTCGGGAGTGAGGTCGTGATCCGGGCCGGTAACAAGGTTTCAGGGATCAAGATCCAGGGAGTTGAACCTGAACGGCTCGTGCGTCTGAAAAAGAGTCTGGTCGAGGAAGCGCTTCCTCAGATGCTGGTGGATCGTGAAGGCCCCGAAGCCATCCGTCATCCCGGTATTTTCATAGGTAAGGAACTCGCATACGAACTCGGTTTGATTCCGGGCGATTTCGTCACGCTGATCTCGCCTTCTCAAATGGACGGGCCTTTCAATAATATCCCAAGGATCAAGCGCTTCATAGTTGAGGGGATTTATCACCAGGGCGTCCCCGAGCAGGAGAGTCACATCGCTTTCACATCTCTCGGGTCCATGGAGTCTTTTTTACGTAAAAAAGCCGTGATCAGCGAAGTCCAGATCACGCTGAAAGATGCTTCGGTCTCGGAAGCCTTCACGGATCGCTACCGCAGGGAGCTGAAGGGTATCCGCATCCGCGACTGGAATGAGCTCAACCAGAACCTGTTTGCTTCGATGCGGCTCGAGCGGATCGCGATGTTTTTGATCCTTCTGTTCACGGTGGTGATCTCGAGTCTCAATATCGTTTCCACGCTCACTCTCCTGGTTCAGGAGAAGCTGAAAGAGATTGCGATTTTCCGGACCATGGGAGCCAGGGCTTCCGACATCAGGGGGATTTTTCTCTGGAAGGGGCTTCTGATCGGAGGGGCCGGAGTCGTTACCGGAACGGTCGGAGCATTCGTAGTGTGCGTTCTCCTGAAGCGTTTTCAGTTCATTTCTCTTCCGGATGTTTATTATGACAGGACCTTACCCGTCGTGTTCGATGTCTGGGTATTCGCGGGTGTGCCACTGGTTTCGTTTTTGATCGTGGGGCTGGCGTCCTGGTACCCGGCTCATGGAGCCTCACGTCTGACCCCGCTTCAGGGGATGAGGGAATACTGAATGTTCACAGGAATCATCCAGAAAACCGCAACCGTTGTTTCACTGAGCCCGACAGGGGCCCGGAGTTACCGGTTGACTCTGTCGAATCCCTACCGTTTGGAAGCGGAGAAGGATCCTTTGGTTCTGGGTGAGAGTATCGCCGTAAACGGGGTGTGTTTGACCGTGGTGGGCACCGGCCCCGAGCGGATCGAATTCGACGTCAGTCCGGAGACTGTCGAACGCACTTCCTTGTCGAGGTGCACGTCTGGCAAACGGGTGAATTTGGAAAGGGCTCTCCGAATGGGGGATCGCCTTTCGGGGCATTGGGTGCAGGGACATGTGGATGGAACAGCAAGGGTTACGAGAGTTGCGACGGCGGAATCAGGGTATACGGATCTCGACATTGAGTTCATGGAATCCGGTCTTCTCAAGTATTGCGTCCTGAAGGGCTCGATTTGCCTCGACGGGATTTCACTGACCATTCACCGTTTGTCGGATCGGGTTGCTGGGTTCCAGCTGATCCCCCACACCTGGAACGAGACCGCCCTTCCGGAATTAGTCACTGGTGATTTGGTGAATATTGAGGTAGATATCCTTGCCAAGTACCTGGAAAGAATGAAGGTGTATGAGCAAGCTTGATGTCGCAATCGAAGCATTGAAGCGTGGGGATATGGTGATCCTCGTAGACAGCGAAGACCGGGAGAACGAGGGTGACCTGGTGCTCGCTGCGCAGTTTGCAAACGCCGAGAAGATCAACTTTCTCATTCGTCAGGCCTGTGGCCTGGTCTGTTTGGCTCTGGAGGCGGAACAAGTGGAGCGCCTCGCGTTGCCTCCGATGGTTCAAGAGAACGCAAGTCCGAGGAAGACCGCTTTCACCGTTTCGATTGAGGCTGCGCGGGGTGTGTCGACCGGAATTTCGGCGGCGGATCGTGCGCACACCATCCTGACTGCCTCGAATCCTGCAGCGACCCGGGAAGACCTGGTGAGCCCCGGGCATATTTTCCCTTTGAAGGCGGTTCGTGGCGGAGTGCTGGAGCGAGCAGGTCATACCGAAGGGTCGATCGAGTTGTGCAAGCTGGCGGGATTGCTCCCTTCTGCTGTGATTTGCGAGATCATCAATGAAGATGGCTCGATGGCACGCAAGCCGGACCTCGAGAGGTTTTCTGAGCGATTCGGGATCCCGATTGTCACCATCGAAGACCTCATCCGTCATCAGATTTCATGCGCAGACTGGATGGACCGCAGTCGTTCTGCCGATTTCCCGAACCGGCACATCCCGGATGACGGGCGTTCCTGGAAAATCAGCAGTTTCAGGAACCGGATCACAGGTGCGGAGCATGCCCTGATCGAACTCCCTCCCAAGGAGGGATCTGATGGTTCTCCTTTGGTCCGGATTCATTCCGAATGCCTGACAGGGGACGCTCTTGGATCTCTTCGTTGTGACTGTGGATTCCAGCTCGATCAGGCTCTCGAGCGAATCACGGCGGATCCGGCGGGTGGGGCCGTCGTTTATCTCAAGAACCATGAAGGACGTGGGATCGGCCTTTTCAACAAGATCGAGGCTTATGCCTTGCAGGATGCCGGACGCGATACCTTTGACGCGAATTTAGATCTCGGGTTCCAACCCGATGAGCGCAATTATTGGGATGCGGTCAAGATCCTTACCAGTGCCGGGATGACTCGCATTAGGCTGATGACTCACAATCCGGCGAAAGCCCGTCAGCTAGCCGAGTTCGGTATCCGGGTAGATGAACGCGTTCAGCTCGATGCGCGAGTGACTCCCGAGAACCGCCGTTACCTTCAGACCAAGCGCGATCGGTTCAGTCACGATCTGGGGAATGTATGAGTGAACCACGTATTGCGATGGTGGTGAGTTCTTTCAACGAGGAAGTTACCGGTGGGCTGGCTCGCGGAGCACGTGATGTCTTGCGTGAGCGGGGTGTCCGGGATTGGAAAGAGTTTCGAGCGCCTGGAGCATTCGAGCTTCCGCTTCTTGCCAAAACGCTTGCACGGAGCGGGTCCGTCGACGGGGTCATCTGTCTTGGATGTGTGATCAAGGGTGACACGGCCCATTTCGAGTTCATCAGTCTCGGAACAGCGGTCGGTATCCAGCAGGTGAGTCTCGAAACCGGAGTGCCAATCTCTTTCGGTGTCCTCACGACCTACACTGACGAACAGGCGATTCTTCGTTCCCGCGATGATGCCCACAACAAGGGCCGTGAAGCTGCGATCGCAACACTTGAATCGATCCGTTTGATCCGGGAAATCAAAGGCGCACATTGAATGAAAAACGCGCTCCGGGAGCGTTCCCCGAAGCGCGTTTGGATGACTTCATTTAGGCAGGGTCAAGCTGCGCGGGGAACCGGAACCTTCGATTGACCTTTGTGGTTCCGTACCTGTTCTTTATTCCGCTTCACTTGGCGCTCGAGGTGATGAATCACCTCGTCGATTGCGGCATAGAGATTTTCCGTCGTGGCCTCCGCGAAAAATTCAATGTGATCACCGGTCAGATGGCAATGGGCCACATGCGCATGCTTTTCGACCGCGAAGTTCCAGTCGAGATTCAGCTTCCCCTTGAAGTACTTTTTCAGTTTTTCAGATTTTTTACGGGTGACTTGATCGATCCCGTCGGTGGAAGACAGATGTTTGTAGGTGATTTTCACATTCATGATGTCCTGACTCCTTTTCCGGACCCCACTTGGGAATCCTTCTTTACTAATTTTACTCCTGATTTGTCCCATCGGAAGAGGGGGAGTTAAATTTAATTTGTAGAATTATTGGCACGGGAGTTGCCGACCCGTTATATGCGCAAGGAGGAGCCGGACCGGGTTCCGGGGCGGAGTGACGCAGTCGTGCCGACTCCGATTTCGCCCCGGAACCCTCCTCCGGGGGAGGGAGGAACCGTTCCAGCTCGGTATTTTATTGAGATTGAGTCCTCATCATGGCGGTCCAGTAACGGGTGTTGGTTTCGCGTGCGATTTCGCATTGGCTTCGGTTCAGCGCTTCTGTACCGGTTCCGATGTAGGGATTCATCAGATTGCTGGTATCCCGGATGTGATAGAGACCCATGTAGTGGCCGAGCTCATGTCCCACCGTGAGTTCATTGGTGGCGTAGTCCTCCTCGACCAGGACTCCGTAGGGTCCTGTCCCGGGCATTTGGGTGACTGCAATCGTGCTGATGTTCCAAGGACCCACTGCGACGACCAGGAACCGTTCCCGGTCTCCGAAGGTTTCACGGATTCTTTGAGATTCTGTCCTCCAGTCTGGGCTGTAGGCGAGACGGTAGGCGGCGGGGTCCACGGTCTCAAATATTTCTAAGGTGAAACCGATCCCGCATGGGCGCCAGACCCGGTTCATTCCTACCACCAGGGCATCGGCTTCAATCTTTTCCAGTGTCGGATCAAGGCTGCCATTCCGATAGGTGATCATCTTCAGGGCCATGCAGTGGATGACCGTCGGATCTTCCGAGCAATCCCCACTGACGATGACGGGTGGCGGTGTGGGGGCTGCGCCTCCGTCACCGGTTGGGGGCGGGTTATCGGTTGTCGGGAGAGTTCCATCATAGGGATTGTAGAGATTACAGGCAGACAGCAACAGGGTGATGCTCGCAGCCTTCAGGAGTGGTTTCTTCATCGGGTTTGTTCCTCCGTTCACAGGAACACCCTAGGGAAGGCCGGGGCGCATAAGCGAGAAAAAAATTCCATCGCCTCGGGCCAAAAAGGCCCGACACCCGCAGTCTATCGCTCACAGTCACTCACGATTGCGCGGACTTCGTTCTGCGCGACATGAGTGGAAAAAAAGTCCGGTTCGTGGGCCACATTCCGATGAGAAGTGTGATCATGACCCATTCAAACCAGGGGATGTTCATTGTGAAC
>CANHQK010000018.1 GCA_947462765.1 Bdellovibrionales bacterium
GACTGATGTCCAGATGTTTTCCGAATGACTGAGAGAAAATAGTTCCTTCGAGTATTTCTCCGGACTTCAATATGACCAGGTCTTTTGCATTTGCGTTCATTACAAACACAAAGCTGATGACCGCCAGAAAGTGCATTGAGTTTTTGTTCTTAAGCTTTAGGTGGATAAGTCGCATAGTAATATTTTAGCAGTATTTCGCTCGTGTGTTATCGGTTAAAAAGAATACAATGGTTCCTTTAAATGTAATTCAGTAATTATAATCCGACATTTATTTTTTTTAGGGTGATCCGATTCAGTCGGGGGTTGGACTGGTGCCTGTGTCGAAGTTTGTTCTTGGGTTTGGTTCAGTATTGAAGAGTTATTGTGTGGTCCGGCGGATCGATCCGATTTTCTCGGAGCTGGAGATCCCGGTGGCGCCGGGGGCGCATGCGAGGATGTGATCTGGTATACTCCCTGTATGGGTATTCGGTTCTTTTTCGTTTCGATGATATTCTTTGCTGTTTCCGTTCCGGAGTGTTTCTCGTTGGAAGGAAGCCTGGACCTGAAGCCCGTCCGAGGCGGAGTGTATGTGGTCGAGGACCATTACTACTTCCGAGAGAACTCGGTGGTCTATGTCGGGAAGGACTCGGTCACCGTGATTGGAGCCACGTGGACTCCGGAAACGGCGGAAATCCTGATTGGAAAGATCCAAGCCCTGACCTCAAAACCCATCCGCGAAGTGGTGGTCACGAATTATCATCCCGACCGTGCAGGCGGGAATGCCGCTTTCAAGAAAATCGGAGCGAAGGTCATCTCCACTCGAAAGACGCGCGATCTGATGAAGACTGATTGGAAGAAGGTCGTCGATTTCACGCGCAAGACCATTCCCGCATATCCGGATCTTCCGGTGGTGCTCCCGGATACGGTGCACGCGGGCGACTTCGATTTGCAGGGTGGGAAGGTGAGGGCGTTATACCTAGGAGCCGCCCATACAGCAGACGGAATCTTTGTTTTTTTCCCTGAAGAGAAGATCCTTTACGGAAACTGCATTCTCAAGGATACGCTTGGAAATCTGGAATTCGCCGATCTTGCGGCCTATCCTAAGACTTTGCAGCGTCTGAAAATGAAGAAGCTCCGCTTCGATACCGTGATCGCAGGGCACGGAAGCTCGATTCATGGCCCCGATATCATTGATCATTACTTGAAGTTGCTGGATCGGTGAACGCCAACTTACGCTAGCGACCTCTCCTTCACAAAATAGAAATCGTCGCGCCTGCCAAGGTATAGTTCAGCACCATGAGAGAAAACGCCGGAAGCGTCTGAACAATCGGGTCTCTCACCCGGACTCTCGTCACGAGGCCCAAGAACATGAGAGTTCCGAGTCCGAGGGTCGAGAAGATGAAAAGGGGAGTCCAAAAGAGTCCGATGAGAGTTCCCAAGGCTCCAAGGATTTCCAGAATACCCGTCAAAAGACGGTACTTCGACATTCCGAATCGCTCGAACTCATCCCGCATGTGCGAGGTGAAGACGCAAAGAAATCCATAAATCAGGAAAGCCACTGCAGAAACAAGTGCGGGATAAAGAATCAGCGGTTCGATGATTCGAGACTCACATCCAAACTATTCCTTGTACAGAGTTATTCAGACGGGTACCGTGAGACTAACACCCATTCAGGAGGCTTAAATGGAACTCAGCTTAGGTTTAAATTTGGTCAGGACTTTGGTGTTTTGCTCGGTGGTGTTCGTTTGGGTGGTTCGATACTCCAATATTGTCGAAGAGTTCAAGCAGTTCGGGTATCCGAACTGGCTCCGAGATCTGGTGGGCATCTCCAAATTGACTTTCGTCACCCTGATGATGACAGGAGGGATGGAAGGCATTCGTGTGGGGTCGATCGGAATCAGTCTTCTGATGCTTGCAGCGCTTGCGACCCATGTCCGGATCGGCAATCCTTTGTTAAAAATGCTTCCATCCCTGACCTTGCTCGTCTTCAATCTAGTGTTGTTCTTTAGTCACTGATTTCAAGACTCCTTTTTGTCTTTTTTGTGCACCTTGCACTTCCCGTGCTTGCAGTGGCCTTTTTTGCAATCACATTCCGTGCAGGTGCATTTTTCTCCTTTTCCTTCGGCACAGGTTTTTTGGCACTGTTCGTCACAGGCGCAGTCTCCCGCATAAGACATAGCGGGCGCGAACGCCAAGAGGTGGGTGAGTACAATTGCTTTCAGGACATTTCGTTTTTTCATGATTCGGGTTCTCCTTGCCTTGGAATACGCAGACGTGCAAGTTTTGTGACCGGAATGTCACAAAAAAGTGTTCCACGCCGTATAACGGACCAGAAGGGTGCAGGGAGCCGCATTGGAACCTACCGAGATCGATGAGTTATTCAGACGGTACGCCGCGGGTGAGGCAGAAGCGTTCTCGCGATTGTATGATCTTGCCTCGCCCAAGGTTTGGGGATTCATTGCCAAACGCATCTCGAACGAAGCATTCGCCGAAGAGATTTTCCAGGAAGTATGGGCCAGGATTCATCGCACCCGTGAATTGTACGACCCGATCTATCCTGCTTTGCCTTGGATCTTTACTCTGACCCGATCGGTTTGGGCGGATGCCCTTCGCCGGCAAAGGAGCCGCCCCGAGGTTCCTGTCGAGTCTGAAGAGTTAGAGCGAATCGCGGGCGCAGAGAGCGAAGCAGTTCAGGATGGTGTTTCGTGGTCTGAGCTCGCTCCCAAGCTGGTACCGGGGGATCGCGAAATGCTCGAGGACCGTTATCTCAAAGAATGGAGTTTCGAGGCCATCGCAAAAAAATTGAATTCGAGTGAGGCCAGTGTCCGTCAGAGGATCAGCCGGATTCTCAGAAAAATCAGGAGTCAGGGCATATGAACCCAAAAGAAGACCGATTGAAGTCCGAGTTTGAAGCATTTTCAAAGGATCCTGGCGTGGTGCCCCCTGCCGGAGTTTCGGCTCGGGTGAGGCTCAAGATCGAAGCAGACTTGAATCCCGACCTGAAGCGGGTATTCCTGGAAAGCCTCGGGCTTCACGCCGTTTCAGGCGCGGTGACCTTGCTCTTTTGCCCGCAGTTCGGAATCGGACCCCTCGGCGGAGGGCGTGGCCTGATGGGGTTTGTCGAATCTTACGGCCATGCGGTGTGCGGTCTGTTTTGCGGGGCTTTCTTCATGAGTTTGACGGCGTTTCTCGCGCCGTTCTGGCTCAGCTCTCCGGTCAGAACAGCACTCTCCCGGAACGCGCTGGCTATGGCTTCACTCTTGACCCTGGGTTCACTCTTCGCACTTCTGCTCTTGGCCTTCATGGTCCGTGGCGAGATTGCGCATGTGCATCCGGAGTTTTTGTTGGCCTGGGTGGGTGCCGCACTGCTCAGCGCCTATGCTGGAATTATTGGAACGTACCAAAAAAAATACTGAATCTGGGCACTGCCTTGGGAGGTCTTCATTTTCTCTACCTGTATTTCAGGTAGCTTTCAATCGAGCGGAACCGGGTACCGTCGAAATAGATTCCACGATCTAATACCCGGTCGGCCCACGGGATCTCAGCACCATTCGGTTTAACGAACATGCTGGTCAGTATGGGGGAAGCAGGAGTTCCGGCAACACCCTTGTCCAGGATACGGTCAATGGCCTCTGGAAACGAAGATTGACGGAACCCTACATGGGTGTCGTGGTTTTCAGGGGTGCCGGCGATGATTTTCGTCATCATGGCGGCATTCTTCAAGCTAGGGGCCACCAATCCTTTATCAAGAAAGCGGTCTGCTTGCTCCAACATACTGACCTTCTCGATTTCATAAGTGGAACATTCTCCTGTTTCGAAGTTATAGCCCGGACTTGTTTCGTAGCAACGCTCAGTGGTGAACTCTTTTCCAAAGAAAAAGTAGTCCTGCAAATACTGGAAATCAGTTTCGCTCAGGCTATCTCTTAACACCATTCCCTTATCGAGTGCCCGGACCCCTACAAAGCCCAGGCGCACTAGATGGGACATGGGAAACTGATTGTTCGATACCGCGCCTCTGTCAAGTAGTTGGTCGAAGTCTTCTTTGTAAAGGTTACGAGTGAATCTGGCCGCTGGACCGCTTTGTACGCACGGTACAGAGGAGTGTTGAAACCCGAGAGCCTCGAGAATATGAGCTCCAGTCGAGGACCAGAAGTCAGACTTGTTTAGAATGATCCCTTTTGACCCGATCCTGGTGTTGAAATCATCACTCGAATTGCAATCCTGATAAAAATCGAGTGAATCAGCCGGATGAATGAGTCCGGGATCAGCACGAAGTTCCAGGGGATGAGCGGGCGCGATGAATTCATTGACCTTACTAATGCTTTCCGGGTCGGTGATGTGATATCTGGTGAGCCCAGCACGGAGTTCATTGCGGTCTGCACCAAAGGACGCAATCGCCTCGAAAAATTTTAGGTAGGTTTCCAAGGAGGAGAATGAACCATCCAATGAAGCGAACATTTTGCTACCCGACTGATTCTGGGTACGGAAGTCCTGAAACGAGGGTCTCTCCTGATCCGGTATCTCCCTGTATTGCTCTTGGTACTCAAACCAAGTGATGGCTTCAGAGTATTTCAGGAAGGTTTCGACTCCTGAAAACACACGATGCCGGTATGCATCGGATTCGCGAGTGGCTTCGCCGAACTTCAAGTAAGTCTCGACTGATGCGGCCACTTTAACACCTCTTTTCCAGGAGCTGTCTAAGCTCATTCTGCAAGCTTCTGCATACTTGAGCGAGGTCTCGACTGATGCAGCAATCAGCTGTGAGGATGGGCACACTCCCACGGCCTCATGATGCTTGAGAGAGGTTTCGACACTGGAAACGAAGTCCCCTGCCTTCAGGTGGTCTAAGCAGGCACGCTGTTCTGAAGAAAGATTCAATCCTTCGAATCCAATTCCAGGTCCGTCAAGGTCCTGGTCAATTTTTACTTTTGGATCGGCTTCCCCGGAGTACTTCTTGTCGAGAAGCTCCCTCAACACCTTGCCACACTCCGGTTCGCTCAGCTGGGTGCCAGTGTCTTCGGTCTTTCCTTGCTGATTGGGTGCTGGGTTTCCCTGAATGATGAGTGCACATCCTGAGATAACCCATGAGAATAGCAAAACCAGAGTGATGTTCTTCATTTTTTCCACCCTCTTAATCTTACTTCATTTAGTTTTCGGTTCGATAGTGTGTCAGGGAAGACAGTTTTAGCTAGTTAATGGGGTGCCGGGTGGAATGGGCGCGCCTTACCCCTTAAAAATAGAACGGTTGAAACAGCGAGTAGAATTCCGACGGATAACCACTCAGTGGGGGTGACACTGGTGAGGAGGAATACCATCATTCCGATTGCAAGAACCGGTATCCACATCAGTTTTTTCTTTCCTTGGTGTTTCAAGAGAATGACTGCCGCCACAGAGCAGATTCCGTACATCAAGATAGCTGAGAGATTGGCCAGCACTGCTAGCTTTTCGAATTGGCTCGATACCGCTAATAGGTACACAATTCCGACCTGGGTCCAGATTGCTAGTGTTGGTGCCTGGGTTCTAGGTGAAACGGCTGCTAGCCGTTTTGGTAGAAATCCGTCCTCTGCGAACGCCAGTAGACTGCGAGGTAGACTTAGAGTCATTGCGCTCAAATAGCCAAGTGTGGAGAATACTGCGCCGAGTGCTAGGATTTTTCCACCGATTGGGCCAAGCAGTAACCCAGCGCTTTCTGCTAAAGGAGCAATGCCCGGACGCCCGAGCTCCCTCCCCAGTACACTTTGGCTGACCGAGTGAACACCGAGGTAAAGAACTAGCACCATGATTGAAGAGGCGATGAGTGCACGCGGTAGGTTGCGTTCAGGGTTCTTGATTTCTCCGCTTGGAATGAGTGCACTCTCAACACCGGTGAAGGCGAAGATGAGCACCATAGCAGCTCGGGCGATCGAGTCGACTGGAAGTTTGGGAGGGAGAGCCAGGTTTTCAGCGCTCAAACTGCCGAGTCCCGAGAAAAAGAGGAGAAGGAGAGGAAGTATCTTGATGAGGGCAATGAATGTGCTGATGCCTCCACCCGATTTTGCCCCTCGAACATTAAATAGGGCCAGTGCGGTGAGGCTTAGGGCAAGGATGATCGCTTCAGCGAGGGGTCCAGTTTCTCCCTGTAGAAGCATTCCCGTAAAATGCGCGTAGGCGTTCGAAACTGATGCGAAAGCGAAGGTGGCCAAGAACCAAAGCAGGACTCCCGACAGATACCCAGTGAATTCGCCCAGCACCGGTTTCACATAGGCGTAAGGTCCACCACTCGTGCGAGTCGTTCGACCCACAATGATGAAGACTCCGGCCACACAGAGCATGACCGCAAAACAGAGCACGTAAACCAACAGTGAAGCCCTTCCAGCAAGCGCATACACGCTTTGAGGAAGGCGGAAGATCCCTCCCCCTACCGTGCAGTTGAAACAAGAGGCAATAAGTGCGAGCAGGCCTAGTGATGGAAGGAGCTTTTGAGAGCCGGAGGCGGTGTTCATGCTCCGAGCCTACACTCGGATGCGGGTTCCGTCTATTCCCGGAACCAGCGCTCCATTCCGCCACGGGCGTGTTGAGTCAGGAGGGCGTAGGCGCTGAACTTGATGGCCCGCCCGAGCATCATTCCCCAGAAGATCCAGATCATTGGTAAGGGAGAAAGGGCAGCCAGAGCTACGGCGGGATGCTGGTAGATCGGGACAGCGGCACTTCCCGCCAGGGCCCAGAATCCATAGTCCCGGATCCAGTGGCCCAGGGTTTGTGCCCAGTCGTTATCGAGCATTCCCGGAGTGAAAGTGTTCAAGAAGTCCATTCCTTGGTTCCGGATTAAGATCGCAAAGCAGACCGCACCGAGAGTGGACCCAAGAGCCGTCATCCATGCTACACGGAATCGCTTCTTTGGGGCCGCAAGGAAGGCTCCCACCACGATCGGGTCGAGGGGAACGATGAAAATGAAAAAGTCGAGGAACGCAAGGATTGCTACCAATGGAGCGAACCAAACCCGCTCGGTGTAGGAGGGGAGGCGTTTGCAGGCATGGAGGAAGCTTTCCCAGTAGCGGTTCATCTCGGGAGATCTTATCATGGCAGGGCATAATGCGTTGCATTAGAATGGGTTCGAGTCTTGCCGGGACGGCCCCGGAGCGGTTATGGTGACGGGATGAGCAAAACCAAGGGATCCAAGACCAATACCGATTACATGAATGAGTTCAACTCCGGTTCGGACGAGGAGTTCGAGCAGAGTCTTGAAAAGCCCGAGGAGGACTTTGGTTCACTTCTGTCGGAGTCGTTCAAGAATCAGAGCAAACGACTCAAGGTCGGAGATAAGATCCGTGGGAAAATCCTGAACCTCGGGTCAGAAGAGGTGTTCGTCACCACCGGAACCCGCCACGAGGGGATTGTTCAGCGTAAGGAATTTTTTGACGAAGAGGGCAAGGCCCTGTTCCAAGTCGGAGATACGGTCGATCTGTTTGTGACCCTGGTCAAGGGCAGTGAGATCCGTTTGTCGCGGAATCCGACCGACCGAAATCTCGCCGAGGATCTGAAACAAGCTTTCGATCAGGACCGACCGATTCAGGGCCGTGTGGTCGAAGTTTGCAAGGGCGGAGTCCGGGTGAACATCAAAGGGAAGCTTGCGTTCTGTCCGATCAGTCAGCTCGATTCCGCGCGGATCGAGAGTGGCGAGGAGTTCATCGGCAGGAGTCTCGAGTTCAAGATCACCGAGTTCAGCGAAGGGGGACGTAACATTGTCGTTTCCCGCAGGAAGCTTCTGGACGTGGAACGGGAAACCGGCATGACCTCCTTCCTGGCCGATACCCAGGATGGCGCAGTGGTCACCGGCAAGGTGACCCGTCTCGAGACTTTCGGGGCTTTTGTCGAGCTCGCTCCCGGCGTCGAGGGATTGGTGCACATTTCAGAGATCGCATGGTCCCGTATCGGAGCGCCTTCCGAGGTCTTGACTCCGGGACAGTCGGTTCAAGTCAAGCTTCTGAAACGCGAGGTTCTGAATGGCCGTGCGAAAATTTCATTATCCATCAAACAGGTCAATCCGCGTGAAATTCCCTCAAAAGAAGAGAAATCCGAATCAGCGGCACCTAAGGTGACGATCGGCCAGCTCTTCGACGGAAAGATCACCCGGAAGGAACTGTATGGAGTTTTTGTCCAACTGGAGCCCGGGATGAACGGACTCCTCCACAAATCCCGCATCGGTGACTCGAAAGAGATCCAATTCGAAAAACTCCGCGTGAATGACACGATCCGGGTTCAGGTGGTGGAGGTGAAAGGTGCCGAGAGGCAGATCAGCCTCGGACTTCCCGGAGTTCAGGGAGAAGACGATTGGAGGCTCGATTACAAGTCGGATTCTTCTGCATCACTTGGAACCCTAGGATCGCGGTTCGCGGCAGCTCTGCAAAAAAAGCGCTAAAAGATACCTAGAATCCTCGAGATTCGAAAAGGTTTCTCATATGCATCCGGTCCCGGACCGGGTTTTCACAGGTATCGATACAGGCGGTCAGGAGGGCTCCGATCAGTCCGTCCCTGATTCCGCTCTCCTCGGTTTGCAGATACCGGGTAGACTCCAGGATGATCCGGTTGGCCCGCGATCCGAAGGACTCACGGATCTGCCAGAGCAACGAAAGGACAAAATCCGAGTTGGCGTAGAGCAAGCGTTCCAGCTCGGGGTCGTATCGCCTTCTGTTCCGACCGTTTTTGGGTAGCGATTTGGAATACCGCTTGATCCGGTCGGCCAGCTTCGGATGCGATCCTTGATCGGCTGCGAAGTAGTCCGCGAAACCCTCGATGACCGGGGTGGAGTGGAGGAGTTCAAGCCTCGGACTCAGTGAGATATGTGCGAATTCATGCCGGATGATCTCGGGGATCATTGCGGTATCGAGGTAGAAGGTTTTCTCGAGGAACCATCTATCGGATCGTCTGGAGAGTTCGAGAAAGAGGCTCATGAGGGCGAGTGTGCCGGCTTGGCGGAAGAGAGTCTGTTGGAGAGAAGGCCCCTGGAGTTCCGGATAGAAGATCCTGGAGAGGGCGCTCTGGATCAAGCGTTGGATCGTTGCGTTTCTGACAGGGACTGTCAGTCTCTCAAGGGCGAGAGTGAGCGGATTCTCTCCGGGGCTGAGCCCGCTCTCCGGAAGATCACGGGTATCGATATTTTTTTTCGGGCGAAACCAGATTTCGGCTCCCCACGGTGCGACTCCTGATCCCGGACGCGCGCGACCTGCCGGAATCGAAAGCGCATTGTTGTATTCTTGCCGGTAGCGGTCGTGCTCGAAGTGCGCCAGATCGCTGAAACCGTTTGTGATCTCGAGGCGTACGGTGATTCTCTCCTTCGGAGGGCTCCAGTTCACCACGGGCAGGGATTTCCAGTATTGAGCGGCCTCGGTCAAGTGGTGATAGACCGTCGCTGCCCGGAGCAGGAGCTCCTGGTCGGCAACATCGGTTCGGATCGGCAACTCTTCCTTTCCAAGGACCAATTTGAACTCACTTCCTTGAAACCAGCGCGAATCGTCGAGATTCAAGATTTCCTTTTCCTGGATCCGGGGCCGCCAGCTATCGTCCCTGACGAGGACAGGAAGCCGGATGTTCTCCGGTTGGGAAACAGCAAGCGCAGGAAATATCGGTGCAAGGAGGGTGATGATCGCTATGAGAATGGAATTAAAACGGATCATATCCTGGGTCTCCTTGATCAGGCTTACGGGTTTTCCGTTCAATGAAACTGTTCAATAGGACCAGAGTCACTGAAGTGAGAGTGTTGTAGGGTGGAGGAAGAAACAGAGAAGCCGAACCGGTGATCCGGAATGCGAGGTCCGAGGCCCGTTTCCATTTTGGAACATCAGGGTTCCATAAATCATCTACCTCAAGGAGGGGGTCGAGATCCGTCGGAGCAATGAGCCCCGTTTCGAGCGAGGCAGTGAGAAGATCGTCATATCCCGGAGATCTTCCTTGAAAGAAGAAGGATCTCGATAGTTCATCCAGGTCCCGCTTGAGTAGCTTCCTGGCAAAATAATACTGGCCCATGGGGCTGATCGGGACAATCTCGGTCGAGCCATCCGGTCGGGTGAACACGAGATCAGCCCGGGTCGAGTCCATTCGGGTGAAGAGACGTTTCATGACCGTCGTCAACATCCGGATCTGCGTTGGGTCATAAAGTCGATACAGCCGCTCCCGTCGGGTGAGTCCACCGGTGTCCTTCGGGATTTCCGATAGAAAACGACTCGTACCCGAATGCGATTTTTCGCGGTTCTTCACCCTTCTGAGTGAATCGAGGTACTGTTCGAGGGCGATCCCATTCGGGTCGATCCCGGCTTGATCGTAATGCAATAGGAGCTTCGCGGTACCCTCATCGAGAATCCCCTGTTTCCTTCCAGCGGTCACCAGTAGAGTGACTTCCCGATATTTGGCGACCAACCGCCTGAATTCCGTCAGGGTGCAACCCGGTTCTTCTGGGCTCTTTCCCTTGAACGGGTTAAAGAGTGCAGGCAGGTCGGTGTTCTTCAGGTTTTCGCGCTCAAGGTATTCAGCTGCCCTGCGCGCGTCCCGCTCCCTGACTCGGGGCAAGGAGTGACCGGGGGC
Organism: Bdellovibrionales bacterium; assembly: GCA_947462765.1. Lineage (GTDB taxonomy): Bacteria > Bdellovibrionota > UBA1018 > UBA1018 > CAIMNF01 > CAIMNF01. The sequence continues at coordinate 10,537 of CANHQK010000018.1, forward strand.
ATGAGGGGTTTGATACCATCCGAGGTCGGATTCCAGGATTTTCAGGAGAATATCGTCGATCCGATTCTCGCTCCGCCAGAGGATCAGGTAGTCAAGCATGTTGTCGGCATACGCAGGCAGGCTCGCTTGCCCCAAGCGCTTTCGCCATTCTTCAATCAGTGAGGCACCGCAGAGTCGATTCTCCAACCTTAGGGTTTCAAAACCTCCAGTCATGGCGATGAATGCAATCTCACTGTAACGCCCTATTCTCCGGGTCGAACCACGCTGTTCTGCCCGTGTGTAGACGTGACTGGTTGCTTCTTTGTCGTTCCGGAGGAGTGAAGCGATACCTTCTTCGGCTTTCAAATCTGTCGGTCTCAACAGTAATGAGATGAGGATCAGGATGAGAATGCGGATCATCGGATGGCCTCCCTGGGTGGATCGATTTTGGATACGCGGATGAACTCTTCAGGAGTGACCATGAAGTCCTCGATCGCCCGTAGTTGGAATACCGGATCGAGCTCCTCGTCCGGAATCGGTCTACCTGTAGCGTAAGAGTGCTTCTGGAAAACAAGAATTTTTGACAAGAACCCGCGTTTCAGTTCCCCGACCAGGGAATGCTTGCGCTGATTCGCAGTTCTGAATCCGAAAGCCCCTTGACCGGAGACTGTGTACTGTCCGGGATGTGAGGTAATGAGAAGGGTCCGAGGATCTCCATGTTGGCTCAGGAAGCGGTATCCTTCCTGAGTTTCACGGATGCTGACGAGGGATCGGGTGAATCGGGCCTCGCTCGCCACAGGGAGGTAAAGGATCCATGAGCCGACCGCAAGCCCGAGCAGTGCCCGGCGAGGTACCCAATCAGGTTTTTTCAGATGGGCCCAGACCGGGATCAGCACAAGAGAGGCGAGAAATGGCAGAAACAATCGTGCTTGGGTCGGATGAGTGAAGCGCCCGAAGTGGTGGCTCAGAACCAGACCTAGATTGAGCAGGGGGATGAGCAGGAGTGCCCACATCAGGAGGGGAGCCGATCCGGACCTTTTGAATGGGCGAAGCAATATGAAGATCGCCACGCCCAAAACCGATGAGATGAGGTTAAGAAGGGACGGGTAAGGAAACTCTGGCTTCGGAAAGACCATTCCGCTCAGAAGTAAGCGAGTGTGGGTGATCAGATGTCCGAATGAGAAAGGAGGAACTCCCGGCGGATTCTCGTATCCATCCGGTGTCAGGATTCTCTGTAAAACCATGGGCAAGAAGAACCAAGGTAGCATCACGAGCACTGTCCTTGATGTCTGATCGAGGATCGCTCTGGTCCGACGAAGGGCCATGGCTAAAATCATGAGAGCGAGGGCATAGACTCCTGATTCATAGCGGACTTGTGAAAGCAAGATGAGTGAGGGGATGAATGCCTGACAGGCCTCAGTCGTTGGTTTTTTCTGCAACCGGTCCAGGATCACGACCCCGAGCACCAGGAACATCAAAGCACAGGTGTCGAATCCGGCCGATGTTCCGGACAGGGCAAGGGTCGGGATCGAAAGCAACAACAACACCGCAGAAAGCGCCACCAGCTTCCCCTTCCGCTCTTCAATCGGGATCCAAGTGAGAATCAGGATCCCGAAGAGCATGAGAAAATTCAGGAAAAACACATTCTGATACCGGTATCCGGTCGAAGTGTGGATCAAACTGGTGAGGAACGGAAACAGGAGAGGCCGAGTGGGGATTCCTCCATTGATGGCCTGCAAATGGCCATGAACCGATTTTGCCTCGGTCACATTCAAAATGCTCCTGTCCCGGTGCATCGATTGCGAGACCGATAACAGGTTGGTTTCGTCGCTTAACACCCGGTATCCGGGGGGAACCGCTATGAAGACAGTCAGTGTCAGCACCAGGCAGATGGCGATTCCGGCTTTCTTACCTTTGGTAAAGCGCAGAATCCATGGAAAAAGGCTTGAAAAGCAGAGTATGGCGGTCAGGAGAGTGAGTGGATAGGCGAAGTTCAGCAGGGATCCACGGGCGAACGCGGGATCTCTGAGTGATTGAAGCAGTACCAGGATGAAGAGGAGCCAAGAAAGAAGAATCATGATGGTTTGGGTTCGAAGCAGTGATGGGGGTTGGGTGGGTGACCCCCGCGAACCGGAATCCGGCCCGCGGGGATTTCGTGGTCTCTAGGGTGTGGGTTCAGTCGATCTCGACACAAAGTTCAGGGCTCGGGACCCAGTAGAGTGCCTGGCCGTTGTCACAACCGTTGGGGCTCGCTGAAACGGTGTTGCCGGTATTGCGGTTGCAGCAGTAGCCGAAGTCGGTCTGGGTGACCGTCTCGGTCTGAGTCAGCGTTTGCGTGAGAGTTTGAGTGGTCACCTGAGTCTGGGTGTTCACCTGGGTTTCAGTGCGGGTGAGAGTGATGGTCCGATCATCCCCGGCGCGACAATGACGGATCCAAAGCCAGGTCACCACACCGGCTGCGAGAATGCCCGCTACAATCCAGATCAGGCGCTGATTGGGTTTGCCCCCTCCTGCGAACTGGGCGCCCTCAGGGTGACGCTTTTCCATGAATCGAGAGGCGAGTTCGCCAGCCTGCTCAGGCGTGATCGACTCAGGATCGAGGGAGCTCAGCCAGAAACCGAAGTCCTCGCGAGTTTCGCGATCGAGCAGTTCCTTCTTGAGATGCTCGAGTACGGTGTAGGCCGGAATTCCTTCGGCCGTGAGGCGTTCGAGGTCCTGTCTTAGGGCTTCGCTCGCTTGACTCCGTTCGGCATCGGTGAAGGAGGGGAGGACGCTCAGACGGTACCGGAAATTCTCGAAGACCTCGGATATCTTTCCGGCGCTACTGTCACTTTCCGCCTGGGCTTTGCCGGGGTTCCAAGTTCCCCCGCCGAGAATCAACATCAGAATCAATATGGGACTCAGTATTTTTTGCATGCGATTATCTCCCTCCTTCGATGGAGTGGTTACAGGACGGCGAGGTCTAGCGTGCTTTCAGTGACGGAGTCAAGGTTTTGAACTTGAAAAACAGTTGTGACTGCGCGTCGGGGGTTCATTGCGGCATCTTGAGGGACAACCTGACTCCTGAGGGAGCCGGTCTTACCCGTTGGCGAGTTGAATGGTTCCACGTTAGGATGGATGAATGATCAAACCGACATTGCCGGAGAGTGAAGGTGAACGGATCCGCGCTCTCGAAGAGTACAAGATCCTCGACACTCCTCCAGAGCCTGAGTTCGATGCCCTCACTGCGCTTGCCTCTAGCATCCTCGGTGTTCCGATCGCTCTGGTGAGTCTGGTGGATCGCGATCGACAGTGGTTCAAGTCCAAGATCGGCATTCCTGTTTCCGAGACGGCACGGGAAGTGTCGTTCTGCGGACATGCCATTCTCGAACAGGATGTGTTTGTGGTCGAAGACGCGGTCGAGGATGTTCGGTTTCATGATAATCCTCTAGTCAAAGGGGATCCGGCGATCCGGTTTTACGCTGGGGCGCCACTTCGTGCTTGGAACGGTCAAGCCATCGGAACCCTGTGTGTGATTGATCGCATGCCGAGGAAGATCGATCCCGAAAAAATGCAGGCGCTCCGGACTCTTGCCGACATGGTGGTGACCCAGCTCGAATTGAAGCGGAAGAACCGTGAACTATCGGACGCCCTGGAGACTATCGAACGACAGAAGATGGGGTTGATCCATAATTCCAAAATGTCCGCCCTGGGTGAGATGGCTGGCGGGATGGCTCATGAGATCAATAATCCGCTCACCATTATTTCCGGACATGCATCGAGGATTGCCATGTTGTTAAGGGGGCCCGATCACCCCGATCGGAGTCTGCGTCTTGAGTCCGCTGTGACTGGAATTGGAAAGGGTGTGGATCGGATCTCAACGATCATCCGAGGCCTGCAATTATTCTCACGTGACGGATCGGGTGATCCTCTTGAACTATGTGATCTCAGGCAGGTGGTGCGGGACTCACTCGGTCTTTGTCAGGAACACTTCAATCATCTCGCCATCAAGTTGCGCTATGTGATGCCCCAAGAGGTGATGAGGGTCCGCTGTCGACCGACCCAGATTTCTCAGATCCTCGTCAATCTGCTCAATAACGCCAAGGACGCGATCAAACACCACGAATCCGAACGTTGGATCGAAATTGATCTCTTCAGAAAAGAGCGGGAGATCCTGCTCAGGGTACGAGACTCGGGCGCCGGTGTTCCGGAGGAATTGCGTTACAGGATTTTCGAGCCCTTCTTCTCGACCAAGGCACCGGGAAGCGGCACAGGGCTCGGTCTCAGCGTCTCTCGCTCACTAGCGCTCGCGAACCATGCGGAACTCGACCTTTGCCTGGAGGAGGGATCCAGCTGTTTCAGGATCCGTTTTCAAACCACCGGAGATTGAGCTTCATTCTCTGAATAGTTGGAACACCCTGACTTTCCGTTTACGCTCGAGACGGTGTTCAGGAATGGCCGAGCTGTCCTCGACCTCGTATTCAAATTCAACCCGGTGAAAACCCTGAAGTTCGAACTCGGCCAGGGCTTGGTTGAGATAGCTTCTACCTGGGTCGGCCAATACGATGAAACCTTTTTCCGGGATCAGTCGAATCAGGGCTCTGACCAGATCGGCGGGATGGCGGCTTTCATACAGGACATCACTTGCCAGGACGAAATCGAACAAGCCTTTGGATAGAAGCGTGTCCGGAACCGGAGTGGTCCAATCCCAGGAGAGGTATTCGACTTTCACCTGATTGAGTTCGGTGTTCCGATCCAGCCAGTGTCCCGCGTCCGGATGGAAATCAGCAGCCGTCATAGTCGCTCCGACTTTTGCTCCCAGAATGGAGTTGAGTCCGAGTCCACAACCGACCTCGATCCCTCTTTTTTTCGAAAACAGCGATTTCTGTTCGCTCATGAAGAGACCGAGTGCCCGTGCGGATGGCCAAACCGTTGCGAAGTAGGGGCAAAGGTCGAGGAGTCGGGTTTCCTCTTCCGGAGTCGCTGGCGGGTAGGTTTTACAGATCTCGTCTAGAGCCCGGTCCATATCCCGTATGGACCAAAGGTGGATCGGGAAGGTGCCGATCTTTTCGACGGTGGTGATCATGTCATATTGAATGAGGGGGACCGGAAAGGATTTCACTCCGTCATTGTAATGGAAAGGGCCTCCCGATACAAATAGAGCATGGGACCGTTCCTGGTAGTTCTTTCGGCTTTTGGCTTTGCCACGCTCGGAATTTTCGGAAAATTCGCCTATGAGGCGGGATTCGGAAGGAATGAGGCACTCTTCTGGCGCTTCGGGCTCTCATTGCCTTTACTGGCGGTTTTGTTGGCATTGACCCGATCTTTTCCAAAACGAACTGCACCGTTCATGAAAGCGATTGTTCTGGGAATGGTGGGGATCGGTGTGGAGTCCTCTGTTTTTTTCATCACTTTGCAAAGGCTCGGAGCGGCTCTCACCGGGATTTTTCTGTACCTCTATCCAGCCTTCGTGGCTTTGATCTCTCATTTCTTCCTGGGTGAGCGGCTCACTCGGGGAAAAGGCTGGGGAGTGGCCCTTGCACTGGTGGGAAGCGTTCTGACTGCGGGAGTAGTGGGAGGAGCTGCCTCTGGAATGGTTTCGCCGCTTGAGGATCCGGTGGGTTTGCTTTTCGGAGTCATCACGGGAGGGTGGTATGCCCTGTATATCCTCGCCGGGAACCGCCTGACCCGGGATGAGAATCCGCTGACCGTCAGCGCGGGAGTCACCTTGGGAAGCTTCATCACTTTCGCAATTCTGACTGCGATGGGGGTCATCCAGGGATCCGCTCTCAATGGAGTGTCGGGGCAGGAGTCCTGGATTGCTGTCGGTGGACTCGCTCTTTTTGCCACTGTGCTTCCCTTCACCACCCTGTATGCTGGAATGAAACGTACGGGAGCCGTTCAGGCGTCCTTGCTCTCGACCCTCGAGCTGGTCTTCACGGTGATCCTTGCGGCGGTCTTTCTTGGCGAAAAATTGACGCTGTGGCAAGGGTTCGGTGCTGTTTTGATCCTACTTTCCGTTTTACTCGCCTCGATCCTTCGTTGAAACTAACCATATGATCATAGATCCGCGCACAGGGTCCCATCCGGCTGTTCGCTTCGAGCATCACCCCGCGTTCAGGGGTGAGATTTACCGTTTGAACGAGCGGGATTACCGGAGCTCGATTGTCGAAGAGACTGTACGTCGGACGATGAAGGATGTGTCCTCCGCCGACCCGCGCATGCTCCTCGAGGAGACCCTGTATCTCGAGCGGATTCGGGTGAAGAAGTCCAGAGCCTCTTGGTTGACCGCGCCATATCTGGCCAGCCGGAACGACCGGGACCGGCTTTTTCTCTCGAGCATCCAGTCGGGAATGAGACAATCCGTCGGGCTTGAGGACCACCGTGAATTACTACGCTCGTTCTCCGACCATTTTGCCTCGGAGATTTGTGGTCATTTCGAGCCGGCCGTTTACGATCTTGCGATCCGGATGGTTCCCTGGATGTTCTCCTGGCTCCTGAATGCGGCGAGTGTCAAGCGCTTCATGCCTTTCGGAATGAGTGAGAGTCTCCAGACCCGTTTACGGGTGGTTGGGGAAGTGGAGCAGCTTCAAAAACTCTCGAAAAAAGGCACGATTCTACTCGTCCCCACGCATCTGAGTAACATCGACAGTCTTCTGGTGGGCTACGTGATCCATTTGATGTCGCTTCCGCCGTTCTGTTATGGTGCGGGTCTGAACCTGTTCAGCAATCCGGCGTTGAGCTTCTCGTTGTCCCGTCTCGGTGCCTACACGGTGGACCGGCAGAAATCGAGTCTGCTTTACAAAACCGCACTCAAGAATTACTCGACCTCGATTCTGAAACGCGGGATTCATAGCATTTTTTTCCCGGCAGGGGGTCGGGTTCGTTCAGGTGCGATTGAGAGCCACCTGAAGCTCGGATTGCTCGGGACCGCCTTGCAGGCCCAGCTTGAGAGGTATCAGGAGAATCTCCCCAATCCGGAGATCTACATTGTTCCGATGGTGATGAGTTATCCTTTCGTATTCGAAGCCTCATCACTGATCGAGGATTACCTTGAAACAGCCGGCAAGCATCGTTTCATGCCCAATGACGGGGGTGAGGATGTCCCCCTGATCAAGACACTCCGTTTTTTCTGGAAGCTGTTTGCGACCCGCTCCGAGATGTGGGTACGGATCGGGCGGCCTTTGGACGTATTCGGTAATTTTGTCGATGAAAACGGGCACTCCATGGGTCCGAACGGGACCCGGATCGATCCTCGCCGTCTCCTCATGACCGAAGGGGAGATCAAGGCCGTTCCCCAGAGGGATCGGGAGTACACGGGGCTGCTCGGGCAGAGGATCTCGGATCGATACCATGCTGAAAACATCGTGCTCAGTTCCCACCTGGTGGCATATTCCCTTTTCTCCGCTCTCCGGAAGAATTATCCCTCGCTGGATCTTTTCAGATTTCTCAGGCTGTCTCGTGCCCAGCGAGCCATCACCAAAGAGCGTTTTTACGAGGAAGCGGAGGCTTGCTTCAAAATGGTGAAACATGCAGCCGATCAGGGGCGTCTGTTTCTCTCGACTTCGCTTCAGTGTGGAGATGTGCGGATCTGGGTCGAAGACGGGATCCGTCAGCTCGGCTTGTTTCATGACGCAAAGGTCGTCCGGATGGATGAAGGCGCTGTTTCGACAGATGACATGAATTTGTTGTACTATTACCGCAATCGATTGACCGGGTACGGCTTCGGTTGTGAGTTCTCGGGAGAGACGGATGAAAAAGGCTTTTTGGTCTGATTCGAAAGTCGCGATCCTCGGTGGAGGGAGTTTCGGGACGGTTTTGGCGAACCTCGCGGCAGCCAACTGTTCGCAGGTCACGGTCTATGTCCGAGCCGAGGACCAGGCCCGTGCCATGAATTCGACCCGGATGAACCCGAATTACCTGAAGGATCTGGTGCTCGATCCCAAGATCCGTGCGGTGAGCTCTTTTGAGAAAGTGTTCGAGTCCGGACAGGATCTTGTTATTTTTGCTTTTCCCTCGCATGCCACGCGGGAGCAGGCCAAGTTGGTCGCCCCCTATCTGAAAGGGAATGAGATCGTCCTGCATGCGACCAAAGGAATTGAAGAACAGAGTCTCAAGCGGATCTCCCAGGTTCTTGCCGAGGAGCTCCCCATCCTGAGAATCGGAGCCATTTCAGGACCGAATCTCGCCGGAGAGATCGCCAAGGGTGAGCCGGCTGCGACCGTGGTGGCCTCACGTTTTGACGATGTGATTCAGGCCGGGGAGGCTGTCCTGGCCACAGACCGGTTCCGCGTGTACACAACCCACGACATCACGGGTGTCGAATGGGGCGGGACGCTCAAGAACATCTTTGCGATCGCAAGCGGAATCCTTGAGAGCAAGGGCTTGGGTTGGAACACCCGGTCCTTCATGCTCTCGCGGGCGCTCGCCGAAATGGTCCGCTTCGGTGTGTCCATGGGAGCTGAGCCGGAGACATTCTTGGGTCTCTCAGGGATGGGAGACTTGATTGCCACCTGCAGTTCGAGTCAGTCGCGCAACTTCCGTGTGGGATTCCACTTGGCCAAAGGAGAATCCCTCGAGGATGTTCTTCTCGAGCTCGGGCAAGTGGCAGAAGGGGTCCGGACCACGCGGATCGTTCATGATTTTTCGAAAAGCCGTGGAGTTGAAATGCCCATCACCGAGACCGTTTACCGGATCCTCGAGGGGGTGTGGTCAGCCGATGAGGGGCTTCGACACCTGATGACTAGACCATTGGTTCAAGACGAAAGGGCATGATCATGGAAGGTACGATCCAGGAACGGCTTCAGAACTTGTTGGGCTTTGAGCCGCTTTCGGTTTTGACCGTGCTCGGTTTGGCCGCTTACGCGTTTTACCGGTTCTCACTCCGTGATGTGAAACCCTCACGGCATGAGACCTTGAAGCGGCTGTTCCGCGAATTGTTATCGACTTACATCGTTTTCGTGGTCTGTTGGGTACTTCAGTATCTGATCCTCCACGCTTGGGCGGGCTGGGAGCGGTTCTACCCCTATGCCGGTGTCGCTGCCGTCGCTTTCGGTGCGGCGGTGTTTGTCAGGTCGGTCAAAATCATCGTATTCGAGTACCTGTTTTTCAAGAGTATGACTGCGGGTGTCCCGGTGCTGCTCGTGAACCTGGTGACCCTCATTCTGTCGATTTTCATCGCGGCTTGGCTGTCGACGTCTGTATTCGGTGTGCGTTGGGCGCCCTTACTGGCAACCTCGGCTATCGTTTCGGTCGTGCTCGGTCTGGCCTTGCAGGATACACTCGGAAACCTGTTTGCCGGAGTGGCGCTTCAGTTCGATAAACCCTATGAAATCGGTGACTGGATCGAGGTGCACGGATCCGGAGGCCAGACCTTCGTGGGGGAGGTCCATGAGATCACGTGGAGAGCCACTATCCTTTATGGCGTATTCGATGAAGTCCTGACCTTGCCGAATCGACTGGTCGCTCAAAGCGAGGTGGCCAATTTCTCAGCGCGTAAGAAGCCCATTTATCGCGGGTTGAACGTCCTTCTGGACCCCGATTCCGATGAAGAGACCGTAAAGGCCATTCTTCATAAAGTATTGAAAGATACCCGAGGGGTGATCCAGGGGCTTGAGCACCTCGTGATGCTCCGTGACCTGAACGAGCGTGGCGCGCTTTACCGCCTGTTTTATCCGATCACCCACTACAATCTGCAGTTTCTGATCGTGGACGAGATTCTCATGCGTGCCCAGGCAGAATTCAAAAAATCGGGAATTTCGATTTCAAGGCTACGGGTGGAAGTCGCAGATCAGACCCAGTCCCGTGGGGTGTAGTAAGTCCACATCCGCTCATGAGCCGATCCGGGGAGCGGGCGGTATCGGTAAGTGTATTTGCAGCGGGCCGGAAGGGAAATCAGGATGGAGTCGATCCGTCCATTGGTCTTCAGTCCGAATAGCGTTCCGCGATCGTGTAGAAGGTTGAACTCAACATACCTTCCGCGCCTGTGGAGCATGAAGTCTTCATCGTCGGCCGTAAAAGATTCATGCATTCTTTTTTCAGCGATCGGAAAGTAGGATTCAATGAAGTATTCCGAGAGTCCGCGAACAAAGTTGAAGTCGGCCACCGGATCTCCGCTCGAATAGTGGTCGAAGAAGATTCCCCCGACCCCCCGCATTTCAATTCCCCGATGGGCATTGTTGAAGTAATCGTCGCAGGTCCGCTTCATTTCGTCGTAGCGTTCGCCGGCGGCACGCTTCCAGACTCCATGAAAATGCCGGAAGTCCTCCTCGTGCGGGTAGTAAGGAGTGAGATCCGCTCCGCCCCCGAACCAGAACCGGTCTCCCTGATGGATCATTCTGAAGTTGGCGTGGACCGTCGGGACCCGCGGGTTTCTGGGGTGAAGGATCAATGAAATGCCTGCCGCCCAGAGTTCGTCGCCCGTGCCTTGAAGGGCGGTGGCGAATCTGGGATCGATCTTGCCTTCAACGCACGAAGTATTCACGCCCGCGTTTTCGAACAGTTCTCCTTCGAATGCACGGGTCAGGCCACCCCCTCCGGGATTTCCAGCATGATCCGTGCGTTGCCAGGGATCCTCGATGATCCGGATGCCCGGATCCAAGCGCCTCATCTCAGCCGTGATCCGGTCTTGAAGCGAGCGGACATGGGTATGGAAGCCGGCCTTCAGTCCGTCCAGACTCATGCCCCGATCTCCTTGTACTCGACCGTCTTGATTTCGAGCTCTTCTTCGCCCTTCGGTGAGCGGAACAGAACCAGATCCCCGGTCTTGTGACCGAGCAGGGTCTTGGCGAGTGGAGAGATCCAGGATATCCGCCCACGGGCGGGGTCGATTTCGTCGATTCCGACAATCACCACACTCTTACTCGTTCCCGACTCGTTCTCGAAAGTAACGGTGGCCCCGAAGGCAATCGTCGATGAGCGGACTTGGGCGGGGTCGATGACCTCGGCAATCTCAAGGCGCTTGGTCAGGAAGCGGATCCGTCGATCGATCTCACGAAGGCGCTTTTTTCCGTAAATGTAATCGGCATTCTCGGAGCGATCCCCGTTTGAGGCGGCCCACGCAACCACCTGGGTGAGGTCCGGCCGGGTTTTGTTGAGAAGCAGGTGCAACTCGTCCCTCAGTTTGGCGTGCCCCTTCGGGGTGATGTAGTTTTTACGTACGGGTAGCGACTGTAGCTCCGTGTCGGGAGCGTCATCCGCCCCATCGTCTTCCCGTGTGAATGCCTTACTCATGGTCCATCAAGTTACGGCATGAAACTCGCAGAATCAAGGCACATGGCGAAGCGGATTTGCACTTCCCGGGAAACGGGCGATCTTCATGAGGCATTGGCCGCACTCCACTTGAGGAAGCTGGGTTGGCGTATCCTGGGTACGCAGGTGCGCTTCAAGGTAGGGGAGATCGATCTTGTGGCGGAGGAACCGCTGTCCGGAGGGAGGTGGGCCCTGGTCTTCGTTGAGGTCCGGAGTCGGTCCCTAAACGCCTGGGTTTCGCCCGAGGAGAGTGTGAAGGGAGCCAAACTCAGGAAGCTCCGGAAGGCCGTCTCTCTTTACCTGACAGGCTACCGGGGGAGTGCGTGCGAAGTCCGGATCGATCTCATCACTTTTCGCGACGGGGTCATGAGCCACCTCAGGAATCTTCATTCCGGCTGAATAAAAAAACCCGGCCTCGGGGGAGAGGCCGGGTTCAGGTGGATCAACAGTGATCGCTCACTGGTTGATCACAGGCTTACCGTTGCGACGGTTGAGACGTTCATCGTCGTAAAAATCGAACTCGTTCTCCTCGTCAAAGGCTTTGATGATTTTTTGGAACTCAGAGCGAACGCCACAGTATTTTGGAGTGATGTCGGTGTCGTGGTGAATGGCTTTCAGGCTTTGCACGAACTGGGTGATTCCGCTCGAACCGACAAATTCGAGATTCTTCAGGTTCAGAACGATGTTCTTGGCGGCTTGATCCTTTTTGTTGCGCTCGATCGCGGTGTTGATGATTTCGCACACCTCGTCCTGGGTTTCATAGTCCACTTTCCCGTCGAGAGAGATGATGATGGATTCGGCATTTGTGTTGATTCGAGCTTTCATTTTTTCTCCTTAAAAAGTAACCTCCCAACAGAATGCCAATGAACGGGAATGACGACAATCGGCAACATTTGCCTGAAAAACGACCGTACTCCACCCATCCCGGACAGCACGCCCGTGTGTCGATGATTGCCACACCTATCGGGAATCTAGGCGATCTGGGGGAGCGAGCCTTGCACGCCCTGGAGAACGTGGGTGAGCTCTGGTGCGAGGATACGCGTCATACACAAGCTTTATTGAATGCGCTCGGAGTCGAAAGAAAACGACTGAAACGGGTGGATCAACACACGTCAGATGGCGAACTCAGAGGGCTTTTGAAACAGGTCGAGGAGGCCGGTCTCTGGGTGGGGGTGGTTACGGATGCCGGCACACCCGGCCTCAGCGATCCGGGGGCGAGGCTGCTCCAGCTCAGTCCGGAGTTCCCTGGAATCCGTTTTGAGCCGCTTCCCGGGCCGTCCGCACTGTCCGCATTTGTTTCTGTGGCCGGGCTGACCGGGAATTCTTTCCTGTTTCTTGGATTCTTTCCCAGAAACCCGACTGAAGCGCTCCAATTGTTAAAGGAATTGAAAGAATCACCGGGAAGTCCCAATTTGATTTTTTTTGAGAGTCCGAATCGGATTCGGGAAACACTGGGGGTCTTGAGGTCCTTTTGTGAAGGGTTCGATATCCCTCCGGAATTCGTCCTGGCCAAGGAGCTGACCAAGGTCCATGAGACGCTTTATCGGGGAGCCGGCGCCGGATTTCTGTCGTGGATGGAAGAGCAGGGGTTCGATGAGCGGGGGGAGTGGGTCTTTGCTCTGATTTTACCCAAGGGCAGTGTAAAAAAAGAAAAAGACCAATCGGATTGGCGTCTTGTTCTGGAGTGTCTGATGGAGTCGGGAATTTCGGCCAAAACCGCAAGTCAGTTCGTGGTCGGTCGGTTTTCTGTCGCGAAAAATTTGGCGTACAAGGCGGCTCTCGATTTTCAAAAATTTCAAAAAAAATAACTAAAGTGGTTGACCCACTTTCGAAGCCTTGTATCCTGTTGATGTGTGGTTGTGGTTGAGTCCAAGGATGGATTCGCAGCGGGAGAAAACAAATTCTCTATAGTCGGCCAAGTCGACTGAAAAAGCTCCACTGCCCCGGTGAGATCAGGATGATTCCTCACCGGGGCACCGTTTTTTCAAGGCTGCACCTTCTTCGATTCCGCCTCATTGCACTCCATTCGCTCCTCCGTCGCGGTACGTGAGTTGTATTTAGGGGGGAAGCGTCCGTTCAGGATGAACGGGGAGAAGACTTCGCATGGATGCGGAACTCCAGAGACAGATTCTTCCGGTTGAGACGCTTGATTTTGAGAGTCGCATGCTCGACCTAGTAGCGCGAAAGGATCTCTCGACCCTCGGGCATTCGAATCGTGTGGCAGAACTCACTCGGGAGTGGGCGGAGTTCATGTTGAGTCGAGGATCATGGGTGGGGGTCGATCCCGCCCGATTGGAGTCGGCCGCACGCTTGCATGACATTGGAAAGGTCATGGTGCCGGATGCAGTGCTGTTGAAGCCAGGTCCCCTCGATCCCGCTGAAAGGGATTTGATGAATGCCCATGCGGAAGCCGGGTATGAAATGGTGAAGAGCCACAGGAACGAGAGTTACGCGGCATTGGCCGTCCGGCATCATCATGAGCGATGGGACGGCCGGGGTTACCCCTTGGGTCTTGAGGGCGATCAGATTCCATTCCAGGCCCAAGTGGTGGCCATTGCAGATGCCTTCGATGCGATGACCGAGGATCGGGTGTATAGAAAAGGTCGATCTCCTGAAGAAGCTCTGGTCGAGATTGAACGTTGCGCAGGAAGTCATTTCAGTCCGGTTCGGGTTGCTGAATTCGTGCAATTTATCCATGCGCGGAACGGCTGATCTGGGGTAATCTGAAACCATCATGTCCTCTTGGTTCGATGACCTCAAGACCCCGAAATTCAAAGGGGAACAGCAAAGCCGTGTAGCCAAGATCCCCGAGGGGCTCTGGGGCAAATGTCCTCAGTGCGGGGAGATCATCCAGACCAGGCAGTTGCAAGAGAATCTCTCGGTCTGTTCCGAGTGTGGCCACCATCTCCGCGTCACTGCATCCGAGCGTGTGGCTCAGCTGACGGATGTGGATTCATTCCGGCCATACGGGGGTGAGTTCAAATCGAACGATCCTCTCCAGTTCGACGATCAGAAGCCCTACAAGGACCGATTGGAACAGGCGATCCGCAATCATAAACTCAATGATGCTTTTTTGTGCGGAAAGGCGACTCTTGAGGGACTTCCTTTCCACATCGGCGTGTTCGAGTTCAAGTTCATGGGCGGTAGCATGGGGGTCGCGGTGGGAGAAAAAATCACCCTGACTCTCGAGAGTGCGCTTGAAGAGCGGATTCCTGCTGTGGTCATCTCGGCCAGCGGGGGAGCACGTATGCAAGAGGGGATCCTTTCCCTCATGCAAATGGCCAAGACTTCAGCGGTGATTCAAAAGATGCGGGATGCGGGAATCCCCTATATTTCCATTCTCACCGATCCGACCACCGGTGGTGTTGCGGCTTCGTTTGCGATGCTTGGTGATGTCATCCTCGCCGAGCCGGGAGCATTGATCGGTTTTGCCGGACCGAGAGTGATCGAGCAGACCATCCGTCAGAAGCTTCCTGAGGGATTCCAGAGAAGCGAGTTCCTGCTGAAGCACGGATTTGTCGACCGGATCGTTCCCCGCAAGGAGCTCCGTTCGGAATTGCATCAGTTGTTCGTGCGTCTGGGAAGCCGGTGTTCCTTCTGAGCTGGATCCGAAGGTTTTCTGTTTTTTTCCTGGTTACTCCTTTCCTGGCATGCGGGGTGGCTTGGGCACAGTCCAATCTGATGCAGTTCGGTTCCGATCACACCCTGGTCAAGCGCAAGGAAGATCGGGTCGAGTTGCGCGGGAATGCCTACGTTTATCGTGACAACGAGGTGATCAAGGCCGATGCGATCGATCTCGATCAGAAAAAGGATTATGTCCGTGCCAGCGGTCGGGTGCTGTACCAGTTCGGCGAGTATTCCGTCCGCGCGGATGCCATCGAGATGGATCTGAAGACCCATGTGGGAAGGATCCTGAACGGGAGTCTCTCCAACGGACAGTTCTCTTTGAGGGGATCGAGTTTTCTCACCGAGGGTCTCAAGCACTTCAAGATCAGCGATTACAACTACTCCACATGCGTGGATTGTCCGAACTCCTGGGAGCTCACGGGAAAAGAGGTGGATTTCACCATCGAGGGTTATGCCTTCATCCACGACTTCATCTTCAAGGTGAAGGATGCCTCCGTGATGTGGCTTCCCTTCATGGTCATTCCGGCCAAGACCAGGCGCCAGAGCGGTCTTTTGTTCCCCCGTTTCGGGGTGAATCAGGTCTATGGAGCGTTTGTGGTCCAGCCCTACTACTGGGCGATCAATGATTGGTCGGATATGACTTTCGGAGCCGGGGTTTACGCTAGCAGGGGAAGTCGTTTCGAGTGGGAGGGCCGGTATGTCCTGACTCCCGAGAGTCGCGGAAGTTTCAACCTATTCTGGACAAGGGATGATGCGGTACAAGGCCTTCACTACCGGTACGGGATCCGGAGCGAAATCTCCCAGGAGATGCCGTTTGGCTTTGATGCCAAGCTACGGTTGAACGAGGTGAGTGACTCGGGGTATCCGGTGACTTACTCCGAGGATGTGCCGGGCCGGCTTGAGCCCGTGGTGGCGAGTGACCTGTTTTTTTCGCGGAATGAGCCAGCGGTCAGCACGGTTCTGTCATTCAGGCGGATCCGGAATCTCCTCCGCTTTGATTCGAACAATCAGTTCGTGAGAGGATTCGATCCCACCACGGTGCAGGATTCGCCGCGGATCGTAGTCAATTCCAACGATCAATTCGTTTTCGGTCAGAGTTTTGCAGCCGGGATCGAGGCCCGATTCAACCGGTTCTCGCGTGAGGCCGGACCTTTCGATCGGTTCACGGTGGGGACGGGGCAGGTCGAGACCATCCGCGAGGCGAACCGTTTCACGCTGATCCCGAATCTCTACACCACCTTGAATCCAAAACCCTGGCTCTCCCTAACGCCTTCTGTCCAGTACCGGTCGTTTTTTTATAATTTCAATGGAATCTATCCGAACCTCGCCCGGGGATACCTTTTGGCCCAAGCAGATCTGAGTTTTCAACTCGAGCGGGTCTTCCGCACCGCCGATCCCGGGGTGAGCTACAAACACACCATCCGCCCGACCCTCACTTATGCGAACATCCCCACGACACAACAGTCGAGCAGTCATCCGTTCATCGATCAGGTCCAGAGCCAGGCGAGGCCGGGGCAGTATTTCGACAATTCCGACATTGTTCCCGAACGGACCACACAGAACTTGAACAGTTACTTCACTCCGCTCGGGAATTCGCTCACGTATGGCCTGGTCACGCAGGTGTTCCGGAAGCAGGCGGGACGGAACGGAGCCCCCGATCAGGTGGTCCGCAGGTTCGAAGCCGGGCTGACCCAGACCCTGGACATCAAGGAGGCGAATCGCTTCTTGAATGATCCCGGGAATGACGATCGCGTTCTTTTGTCGCCTTTGTTCACCCATATGATGTACACCGGGGATAAGTTCAATGCGCGTCTGGAATACACTTACTATTCCTTTCTCGAGCGGTACCGTGATGCCCAGCTGTTGCCATTCGCCAATCCACACCGGCTGAGTTCGACTTTTTCCTGGGTGTTCGACCGGGCAGTGAAAGACGGTCTCCTCCGTTTCGAGCGCAGTCTCTCCGTGAATTACACCTTCTCCAAGCTGACCGCGCGGGTGTCGTCCCTTCAGACCAGTTCGAATTTTTCATTGAACGATTATGTCATGCCGAGGGTGTCGCTCTCTTACAACCTCGTAAGCGGGAACTTCGCGCTTCTCGATAGTGCGTTCGGAGTGCTTTTTCAGAGTCCTTCCCGTTGCTGGCAGCTCGATCTCGGGGTGATCAACTCGATCGACCGGGGGACGGGGCCGGTGATCAATTTCTCGATGAACATCTCCGGGAATTCAATGGGCTCCTTGGATCAAACGTTGTAAAACTGAGTCCTCGTCGGTACACTTTCATTTATGAAAATCCTGCTTTCCAATGACGACGGGGTGCATGCGCCCGGGCTCCGGATTCTATACGAAGAATTGAAGAAACTCGGAACTGTCAAGGTGGTGGCGCCACTGGAAGAAAAGAGCACGATGGGGCATTCTTTGACGCTCCACAAGCCGCTCCGGCTTCTGCCCATGGAAAAAGACTTCTACGGGGTCAGCGGTTCTCCCGCCGATTGCGTTTACATCGGCATGAGGCAAGTGATGAAATCCACGCCGGATATCGTTGTTTCTGGGATTAACCGCGGCGCCAACCTCGGTCAGGACGTTTACTACTCGGGTACGGTTTCGGCAGCCCGCGAAGGATGCATGCTCGGGATTCCGTCTTATGCGGTGAGCCTGGATGTCGATTTCAAGAACCGCAAACCCGAATCCAAGCTCCATTACGAGACCGCCGCAAAAATGGCGGTCAAGGTGATCCGCGAGTTCCAAAAGAGGACTCTGCCCAAATTCACCTTGATGAACATCAATGTACCCGACCTTCCTCTGAAGCGGATCAAAGGGTTTATTCCGGCGCGTCAAGGATTTCGCTATTATTCCAGTGCTGTATTGAAGCGCACGGACCATCGCGGCAAAGATTACTTCTGGGTGGGCGGACAGTATCATGGTTTCGAGCCGGAATCCGATACGGATTGTGCGGTGGTGCATAAGGGATTCGTCTCCCTGACGCCGCTCAAGCTGGATGTGACCGATATGGCCTATCTGGATGAGATGAAGAGGTTGGCTGAGTAAACCATGATGCTGAAAAGGCTCGCACAGGGGCTGTTTTTTGTTTCGCTGATGATCGAGCTGTCCGCTTGTGCGGTCAGACCGATCCAGTCGTCCCGTCGTGGCCTTTTGGAGGCTGAGGACCGTTTGGCGGTCACCCGGTCGAAAGGTGGCGAGAACCGCGCTGTTTCGAGAAAGACCGCTAGTGTCGATTTCGGGAATCGGACCATGGGGGCCGTTCCACTTCCAGGGCGTTGGCAGTGGCCTCTCAAAGAAGTCGAGATCTCATCGTCTTATGGCGAGCGAGGCGGGAAGTTCCATCAAGGGGTCGATCTGCGTGCAAAGATCGGCACGCCGGTCCTGGCTGCCGCGGCGGGTGAGGTGGTTTACGTCGGATCCAAGATTCGCGGTTACGGCAGGATGGTGGTTTTGAAGCACGAGAGCGGGTTTTACACCGTTTATGCCCATCACTCCAAGAATCTTGTGAAGATGGGCAATCGGGTTCACCAGGGGCAAGTGATCGCGTATTCCGGAAAAACCGGGCGCACCTTCGGGGCACACCTTCATTTCGAGTTGAGACGGGGTGCTCAAAGCATTGATCCTGAGTACGCTTTCAACGGGTACTTCAAGGTTCCTGCAAACCGTAAGATTGCAAGCAAGGACAAGTCCGAAGCTTCATTCGAAGATTAAACTCCGGAGGCCGGTGATGGCGCGGGGTTCGCGGCAGGCATGATCTTTTTCGGAATCCTGATTTCCTCGTTCCGCTTCGGCACGAAGAAGTTCGGAGCCGGTTCATAAGCCTTTTGTAGCCGTTCCCGGATCTCACCGATCTGGTTTCCGGGTAAGCGCAGGGCTTCGAGCTGATCGTGTTGGTACAGAAAGAAGTCGAAGTGCAGGGGTACGATCATCGGTGCTTCGATCCGTTTCATATTGTGATCGACCAGATCTTCAAGGCTCTTTTTATTCGCGATTCCCACGAAATAAGCGTCGGTTTTTTTGGCAAACTCGGCATGAGGCTCGAAGAAGTGGCTGCCCTGGTCCACAATCAGGGCTCCGTCCGGGTGTTCGATCCGGAAGGCCCACACTTCTCCTTCTTTGAACTGGTAAAAGCCGAAGTGGAAGTCTTCCGGGACTGCACCGGGGAGGAACTTGATCGCGAGTTTGTGGAGTATGGCTGCATGCTGGCGACGGAAAGGGATCACCTTGAACTTCCCGACCATGAATTCTTTTTTGTCCTCGATTTCCTCGAACCTGGCTTTTTCTTGGGGATCCTTGAGCGCGATTCTTTTCAGGGACGGGCCTCCGCGGACTACTGCTCCCGTGGCACCCGAGACCGCACCGATGTCCGACACATGGTCGAAGTGACAGTGGCTCGCAAACACAGCTTGTGCCGTTTTGATTCCGGCCGATTCGAGACCGGATTTCACTCTTTCTGGATTCGAACGGAACTCCTCGCCCAAGAGCCAATGTCTCCAGGTCGGCTTTGTGAAGACGGGATCGAAGAGCAGAGTGGTTTCTCCGTCGGTGATCGAGAGTCCGGCCACCCCGAGCCAGCGGGCCGTAAGCCCTTCGGCCGAGGCCTGAGCACTGAACCAGATGAGCAGTAAGGCAGCAAGAGAGGTGAGGCGCATGATGAGGTCAGTTTAGCATGCAGAGGATGAAATCCAACCGGACGGTTTTATCTTGCTGCGACATTCCGGGGGATGGTATCCGGATGATGCACATGGGCCGATGGATCCGAACTCTTCTCATTCTGGTTTCAGTTTCGTTTTCTGCCACTGCCTGGTCTCTCGGGATGAATGATTTATCGGTTCTCATTCCACTCCCCGGTCAGTCGGATTTCGACCGGATGATTCATCCCGGGTTCGAGGGGGGCAAGGGCCAATTGTTGCCTTGGGACACCTTCCGTTTCCTCCCGGTGCTTGCTGTCGAGGCCGATCCCGAGACTCTTTACCGGAATCACCTCCGTGTGGTCGGGATCCGCTTCGACCCCTGCTTTCAAGAGGGGCGGAAGGCTCCGTGCCGGCCCCAGATCCGGTTGGTGTGGCAGCCACTGATTTTTGTCGGGGATCAATCTTCGACTCTCGATGCCAGTGTGCACACGTTTTACGAGCTGGCTCCCGGTGATTGGGAGATTCTGATTTCCGAGCTGACCGGTATATCCGACGGGGACCGGAGGATCCCGCTCCAGATTCATCCCCGTATCCTGAGAGAAGGACATTACGGTCCCACCTGGAGTCGGTTCCGTACAATCATCGGACGTTTTGCGGGTGAGTCCAACCTGATCCGGGCCACGGCAATGACCGTACGCCAGGGGCGGGTCTGGGCTTTTATGGGAGTCGACCGGGTTCCCGGAGGATGGCGCCCCATCCGGATTCCTGCGCTTCCGGGAGAGACTCCTGTGAGGCAGAGCTTTTTACTGTTTCCGGAAGGGATGATGAATCTAGCCGAATTCAAGGGCTCGATCAGTCCTGTCGCAACGGGGTTCGAGGATTGGCAGAGTCTCGTGTCAGATTCGATCGAGTTCAAGGCCAAGGCCGGATTGCCCCGTTTGAAGTCCTTGATGGGAAGGGCGATTGAAATCGAAAATCCGCGACGGCACAATCCCGGGACGGTAGATTGTGTGTCGTGCCACATGGCCCAAACGGTCAGACTCTGGGGGCAGTCGCATTTTCCATCTTGGGATTGGGAGCGGGACTTCGAGTCGCAGCGCTATCCAGGGCGTGGTCTCGCATGGAGCAATACTTCAGTGAACCCCTCGAGGACCGACCGGGTGCGGGCTTTCGGGTATTTCGGAAGTGAGCCAGTCATCGCCCAACGGGTGATCCACGAGACCCTGGAGTCACTGGGTGGATACAAAAAAACCCCTCCGGTTAAGACGGAGAGGTTTTGAAAAAATGGCGGGAGTGATGGGACTTGAACCCACGGCCTTCGCCGTGACAGGGCGACGTTGTAACCAACTCAACTACACCCCCGCATTGGAATAAAAAGAAGGCTACCGGATGAGGGGGGCTTTGTCTAGAAATTTGTCAGAGCCCGAACCCGCATTTTTTAATCAGGAATTGATCGAATTCCGGGTCGGAGGGGAATAAAAACTCGACCTCGGAACTCTCGTCCTGATTGAACAGGAGTGATGAGGGAATTTTGCAGGTCAGTGTGCCCTTGGTGATGGTGGCGGTGGTTCCAAGACGCGGGTCGCCTCCGCGTTTGTCCACTCGGAGCATCACCCCGGTTCCACGATACCGGATCCGGGCGAACTTGCGCTTGAAAC
Organism: Bdellovibrionales bacterium; assembly: GCA_947462765.1. Classification (GTDB taxonomy): domain Bacteria; phylum Bdellovibrionota; class UBA1018; order UBA1018; family CAIMNF01; genus CAIMNF01. Next base: position 31,664 of record CANHQK010000018.1, read on the forward strand.
GATCTGGATTGAGATCGATGGGAGCTGTTTCTTCCAAAACCCCTCCTGTCACCTCGTGAGTCTCTCCATCGAAGTCAACCGTTTCTCCGGTAGGCAGTGTGACTTTCATCCGAGCCGCTTGACCCGGTGTTTTGATCCACTCCAAGGCGGGCAGAACCTTGCGCGGAAACAGGTAAAGGTAACTCTCCATGAGTTGGGAAAGGTACTCGGTGGGGGCGTCGGTTACGGACAGAAAGATATTCTGACGGGCCCGGCTCTGGAAATGAAATGTGAAGGTCCTGTCCGGACCCGCTCCAGGCTCAGACTCGCGGGGAATGATCCGGTTCACCCCTGTATTCGTGAAGCTGAATCCGACCACGGAGCGAGTGTCCTCGTTGATAGAAATCAGGTAAGACCCCCCGGTCGATGGGGCAATGGTCAGGGTATCTCCGGGTCTGCCAGGAATCATCAAGTCCCGCTCGGGTCCGGTGATGATCGCCTCGGGTGCCGGGCTCTGGGCATGGGAATCAAAGGGGGCGGAGGCCAGCATGAAAAGCAATGTGAGAAACATGATGGGCGAAATCTAACGCACTGCGTTAAAGTTGTCAAGTTGAACATTGTTTCTGATCGGGCTTTCCGCTACGCTCCGCGCATGCTGCGTAAAATCAAGCTCACGACCTGGATCTTCATCGCGCTCGTTCTCGGATTCCTGATCGGGCATTATCTCCCCGGCTGGGCACCGGCGCTGAAGCCCTTTCGGACGCTCTTTTTGAACGGAGTGAAGTGCATCATTGCCCCGCTGATTTTTGCGTCCATCGTGCTCGGAATCAATTCTGCAGGGTCGGTCAAAGGGCTCGGAAAGACCGGCGTCCGGGCGATTCTCTATTTCGAATTGGCCACGACCCTGGCTCTGGCGGTGGGGCTTTTCATGGTGAATTGGTTTCGTCCTGGCGATGGACTCACTCTCGGGAATGGTGTTTCCGATGTGGTCAACAAAGCCCAGCAGAACCCCCTGACTTTCAGCGGTTTTTTCGAGCACCTGCTTCCGACCAATTTCGCCGAGGCGATCGTGAAAGGGGACGTGCTCCAAATTGTGTTGTTCTCGACACTCTTTGGTGTCGCGGTCTTGCTGGCGGGCGAGAAGGCCAAGCCGGTCTTACAGTTTTGTGAAGGCTTAAACGAGGTGATGTTCAAGTTCACCGGCCTCATCATGTCGATGGCACCGATTGGCGTGGGTGCAGCGGCCGCGACCTCGGTGGCCGATCACGGGATCGGGGTCATGATCCCCATGCTGAAGCTCGTCGGGACCCTGTATCTTGCGCTCCTGATCTTTGTCGTACTCGTCCTCGTACCGGCCATGATTTACGCGCGGGTCAGGATGAAGCCATTTTTGAAAGAAATCCGGCCGTCTCTGTTGCTCGCCTTCGCCACCACCTCCAGTGAAAGCGCTTATCCTTCAGCGCTTGAGTCCTTGGACAAGATCGGTGTTAAAAAGCGGATTTCGAGCTTCGTTCTCCCGCTCGGCTATTCCTTCAACTTAGACGGCTCAACGCTTTACCTGGCGATCGCTTCGGTGTTCGTGGCCCAGGCGGCCGGGATCGAACTCTCGCTCTGGACCCAGCTCACCATGATGCTCACGCTCATGCTCACCACCAAAGGGGTTGCAGCCGTGCCGCGCGCCTCGATCGTGGTGCTCTCCGGTACGCTCACGGCTTTTGGATTGCCCTTGGAGGGCATCACGCTCATCCTCGGAGTCGATGAGTTCATGGACATGGCCCGCACCACGGTCAATCTCTTCGGCAACTGCATTGCCACGCTGGTGGTGTCGCGGTGGGAAGGGGAGAAGCTGAGCGAGGGGTTCGAACAGGCTTGAACTCAGGCCGGCTTGCCGGCGTGAATCAGGGTCTTGATGTCCATCTTGAAGAGGACCTCGACCTTGTTCGGAAACACGAGTTTTTGGATGATGCCTTCACCGAAGACCGGGTGCTTGATGCGATCGCCGGCCACGAAGGCCTGATCGGCACCGTATTCTTTCATGGCCGCAGTCGAGGCGTTCATCTGGCGCATCCACTCGAGCTCCACAGGCACCGTTTTCTCTTCTTTAACTTCGCGGGGCGCGCGCGCAGTCCGGGTGGTGCTGCCCGGGCTTCCGCGGCTCGGAGCGACTCCGCCGGGTTCCTTGACCCCGCGCTTCGGCTTGAAGTTGTGCTCGCTTTTGCAGGTCCGGCACATCACCCGGGCCGGAACCGAGCCGACCATCGACATGATCATGTGCCCGAGATCCATTTTACAGCGGGTGCAGTAACAGACAGTATCCTTGCCAACCGAGAGTGCCGGGGTGTTCATAGTATGGAATTTAGGATACCTTGAAACGGTCCGGATGAGCACCGAAAAACGGCCCGAGAACAAAACGCGACTTTTGCAGGAAGCCAAAAAACTGGCGACCTCCCCGGGCGTTTATCTGATGAAAAACGCCTCGGGAGATATTCTATACGTCGGGAAGGCGAAAAGCCTGAAAGCGAGGGTCACTTCTTACTTTCAGCCCGTCGTGCACGAGCACCCTCGCACCGAGTTATTACTGACCAACGTGGAGACCTTCGAGGTGATCCACACCGGTACCGAGAATGAAGCGCTCGTTCTCGAGTGCACGCTGATCAAGCGCTATAAGCCCAAATTCAATATCCGTCTCAAAGACGACAAACACTACCCTTATCTGCGGGTGTCGATGGTCGAGCGGTTCCCACGCATCGAATGGACTCGCAAAGTGAACGAGAGCAAAGCCCGTTATTTCGGTCCATTCCCTTCGAGTTTCGCAGCTCGAATCACACTTCGCTTGCTTACGGAATCCTTCAAGCTCCGCGATTGCTCGGACAACACTTTTTCTCACCGTTCACGCGCCTGCATTCTGCATCAAATGGGCCAGTGCTCGGCCCCTTGTGTGGGAGCTGTGAACGAGGAAGAGTACCGGAGTCAGATCGACGAGGCTCTCCAAGTGCTCGAAGGTAAAGGAGCGGCCTTCCTCGATGTCCTGCGCGAGCGGATGCGAATCGCGGCGGAGGAAGAGCGCTACGAGGAAGCGGCAATCATCCGCGACCAGATCCAGGCAGTCGAGATTGTCTCGCAGACCCAGTCCGTGATCGATGCCGACACCCGGCTCGATCAGGACGTGTTCGCCTTTGAGCAAAAAGAAGGAATTGCCCACGGAGTGGTGCTTCAGGTGAGGGGCGGTAAATTGCTCAGTGTGAAACACTATGATGTTCAGAACTTTGATGGTTCACTCGGGCCGGATTCCATTTTGTACGATTTCCTTTCCCAACATGTGATCCTCATGCAAGAGGGGAGTGATCTGACCCAGGCCAAGGAGATCCTCGTCGCCCAGCTTCCGAGCGATCATGAACTTCTCGAAAACGCCCTCGGAGTCAGGATCCGCCTACCCGAATCCGAGGTCCAAAAACAACTTGTCAATGTGGCGCGAACCAACGCCAAGCTCGCGGTCGAAAGCGCCAAGCGTGAAGGCGCCGGTCACGGCATCGGGGCACTCGAAGAGGTCCAGGAGAAGCTCGGACTCGAAAAGCTCCCGCGAAGGATCGAGTGCTACGATATTTCGAACACCCAGGGCGAGGAATCCGTGGCCTCGAGGGTGGTCTTCATCGACGGGGCACCCGATAAGAATCTCTACCGCCGTTACAAGATCAAGACCGTGAAGGGAGCGAACGACTTCGCCTCCATGCGCGAGATCTTCGATCGACGCTTTTCGAAGATGGATCTCGGAGCCGGAAACGAAAAGCCCGATCTGGTGATTGTCGACGGGGGTAAGGGGCAGCTCGCACAAGCCAAGGCGATATTCGAGGATCTCGGGATTCAGGGTGTGGACCTGGTCGGCTTGGCCAAGGCCAGAACCGAAAGGGATTTCAAATCCAAAGAAGTGGTGAGTTCACAGGAGCGGATCTTCATTCCGAATCGGGTCAACCCGGTTCCGCTTTATCCCCACACGCGGGCATACAAGCTCCTGACTCATGTCCGGGACGAGGCGCACCGTTTTGCGATCACCTTCCATCGTTCCCTTCGAGACAAAAAAAGTCTCAGAGGTTGAAAAGGGGAGATCGAATCAGGCGAGCAGGATGCGGCCGTGACCGGCCAGCAGTTGCTGGATCAATTTCTTCAAATGACGCATGCCCCAAACCTAACAGGGCGCCACGGGCCTTACAAGCGTTAATTATCTATGACGCACCGCATTTACCAGTTGGTTTAGCTGAGCGCCTGCTCGAGATCCGCGATCAGGTCGTTCACATCCTCGATTCCGACACTGATCCGGATCAGGGTATCGGCGATCCCGAGGGCTTTCCGGTTCTCTGCAGGAACCGACGCATGAGTCATGATCGCCGGGTGCTCGATGAGCGATTCCACTCCACCGAGCGATTCAGCCAGGGTGAAGAGGCGCGTGCGCTCCATGACCCGCTTCGAGTCCTCGAGTGTCCCTTTGATCACAAATGAGATCATCCCTCCGAATCCGCTCATCTGGCGCTTGGCCAGCTCGTACTGTGGATGAGAGGCGAGTCCTGGGTAGATCACTTTTTCGATTTTCGGATGCTTCTCAAGAAAGCGTGCGATGGCAAACGCATTCGCCTCGTGCTCCTTCATGCGGACATGAAGGGTTTTGAGTCCTCTCATGACCAAAAAGCAATCTTGAGGTCCGGGCACGGCTCCGACCGCGTTTTGTAGATATTTGAGTTCTTTGTAAAGAGCATCGTCGCTCGTGATCAGGACTCCACCGACCACATCACTGTGCCCGTTCATGTACTTGGTCACCGAATGAATGACCACATCCGCACCGAGGTCCAGAGGACGCTGGAAATAGGGGCTCATGAAGGTGTTGTCGACCACACTGAGCAGACCTCGTGCCCGTGCGAGCTTGGCCAAAGCGGCAATGTCGAAAATCTTGAGCATGGGGTTGGTGGGGCTTTCGATCCAGAGCATCCGGGTTTGAGGAAGGATCGCCTCTTCGACTTTGGAAAGATCACCGAGATCCATGAAAGTGAAGCGGATGCCGAAGCGGGTGAGGACCTTGTCGAACAAGCGGAAAGTCCCGCCGTACACGTCGTCCGAGCAGATCACATGGTCGCCCGATTTCAGCGTGTGAAGAAGCGTATCGATGGTCGCCAGACCTGACGAAAAAGCGAGAGCGTACTTTCCGTTCTCGAGTGCAGCCACGCATTCCTGGTAAGCAGTCCGGGTCGGGTTATCGGTGCGGGCATATTCGTAACCGGTGTGTTGTCCGGGAGAGGTTTGTGCAAAGGTGCTGGTTTGATAGATGGGCACCATCACCGCTCCGGTGCGTGGATCAGGGGCCTGGCCCGCATGAATGGCTTTGGTTCCGAAACCGGCTTTTTTCGACTCTGTAGGGTTCATGTGGCCTGAGTATCCCTGAGTTCTTGCGCCGCCGCAAGGGCCGAGAGCCTGCCAATCAC